>CAXBQX010000009.1:0-53658 GCA_963978365.1 uncultured Opitutales bacterium | reverse complement strand
TCACTTCAATTTGAATGTTCGATGTAACAGCAATTTTCTTGGAAGCTGATAATGACTCGCCAAAAGAAGAGGCAACTGTTGAGGAGCTAACCACTCTAAAGTTGGCAGAGAGCGAGTGAGTAAAAATCTTTCTATCAAAACGAGGTAGATCTTTTGACTCACTTCGAAAATCGTTGAGTGTAAAGCAAATAAAGTAGTCTGCATTTAGCAATTGAGCTAAAGACTGCATATTGTTTTCGCTTAAGCCTTTATGTGCACTTATATGATTAGGATCTGAAATTTGGGCGACAGCATTAACCACAGCCTCATGGGTGATGATAGGAAAGTTGAGTTTGGTTAATTCAGCTGCAATTTTATCTCTAGCGTAATCTGCATGAGATGGATCTATTTTTGAAGAAGGAACTTCGACAAATAGGGCAAACCTTGAGTCTGGAGTAAGGGATTGCCCAAATCCAAGGGATATGAAAACAAAAAAATATAAGACGGGATAGGCTGCGAAAATCTTCATGGATACAATTTGGAAATTTAAGGAAATTAAGATAACTTTTTAAGCTTTATAGAAATTGTCGTCATGTTGGAATAAAAAGTTAGCGACTCATGATCAATACATCATCTGCACTTTTGTTTTTGGAATTTGGATTTTTGTCATTCAAAATTTTAACACGAGTACTTTCTTCCTGAAGAGATTCGTTATTCATCGGCAAATCAAAAAGAGAAGGTCCCCTGTATTTTGCGACATTAAACTTGGCAACATTGGAAATTGTTTTCTCAACTGATGATTCAACTAATTGATTCAAATAAGTTACTGGAACAGCAAAATTTAAGTTCTGCCCATTTTGGAAGGTTGCAACAGAGACACCAACGACTAAACCTCGTTCATCCAAGACAGGTCCTCCACTGCTTCCAGGAGAGATAGGGGTTGTCATTTGAATGAAATAATCGTTACCAACTTCACGAATGCTACTCACAATACCCTCAGAAAAGGTGCCCTCAAGTCCCTGAGGATTACCAATTGCGTATAATTTTTGACCAACAATTAATTTACGATTTGATCCTAAATCTAGAAAAGGGACATTGATGTCGGAAACCCTTACGAGGGCAAGATCCATCCTTTGGTTTAGAGCAACTACATTCAGAAGTTCGTGCTCAGTATCTTTGCCTACAATTTTAGCAAACCCAAAGGATGCACCATCAATTACATGATAATTAGTAGCAATAACACCAGCTTTGACAAAAAAACCACTACCCGACTTTAGCGGATTTTTATTCTCATCAAAAAGATAGATTCCGACAGATGATGGAAATGAGTTACTTGCGATAGTCTCTGGTTTAATTCCCATGGCAGTTGAAATTATAAGTGGGAAAAAAATAAACAAATCTAGAAACCTCATTCCTTAAAGTTGAAAATACTAATATATTTTTTTGTCAAATTCTTAACTTAACATAAAACCGCTAAGACTAACTCTCAGCGACAAATCATACACCGGCATGAGCTTTTAGGATTATCTCCCCTGACTATTTTTTAAATATACAAACACTAGCACTGAAGGTGTGCTTGATTGATACCCATTAGGTGGTAAACTGTGTGTACGATGAATTTAAATACCTTTTTTGAACATCTCGACCAAGTGGAGGACCTGACCTTCGTTCTCCCCAATGGCACTCATGTCCCTCCGCACTTTCACCTGACCGAGGTCGCATTGGTCACCAAGAAATATGTGGACTGCGGAGGCACGCAGCGCGAGGAGCAGGTAATTAGTTTTCAGCTATGGAGTGCGGATGACTACGACCACCGCCTGGCACCCTGCCGGGCTTACGGCATCGTGGAAAGGGCTCAGGAAGCACTTGGATTTGGCAACTTGGAAGTGGAAGTCGAATACCAATCCGACACCATTGGCCGATACGGATTGGACTTTTCGCAGGGTCGCTTCCTGCTCACCGCCAAGCAGACCGATTGCCTGGCTAAAGATAAGTGCGGGATATCTGGTGCCGAACCTGCACCAATCGAAGTGGCCCAATCCACCGGTTCCTGCTGCTCGCCGGAGTCTGGCTGCTGCTAGACCCGATCCTACAAAAAGGTTGGAAAAGAAGATGGGATCAGCGAATGGCTCCCATCGCTTTCAAACGATTGGTGGGGATGGTCAAATCTCCCGCAAGCAGATTCTTGGCAGCACCCAATGAGGGCCTCGACTTCCGTGCTTTGGGGGCTGGACTAGGAAACGCGACCATTTTGTAGCGCAACGGCAGAGACTCGCTGACACTGCGGTAGGTTTCTGGTTTTTGGCAAAGTTTGCAGACTGACCTCCATGCCTTACCGGGAACGAAACCGAGCAGGGGCTGCTCCTGGATGCCAGAGACAAGAAGGGCATCGAGTACCCGACTATCCCAGTGAGCGAGAAGGTGATCCGGCCAGGGCTTGATCTCCTCGATCCTCCGGTTCTCGTGAATGAAATTGGTATCGTGATGGGTGCTGAAGATGCGGTAGTCGTCGGTGACCTCCTCGCCCTCCTCGATGTCTCGCACCGCCACCTCGAACCCGTAACCGGTGGTCAGGGTATTTGCGTCGTCATCGTGATTCATGTACTTGGCTAAGTCCCAGGACACGATGCGGTTGCCGAGGTAGTCTTCGTAGGAGTACTTTTCGACATACTCCATCAGTTGAGGATCGACCCGGTCGATTCCATCGTTAGGGATCACGATATCGAGACCGTCCTGTGCAAAGGTAACCGTACCTTTGGGGATGGGACGGGAGGCAACCAAGCCGTAGCCCTTTTGGTCAGATATCCATACAATTCGCACCCAGGGGATGATCATATAAGTAGACGGATTTAAATAAGAATGAATCTGAAATGACTCATTTTTTCAAAGATGCAAACCGAAAAATATCATCTATTTTTACGATAGGATTTTCCCAAGCCAAGAAGTGGTTGAATAAAATAAAACTTTTGAGGTCTCGCTAACCAAATGATCAAATCATCATCACATCTTGAACCCTTATTTCTATGGGTGAATTGAGGGTATCAACTCTTGTTGGTTGGCAAACGAGAGGGACAGGTTGATGGCCACCAAAGCCAAGGGCGTTTAGATTAATTCGATGAGATGAAACGATCCGGCGAAGAACGAATCACCTCAATAACATCGTCATCCATTCCCTCCATTCATTTTGCTGTCACTTTTTCTGCCAAATAATGCCAAATAATGGAAGTTTGAACAAATTGCAGAAAAATTGGGAAAGACAAAACTTGCTTCTATCAATCTTTGTAAAGCCCTTTAAATAAGCAGATCTTAGCTTGACCTAGACTACTTAGAAAGTGGCACGAGAGGTGGGATTCGAACCCACGACCCTCGGTTTAGAAGACCGATGCTCTATCCAGCTGAGCTACTCTCGCAAATCAAGGTCATTGATAAATCAACGGAACCTTCTAGCCAAGAAAATTGGTGAAAATCTACCTGCAAAGGATAAATTGAGGGTCTCGATGCTACCTCTCTAGAATCAGCAAGGCTGGGCAGGCTTCTTCAAATGTCTGATTTATTTGAGCAGCTAAGTCGTCTAATCCCTCTCGATCCACTCCCATGGAACGAAGAAACTTATCAGAAGGAACTTTGGTAATTGCATGTCCACTAAATCCGATTCCAATTTTATGAACAAGAAAGTTGGCAAAATACACAATATCAATGAGGGTCTGACTGGAAGGATCAAAAACATCCTGCCTTTGAGCACGGTCCTCTGTATGGTGCCAAAGGACAGGGAGTATCAAGGACTCAGGCATATTCCAGGCCTGCATCATTTTTGCCCCAGCAATATCATGCCGGATCAGGTTTCTCATGATTTCCAAATCAAAAAGATCAATCTTTTTCCGGTACGCAGATGTAATCTCCTTTGAAAAATCCTTCTTGCTGTACTTAAGTTTGATTACCTTACCTATGTCATGCATCAAACCACAGGCATAGGCTTGGTCCGGGTTATCATAGCCGACAAGATTGCTGATCTCGGAAGATGCAATCGCCACACCCAAGCTGTGCTGCCATAAGTCTTCGCAGGAAAAATTAACCGTAGATTTGGTCAATTTCATCAGCTTCAATACCGATACATTCAGGGCAATTTTTTTGGCATTCTCAAAGCCAAGCTTGTGGAGGGCGTCGTGAATGGTAGTGATTCTCTCTTCTCCGGGTTCGGTGAATTCGACCTTATTGGAAACCTGAAGAATTTGGGTGGTAATCGATTGATCTACTTCCACCAATTCTTCGATATTATCCAAATTTGAATTTGGATCCGAGAGCTTTTTAACTAATTCCTCTAGTATTTGAGGAAGACTTGGCAATTTTTCCTCTAGGGAGGAAATAATCTTATCGTAATCGATCGCTTCAATCATGAATAATTAAATTAAAAAATATCAAAATTTAACATCAGTTTACATAAATCAATCCCAATTTTTTATCCGGTTTGATTTGTAGTTTCCCAAATCTTGGATATCAAAAGAGTCTTAACCTAACCTCATTTTGATTATGATCCACAAACTTGCTTACCTTACCTTATTTCTTTCCTTTTTAAACATTTCCTTTGGGCACTGTCAGGTACCTTGCGGGGTCTACGGGGATTCCGCCCGCTTTACCCAAATGCTTGAGGATCAGAGCACAATTGCCAAAGCGATTGGGCAAATCACAGAGCTGGCGGGGAAGGAAGATGCCCAGTCTGCCAATCAATTAAGCCGCTGGGTGGCGACTAAGGAGGACCATGCTTCCAAGATTCAAAAAATTATCGCCGAGTACTTTCTAACCCAACGAATCAAAGCATCTTCAGATAAGTATGATGCCCTACTCAAGGGTGCTCATGCAGTAATGGTGGCAGCGATGAAATGCAAGCAGGGTGTGGATGTCAAGAATGCGGACTCTTTAAAAGTATCGATCGAAAGCTTTCAATCGGTCTACGAAAAGTAAGGCTCAAGCACCTTCTTTTCGAATCTCAAGCATCTTTTCATAAACTTCTTCCCACTGGGAAGTTTGCTTAGATTCATATCTTTTCGGCTCAAAGGACTCGGCGATCAACTGTCGGGCATCTGCCAAGCCACTCAATTCCCCCGCAGCTATCATTTGCACAACCACATTGCCCACCCCAGTGGCCTCAATGGGTCCGGCGATTACCTCGCAACCAGTGGAGTCCGCGGTCATTTGGTTGAGTAATTCATTTTGGGTCCCTCCTCCCACAATGTGTAACTGGGTAAGGGACTTACCAGTTTTCTTTCGTAAATTTTCCAAAACTTCCCGATATTTCAGGGCCAGCCCTTCGAGGGCGGTACGGACAATTTCATTCTTGGATTGTGGCGCGGTCTGACCGGAAGCAAGGCAGCGTTCGGAAATTTTTTCGGGCATTTCCCCAATCGTGGAAAAAACCGGATCATCCACATCGAGAATCGCAGAAAAGGGATGTGCCTCCCGGGCCATACTGGTAAGCTGGCCGTAATCAAAATCCTCTCCGGCAGATTGCCAGTGCCGGCGGCATTCCTGCACGATCCACAATCCGCTGATATTCTTGAGGTAACGAATATCCCGGCTGACTCCAAATTCGTTGGTGAATCCAAGTTGATCGCTCTCAACATCGCAGAGCGGCTGATCGAGCTCGACCCCCATGAGCGACCAGGTCCCCGAACTGAGGTAGGCAAAATCACCCCCGGGCCCAGCTGGCACACCGGCCACCGCCGATGCGGTGTCGTGCGAACCCACAGTGTAAACAGGTAAATCCCCGCAGCGGATTTTTTCGCGGGAGGCACCGGTCACCAATCCTACACGATGCCCAGGCTCCCAAAGTTCACCGAGCATTTGGGTGGGGATGCCCAGTTGCTCGAGCAGTTCGCGGTCCCAGTCCCGGGTCTTTTGATCGAGCATCTGGCTGGTGCTTGCCATGGTGATCTCGTTGCCTTTCTCACCAGTGAGCCAGAAATTGATCAGATCGGGGGTAAAAAGGAGACGATCGGACTCATTGAGGCAGGACTGAGCCGCTTCTTTTTCGGCCATCAATTGAAAGAGCGTATTGATCAAAAGGGGTTGAATGCCAGTGCGGGCGTAGCACTCCTCCCTGGAAATCTTGGAAAAGAGCAGGTCGAACATGGGCCCGGTTCTTGAGTCCCGGTAGTGGTAGGGCATGCCCAAGAGGTGACCCGATTTGTCGAGGTGACCGTAGTCGAGCCCCCAGGAATCCACGCCCACGGACTGGAGAGAAGCCCCATATTCCGCCTGAGCCTTGGTCAATCCTAACAAAATCTGCTGAAATAAACCGACGGTATTCCAGTGAATCGATCCGTTCAGGTGGACCGGGCCATTGGGAAAGGAATGAACTACTTTGAGGGCGATGGAACTGCCGTCGTATTCACCGGCAAGCACCCGACCACTCTCGGCTCCTAGGTCAACAGCGAGGTAGATTTTTTTGGAATTCATGGATGAAAAAGAGGAAACGATGGTACCTAAATCTGCTAATTGGCATGGAAGGAAGTGTCGAGGAAAAGAAAGGATGCAGAACTCGAACACCCATCCTGCCAAATCCTCGGGATGCATCTTGCTTGAAGAAATCGTCCAATTTGCTAGGTTGAAAATAAGCAATTTCTTCGGCGGGGTTCGCTTATTCACTCAAACACATAAGGAAAATGATTTTTGATCCACTTTATCTACTGGTCATCGGGATTGGCATGGGGCTAAGCCTCTATGCTTCAAGCATCACCAAGGGACGGTTTCGTAAATACAGCCAATACACCACCCGTTCACGGCTGACAGGGGCCGACATTGCCCGCAATATTTTGCAGGACAACAATATACAAGATGTCAGCATCGAGCGGGTACCAGGGGAACTGAGTGATCACTACGATCCACGGACTAAGACCTTGCGTCTAAGCCAAGCGGTTCATGATTCCAACAGTATGGCCGCTTTTGGAGTGGCGGCCCACGAGGTTGGGCATGCGATCCAGCACGCCAAGTCCTACTCCCTACTCAGTTTCCGGTCTGCATGGGTCCCTGTGGCCAACCTCGGCGGTGGATTGTCGATGATCGTAATCATGCTCGCTTTCTTTCTCGGTGGAGTGCAAACCGCAACCGGAGCCTCCCTTTCCTGGCTGGGAGTATTGTTGTTCGGATGCACTACCCTGTTCACCCTGATCACCCTGCCGGTTGAATTTGATGCGAGTAACCGGGCCATTGCTTGCCTGCAACGAGGTGGCTATGTCACTGAAAAGGAACTGGACGGAGCACGCAAGGTGCTCAACGCTGCTGCCATGACTTATGTGGCTGCCTTTGTTACCTCTTTGCTCACCTTACTTTATTGGGCATTTCGTTTGGGACTGATCGGCGGGAGAAGGGATTAAGTTCTTCCGCAACTTTCCTGTTTTCCCCAAGGTTCGTTCAGGTTGTCCTGATTTTTAGTACTTACCCTATTGAATGTTGTTATTTAAGGCATTCTGGGTAAACTCTTCTCCTTTTTAAAAACACAAACCAGCACATTTTATGTATCGTATTTACAAATTTAGTCTCCCAAATTTGTTGTTTTGGACTTTTCTTGTTCTCGTATTCTCCTCGCTCTCTTTAAGTGCAAAGATCGCTCTCAAAAAAGACTACAAAATATCTTTGGTGGGGGCTGGCATGGGATCCCGCATGGTGCATTACGGACATTTTGAAACCGAAGTCCAAATGCGCTTTCCACATTACCGCTTGGTAATCCGAAATCTTTGCGATGAAGGCAATACTCCTGGATTTCGCCCTCACCCGGGCCGAGGTCAGGAAGAACAATTTGCATTCCCTGGTGCGAAAGAATTGGTGCCTGCCCGTTTTCGTGCAAACACCGAACCTGCAGGATTTTTTGAAACACCGGACCAATGGCTTACCCGCCTGCAAACCGATGTCGTCCTTGCCTTCTTTGGGTTCAATTCTTCTTTTACAGGAGAAGCAGGTTTGGATGCATTTAAAAAGGAGCTAAACGGGTACATTCAGCATACCCTTCGCCAACGTTACAATGGGGAATCCCAGCCCCTTATGGCTCTCATCTCTCCGACCGCAGTGGAACCGACGCCAGGGGTAACGGATGGAACCCTGCAAAACAAAAATCTTGCGATTTACACAGATGCTATGAGGGAGATTGCCCGTAAAAATCGAATTACTTTCGTGGATTGTTATCAGCCCTCTTTGGATTGGTACAAGGACGGGCAAAGACACACTCTCGATGGGGCCTTGCTTAATGATTTGGGAAACCGAAAACTTGCCACCCTTCTATGCGATCAAATTTTTGGCCAGGGCAACCCAAAACCAGATAAGAGAGAAGCCATCCACGACGCAGTTATGGATAAAAACTTCTATTGGCTGAATGACTTTAAGGTGCCCAACGGCGTCCATGTCTATGGCAGAAGGTACAACCCATATGGCCCCAAAAACTACCCATTTGAATTACAGAAGACCCGACAATACACCGATATCAGGGATCGTGCTATCTGGGCGGCTGGGATTGGTGCTGGGACTCGTTTGTTTTTTGAGGATGAAGCTCCTGGAAATTCCCGATTGAATGGAGGCTGGGAATTTGTCGGTGCCCCCTCCCCGGTTCTTTCCGGGGCCAAGTCCTTGAAGAGAAGTGGTAAGGGAAATACTCAGGTTGTGGTGGATCAGCTAAAATATCCACACGAGGTTACCGACTCCAACGATGAATTCTTCTTTTGGGTTTATTTGGACCCTAGAGATCCACCCAAGCAAATCATGGTACAATTCCACAACGGAAACTGGGAGCACCGTGCCTTCTGGGGAGAAAACCTCATTCCTTACGGAATTGACAACACTACTGGAAGAAAACGACTGGGAAACTTACCCAGCACAGGGACATGGCATCGCCTATCAGTCCGAGCCCATCAAATCGGTTTAGCGGTTGACTCAAAAATTCAGGGAATGGCTATCACCCAGTGGGGTGGAACCACTTACTGGGATCGCACGGGGGTTCATTTCGGGCGTATTAACTTAGAAGAGGAAGACCGTAAGACCCTGAGGCTTCCCCGGGTTGAAACTAATTACCGTTCCGATAATATCAAACACGGCAAGCTCCAGTATATCCCTGGAGAACAAGCGGTTAAACAATTGAAACCTGCCCCAGGTTACCAGGTTGAGCTTTTTGCCGACGAAAAAAGATTCCCTGACCTGGCCAACCCCGTGCAAATGTCGTTCGATAACCAAGGCAGGTTGTGGGTCGCCACCATGGCCAGCTACCCACATTACCGCATTGGTGACCCCAAGCCACAGGATAAGCTTATTATTTTTGAGGATACCGATAACGACGGAAAAGCAGACAAGCAGACCAATTTTGCGGACGACCTGCACATCCCTATCGGGTTCGAGATTTCCCACGATGGTGTCTATGTCTCCCAGGGGGCAAACCTGATTTTACTGAAAGATACCGATGGAGACGATCGGTACGATGAAAAGGAAGTGGTACTGAGTGGATTTGACGACCACGACACCCACCACGCTATATCTGCATTTTGTGCCGACCCTTCCGGAGCCCTGCTGATGGGAGAAGGGATTTTCCTGCATTCTAATGTAGAAACTGTTTTTGGACCTATACGCGGAACCAATGGCGGGTTTTTCCGCTATTCTCCGCAAAATAAAAGCCTCGTTAGACATGCTCAGTTGAAAATCCCCAACCCATGGGGCATTTGCGTGGATGCTTACGGACAGGAATTTTTCCTGCACACATCGGGCCCTGCCCTTGGTTGGATGCTCCCGGGTGAGGTCAATGCCCGGTACGGAGCTGCATTGAATTCCCAAGATTTACTTTCGTCCAATAAAGTAAGACCGACATCGGGGTTGGAGATTGTATCCAGCAGGCACTTTCCTGATGAAGTTCAAGGAGACATTCTAATTAATAATAACATTGGTTTTCTGGGTATTAAACAACACCAGTTGATCGATTCGGATCCAGGGTTTGAAACAAAATACAGACAAGACTTACTCTTTTCCACCGACACGAATTTCCGGCCGGTTGATTTGGAATTTGCACCGGATGGGTCCCTTTATGTTGTGGACTGGCAAAATGCCCTGATCGGGCACATGCAACACAATGCCCGCGACCCCAACCGGGATCATGCCCATGGTCGAATTTACAGAATCACCTACCCTTCGAGACCCTTGGTTCAACCTGCCAAGATTGCCAACGCTTCCATTCCTGAATTATTGGAAAACCTCAAGCTCCCGGAATTGCGCACCCGTTACCGCACTCGTCGTGAATTGCGTGGAAGAAACCCAAATCAGGTTGCAGCAGCAGCTGTAAAATGGGCCGACTCGCAAAACGATGATCGTTTAAAATTGGAAGCTCTCTGGGTCACATGGGGTGCAGACCGAATAAATAAAAAACTACTTCTTCAACTTTTGGACTCAAAAGACCATCGGGTACGTTCCGCAGCGGTTCAGGTTTTGCGAAACAATCTTTCCAATTTTGAGGATGAAAATAAATTACTTCTCACTGCTGCGGGAGATACCCATGGCCGGGTGCGCTTATCTGCTCTTACGACAGCTACATATCTCCCCCAATCTGACGGGCTTGAGGTGATCGATAAAGCCAAAGAAAAGGGCGTGGGGCCAACCTATCAATCCAGCCTGGATTTCGCAGAAAGCTACCTCATGAAAAACCAACAGGCTTACGAAGAAGATAAACACAAAATTGTCGTTCCTGAACATCTTTCTCTGTCTGAAGGCCGCCTGTTCATAAAGGGGGCTGAAATTTACGAGAAGGAGGGATATTGCGGAACCTGCCACCAGGAAAACGGAGGGGGGTTACCCGATGCCGGATTCCCTCCGCTGGCCGACACAAAATGGGTCAACGGCGACGAAGAGCGCCTGATCAAGCTTACCCTAAAGGGACTAATGGGCCCGATTGAAGTCAAAGGTCGCAAATACCCCGGCCTTGTACCAATGACTCCGTTCGAATCCCTACTCGATGACTACGATGCGGCTGCTGTGCTCACTTTTATTCGAAATTCTTTCGGAAACCAATCAGCCCCCATTTTACCTTGGCAGGTCAACAAGGTGAGAAGCGAAATTAAAACCAAGCAAGGGTTTTACAGTCCAACTGAACTCCTAACCGAGCACCCCAATCCGAACTGATCCAGTTTCAATGGAAAACCCTATTGCTCCCATCGAGGGAGGAAATCACAATCCTAGTCCGAAGCCAATTCCTCGGCTAGATCTTCCAGAGGATAAGTCCAGATTTCAGACAAAGTGGGGTGATACCAATCTGCTTTGAGAAGATCTGCGGGGGTTGCCCGGAGCGCAACTGCGACCGATAAGGAGTGAATCAGTTCACCTGCATCCTTGGACACACATTCAGCACCGAGAATCCGACCTGAAACCCGGTCGGCATGAACCGAGACATATCCGTACTTTGCTTCCATCAGTATGGACTTCCCATGATCATCAAAGGGATAAGATGCAGACACAGGTTCCATACCCAGGTTCCTGATTTGATCCGGGCTCAAGCCAACCTTGGCAACTTGAGGATCGGTGAAAACAACGGTAAGTAAAGATTGGTACCCCATCGGAGGAACAGGTTGCCCGAATGCATGCTTGGCTGCGGTCTCTCCCTGCTTGATCGCAATATGAACAATTTCATGAGGTCCGGCACAATCTCCGGCTGCATAAATATTTGAAATATGAGTTTGCTGGAAAGCATTTGTCTCCACATGACCACTCCTCAGGCAATCGAGGCCAACTTTTTCTAAGCCAAGATTTGTAGTAGCAGGCTTCCGACCCAAAGCATTAAAAAGAAAGCACGTTTCCAATTGATGGGATTTACCACCCTGCTCGAAGTTTACCCGGATATTATTTTCTCCAATTTGTTCGAATGACTGAAGGGATACTCCAGTATACAAATCTATATTTTCTGCACGAAAAGCCTGCTCCACGACCGAAGATGCCTCAGGAGAAAAGTCCTTCAGTATGTGCTTACTTCGTTGAAGCTGAACCACCCGGCACCCTACCCGGGAGAGAAACTGTGCCAATTCGCAGGCCACTACCCCACCCCCAAGAACAATACATTCTTCAGGCAGGTAATCCAAATCGAGAACATCGTCACTTGTTTTAAAAGAACAATCCCTAAGACCGGGTAGATCTGGAGCCTGAACCACCGAACCAGTTGAAATGAGAATTTTTTCCGCTTTTAAAATCTCTCCGCCAGTAAGCTGAATGGTATGGGGATCGAGAAAAGATCCATATTCACGATACAAAGAAAAACGGCCATCTTCCAATTGCTCCTTTCGATAATCCGAAAATTCCTTAATCACCGCCCTTTTTCTCTTTTGCATGGCAGCGAGGTTTGCCACTGGTTTATCGCCGGTAAAACCAAAAACATCCCCTTTTTGAGCCATATGCAGGATCTCAGCAGAGTAAATGAGGGTTTTGGAGGGCATACAACCCCGCAGGATACATAAACCGCTCAGTTCACTCCCGCCATCGACCACTGCAACAGACTTCCCTAATTCATGAGCCGTTCTGGCTGCGGCATAGCCGGCACTTCCACCACCCAAAACAAGAAAGTCAAAATTTTGTTCTCTTTTCCCCATGAAGGATGTTTTAAAAAATATGCCAATTCTGTCGATTCACTTTATAAAATAAGAAGGTGGATTATAACGATGATTCCCCCTATATTAGCATTGATTCGAAATGAGTTTTCCCAAAGATAAGAGTTACTTATGATCAAACTTCAAGAATATCAGGAGGGTGAAGTTGTACTCCCCGAAGGTGAGCTCGGAACCGGATTTTGTATACTGGAAAGTGGTACCCTCGAAGTCATTCGCGATAATCGCGTACTTAGCGAGATCAATATGAAGGGAGCAATCTTTGGAGAACTCAGTGAAATCCTTGGAATGAAGAGAGATGCAGCGATCCGGGCCAAGACTCCATCTAAGGTTCGCCATGTCGAAGAAAGCATCGCCGACATTGTCACCAAAAACCCAAAAGTTGCTCTTAAGCTGATCCGTACCCTCGGTCGTCGCTTATACCGGATGAACAAAATTGCTCCCCGGGGCGACTCAGATTTTAATATCTTCAAAAAGGCGGATGGAACGAAAGTCTTGGATGTTACCGATAATACCATCCGAATCCTGGTCGTCGATGATAAGCCAAACATTATTAAGCAACTCACCGACATGTTTGCTAAAAGTGAGTGGCAGGTTGAAGGAGCAAAAGATGAACAATGTGCCCTGAAAGCCTGTGAGCACAGCCACTACTCCGCCATCTTAATAAGCATGGCTCTCCCCGGAGATTCAGCCATTGACCTAAGGAGAAAACTTAAGACCAATCACAGAGTCCTTAATACCCCAGTGGTTGGAATGATTGTTATGGGAGACCAGGCTGCCCAAAAGAAAGCCCTCGATGCTGGCTTTGCAGACTGCATCACCAAGCCTTTTGATCAAAATAAAACCGATGCAGTGATGTACAAGGTTATGAACCTTGATTCTTCCGCACGCTACTTCAAATTTATCGACGATTATTTACTCTTTAAATTACCTACAGAACTTTCTCCATTCGTCATCAATGATATCAAGGAGAACATGGATCAACGAATCCGTAACACCATCAACGAAGGAATCCTCAAAATCATCATCGATGTTTCCTCCCTTGAGGAAGTTGAGGAAGAAGCGATTGAGGTTGTAGGTGAGTTTTCCGAGAAAATCGAGGACATGAAACTTCCAATGAGAGGGGCGATTATTGCCACCGGAGAAGATGCCGAAATGTGGAATAATTTGGATGGTTGCGAAGAATGGGCTATCTGCGAAAACCTCGAAGAAGCCAAGGAATCTTTCAACCGTGAGGTTGAGGAAGACGAGGATTGATTCCCCCGTTTCATCTGATTCTTCCTCCTTCCAGTCGCACATCCCCCGGGGAGTAGCTATCTATGTCTGAACAACTGGATTCAGAAAGCACCCGAAATGCATTTCTTACTTTGCAGGAAAGAATTTGCGGAAAGCTTTTGGAACTGGATCCCATCTGTAAAGAAACCGCGGAAGAGTGGGACCGTGAAGAAGGCGGTGGTGGGATAACCCGGGCATTTGCCAAAGGAGATGCGATGGAAAAAGGAGGGGTTAATTTCTCTGATGTCCAAGGACAGGAACTTCCTCCTTCCGCAACTCAGAACCGACCCGAATTAAGTGGACTCCCCTTTCGGGCCATGGGGGTTTCGGTAGTTTTCCACCCCTACAATCCTTATGTGCCCACCAGCCATGCGAACATTCGATATTTTGAAGCTGGTCCAGAAGATAATCCCGCCGAGTGGTGGTTTGGCGGAGGATTTGATTTAACCCCATACTATCCTTTTCATGAGGATGTACTCCTGTGGCACGAGGCGGCAAAATCAGTCTGCGATCCCTTTGGGGCCGGCCTCTATCCAAGATTCAAAAAATGGTGTGATGAGTATTTTTATCTTCCTCATAGAAAGGAAACCCGCGGAGTTGGCGGGATCTTTTTTGATGACCTAAAACTTGAAACTTTTGAACAGACCCTGGATTTTGTTCTGTCGGTGGGGAACTGCTTTGCGGATACTTACTTCGAAATATTCGAAAAACGAAAGACCACTGCTTTTGGACAAAAACAAAGGAACTTTCAAAAATACCGCAGGGGAAGATACGCTGAATTTAATCTCGTTTATGACCGGGGTACCCTTTTTGGGCTTCAATCCAAAGGAAGAACCGAATCCATTCTGATGTCGATGCCTCCCGAAGTGTCCTGGGCTTATGGTTGGTCGCCAGAAGCTGGATCACCCGAAGAAAATTTATATCAATCTTACTTAAGACCCAGAGAATGGCTGGATGAAAAAGGATGAGTGGGCGATCTTTATTTATCGATGCACTGAATGGAGTTAACCAGAGCGGACGACCCCCACTCTGGGTAATGAGGCAAGCGGGTCGCTATTTACCTGAATACCGAGCTCTCAAGGAAAAACATACTTTCCTAGAGATGGTTAAAAATCCAGAACTAGCGACAGAAGTAACTCTTCAACCCCTGCGTAGATTTAAGTTGGACGCTGCAATCGTGTTCAGCGACATCCTGGTCATCCCCGAAGCCATGGGCCAAGGATATGACTTTAGGAACGGCGGAGGGATTGAAATGACCTCTAAAATCAAATCCGATAAAGATATCGACCAACTGTCTGCTGCAGGTATCCAGGAGAAGCTTAGTTATGTATCCGACACCCTAAAAATTCTGAGAAAAGAGTTGGGTGAAAGCCAGGCATTACTAGGCTTTTGCGGATCTCCTTGGACGCTTGCCTGTTATATGATTGAAGGTGGATCTGCGGATGGGTTCCCCAAAGCTTTGGCTTGGGCAAAAGAACATCCGGGCTCCTTTCAGAAACTACTGGAAAAAATTGCTGATGCACTGATCGAATATTTGAAAATGCAGGCAAGTTGTGGTGTGGACGCCCTACAAATTTTTGATAGCTGGCATAACCTTTGCCCATCTGATCATCTTTGGGACTATTCCCTGCATTGGATTCAAAAGGTGATTGAGAATATTCCCAGTGAGCTAGCGATCATTGTTTACGCGAATGCATCTGAAGATCGATTATGTGAAATCAAAAAAACTGGCACCAGGGCTCTCGGCGTACATCACAGCACTGATTTGACGGAGGTCCGCAGGCGATTGCCTGCCCCTCTTGTACTTCAGGGAAATTTGGCTCCGGAATTAATGGAGACCAATCCCAGCCAAGTCACACATGAAACCAACCGAATTTTGGATTCAATGAGGAACGATCCTGCTCACATCATGAACCTCGGTCATGGCATACGCCCAAACGCAAAGATAGAATGTATGCATGCCCTCGTTGATTCAGTCCTGACTTACAGGAATTGCTGAGGCTTGACCGGCTAATTTTTGCTTACTCGGCCGTAGTTCACAAATCGAACTGACTGCTTCCTCAAAATCATCGTATCCCTCTACGATCTCAATCTCCATACGAAGGTAATAGAGAGGGATCACTGGTTTAAAGTCATCGGGTATGCGCACAGCGTCTTTTTCTGTGGTGATCATCACCTCTACACCCGAATTTTTTGCCTGCTGAAAAAGCCGATCCAACTCATCTTTTTCGTAACGGTGATGATCAAGGAAACGCTTTTTATACCGCAATTCTCCAGACATTCTATGAATAAGTTGCTCAAATCCACGAGGAGAAGCGATTCCGCAAAAGACACCCGCTTGTAGTTCAAATAAAAAGCTTAATGTTTTTTCTTCTGTTCCATTGATTTCTCTAAAAACTTTGGGTTTATGAGCACAACGGATGATTTCTGCATTTTTATTATATTTTCGGATCGTTTCCAAGAGTTCGAGTTGTGGCTCGATTTCAGATTTGGTGATTAAGACATAGGAGGCCCGGGAAAGATGACGAACGGGCTCCCGTAAGATGCCTCTTGGCAGTAACTTATGATTCCCGAAAGGATTGAGCTGATCCACCAGCAGCAAGTTCATATCAGCTTGTATCGGCAAAAATTGAAAGCCATCGTCTAAAATCAGCACATCTACCCCATATTCTTCAATGGCAAACCTCCCAGCACGCACCCGATCTTTATCGGTGAGTACCAAAACACCGGGTAAATTATGCGCAAGCATGAAAGGCTCATCGCCTGCCTCCTCAGAATTGAGTAGCACCTTATTTCCATTGCTTACCACCTTGGTGGTGGATTGTTTTTCAGACGATCCTTCCTCCTTACTCTTGTAACCCCGGCTAAGCACGGCAACTTTTCGGCCTTTGGCAACGAGCTCGCGTGCCAAACGTTCCACCACAGGGGTTTTACCGGTTCCTCCCATCGTAAGATTCCCGACCACGATGACCAAAGCATCCAGTCGGGTGGAACGGAAAAACAATCCTTTGGAATAGAGAAACAATCGGGACCAAACAATCCCGTAAAAAAGATAGGAAAAAGGATTGAGAAAAAGACCAAACAACCGGGCAGAAATAGATAGATCCCGATCATACAAAACTCCTTCCACAAAGCTTTCAAAATCGCCCCATCTTTGCTTAAGCCAAGTTAACCCGCCTGATTGCGTCATATTGACCAAAACCTAATAAAATTCACCACACTTTCAACCTGATTCCCCATCCGCTACCTTTGATCCATTGACTTTTTTTATCGAAAGTATTTGATGAGTTCCTTTTAGCTAGTCCAAATATGCAGGTCACCCTTTTAAAATCCAAACTGCACCGTGCCCAAGTCACAGGAGTTCATCCGGACTACTCTGGAAGTCTTTCGATTGATCAGGACCTCTTGGATGCGGCCGGTTTTTTGCACCACGAAAAAATTCTTGTTGGCAATATTACTAACGGTGAAAGATTTGAGACATACTGTATACCAGCTGCCCGGGGATCCGGAGAAATTGCCCTGAATGGAGCTGCTGCCCACAAAGGTAAAGTGGGCGACCTCTTGGTAATTTTAACTTTTGTTTCCTTAAACCCGGATGAGGCTGCGGTTTGGGAACCCAAACTTGTGCTGGTAGGTAAAAAGAATCTATCCCATGAATTAATTTCCTCACCTGCCCCTCTTTCTCATGATTGATTATAAATTACACATTCCTGGCCCGGTTGATGTTTCTCCGCAGGCCTATGAAGCCATGTCAACCCGTGTTATGGGTCATAGAAGTCCAGACTTCGTTGAATTGTATCAATCCTGCCAGCCGCAACTTCAGGAGCTTTTTCAGACCCAAGATCCGGTATTCCTCTCCACTTCCAGTGCCTGGGGTGTCATGGAAGGGGCAGTCCGAAATCTATGTGCCAAGAAAACATTGTGCTGCATGTGCGGTGCCTTTTCTGACAAGTGGTTGGATGTAGCTCAACGATGTGGTAAGGAAGCTGATGGACTGGAAGCTGAATGGGGACATCATATCGACCCTCAAATTCTCGATAGCAAACTTTCCACAGGTGAGTACGACTTAGTTACCCTGGTCCATAATGAAACATCCTGTGGAATGATGAACCCGCTGGAAGATATCATGAAAGTATTGGCAAAATACCCCGATGTCATTTCAGTCATTGATACCGTAAGTTCGTTCTCGGTTGTACCTATTCCTAAAGATCTTTGGGGAATTGATGTCATCCTCACGGGATCTCAAAAAGCACTCGCTCTGCCCCCTGGGCTTGCTTTGCTCACGGTTTCGGAAAGAGCTTTTGCCCGGGCAGAGAAGATTGATGGTCGTGGATATTATTTTGATTTCATCGAATTTCTGAAGAATCATGAAAAAGGAATGACCCCGAGCACTCCTGCCATTCCACAAATCCATGGATTAAAATACACCCTCGACAAAATTTTTGAGGAGGGCGTGGATGCAAGGCACAACCGGCATGCTAAACTTAATGAAATGGTTCATAATTGGGTAGAGCAAAAGGGCTTTGTTTTACTTCCCCAAAAACAATTCGCATCCAAGGCACTTACTTGTGTAAGCAACAACCTGGAAATGGATGTGGCTGGGTTTGTAAAGGCACTTAAAAATGAAAAGAAACTAGCCATTGATGGTGGCTATGGAAAAATTAAGGGAAAAACTTTTCGGATCTCTAATATGGGCAACGAGACCGAAGACACCATGAACCATTTGCTCGAAAGCATGGATGAAATCTTGCCCAGATTTTTGCCTAATTAACACGAAACAAGCTGCCTCAATTACATTGAATCAAATTTTTTAGGTTGATGAAAAAACTTATAATCGCGGAGAAGCCAAGTGTAGCCAGGGACTTAGCGAAAGCCCTTGGAAAAGTTTCAAAGAAAGACGATTACTTTGAAAATGAGGAGTGGATCATCGATAGTGCGATTGGTCACTTGGTAGAACTCTACATGCCCGATGATTTTGATAAAAAGCTCAAAGCCTGGAAGATTGCCAATCTGCCCATTATCCCCCCCAAGTTTGAACTCAAAACTGTTTCCACGGCCAAGAAAAAGTTTCAAAGCCTTAAAAAGCAACTGAAGCGTAAGGATGTCGATTTTGTAATCAACGCATGTGACGCCGGTCGTGAAGGTGAACTCATTTTCAATTACATCTACGAGCTATCTGGATCCAAACTTCCCGTAAAGAGACTTTGGCTCTTATCTATGACCGAAAAATCGATCCGGGAAGCTTTCAACAACCTCCGTGAGTCCAGTCAAATGCAACCCCTGTTGGATGCGGCGAGGTGCCGGTCTGAATCTGACTGGCTGATTGGAATTAACGGTACCCGAGCGGTCACAATCAAAAGAAACAAAGCCAGCAGTCGGCAGGTATCAACGGTTGGCCGGGTTCAAACCCCCACCCTCTCCCTCGTCATTGAGCGAGAACATGAAATTCAAAATTTCAAACCTCAGACTTATTATTCTATTCGGGCTAATTTTGAAATTACCCATGGGGTCTATCAGGGAATTTTCCAAAAAGAAGATTTTAAGAAAGACGAGCAAAACGATCGCGACAGGATGGATCGGATATGGGATGAAAGCAACGCCCAATCGATCTTCGAGCAGGTGCAACAAGCCAGCTTTTGCCCTGTATCTGAAACAAAGAAGAGAACGAAGCAGAGCTCACCCAGGCTTTATGATTTAACCTCGCTCCAAAGGGAAGCCAACCGCCTTCACCACCTTCCGGCCAGTCGCACCTTGCAGCTTGCTCAGGCCCTCTATGAAAAGCACAAGGTGATTACTTATCCAAGAACGGATTCCAAGGCCCTCCCAGAGGATTATGTGTCAACTTGCCATGACCTCCTCCAAAGAGTTAGCGGAGACCTTCAACCGTTTGCCCAAAAGGCTCTCCATGAAAACTGGGTCAATCCAAATGACAAAAAGGTTTTTAACAACAAACAGATCAGTGATCACTTTGCCATCATTCCGACCACTTCCAGTCCAACTAAGCTGGATGCAAATGAATGGAAAATCTACAACCTCATTCTCAAGAGATTTATCGCAGTTTTTTATCCACCCGCTGAATGGGATGTGACCACACGATTGACTGAAGCGAGTGGACATTCCTTCAAAACAGAGGGCAAAGTACTCGTCGAGCCCTCCTGGTTATCCATTTATGGCAAGGACCAGGGTGGTGAAGATACCCTACCCCCTCTTGGATCAGACCAAGAGTCTAAATACTTGGATTCTGAATTGATCAAAGATGAAACCAAACCTCCTCCTCGCTACACCGAAGCCACGCTTCTTTCGGCCATGGAAGGTGCCGGAAAGCTGGTGGATGATGACGACCTCGCTGAAGCACTGAAGGAAAAGGGGCTCGGTACTCCTGCGACCCGGGCTTCCACGATTGAGCATTTAATTAAAGAAAAATATTTGAGACGTGAAGGAACAGAGCTTTTTCCATCTCTCAAAGCGGAAGATCTATTTCAGTTTCTCCATGCTGCGGGAGTTGAGGTTCTAACCAGCCCGGCCATGACCGGTGAATGGGAGCAAAAGCTTCGGCAGATTGAGGAGGGTAAAATGACCCGAGACTCATTCATGGAAGAAATCTCCAACCTTACCCGAGATTTTGTCTCCAAAACCACTGGATTTGATGAAACCACTGCTTCACTGAAGGAAACAGTCTTACGATCTCCTTTGGATAATCAGCCCCTATTTGAGGGACTCAATGCCTATCAGGACACATCCGGAGACTTTAGAATATCTAAAAACATCGCTGGTCGCCGCCTGACTGTCGATGAAGTGGAAATTTTGTTAAAAAACAAGAGAGTGGGCCCCTTAGATGACTTTATTTCCAAAACTGGTAAACGCTTCTCCGCGATGCTTAAAATGGAAGAGGACTATAAGATCAGTTTTTTATTTGATAACTCGAAAGATGAACAAGAGGAATCTGTTGAAAAAGATATGATCAAGACCGCTCCTGTTGTGAGTGATTGTCCAATATGCGATGGTTCAGTCCACCAAACTGATTTATCCTTTATCTGCTCCAAAAACAAAAGGGTTTCAGAAGACGGTGCCTGCTCATTTCGTTTGACCCGAAAATTATTGGATAAGGAAATCCCTCTCGAAGAGTTCAAAAATTTGGTATCAGAAAAGAAAACAGGACTTATAAAAGGGTTTGTATCAAGGCGGACGAAAAGAAGGTTTGATGCAAATTTACTCCTCAAAGATAACGGATCCATTGGCTTTGAGTTTCCTCCGAAGAAACAGAAGACTGCTTAACCCTTCTGTTTTTAAGATAGATGCCCATTTATAAATATCTTATCTTAAACCATAGCAAGACTCCTGAATACATTGAGGTGGAACAATCGATTCGAGATCAACCCCTTTCCCAGCACCCGATAACAGGCGAACCTATTGAGCGTATCCCTCAGTCTCCCAGCCTAACAATAAATCATTCGGAAAAGCACGAAAAAAGAACTCTTTCTCCTGACAACTTGCAGAAACATGGATTTTCTGTTCTTGAAAAAGAGAAGAACTCCTCAAAGTACATCCAAACTGTTGGCAAAAACCCGAAGCTCAAATCCTACCATGAGTAATTCTTTCTCCAAATCTGGTAAACCTAGTTGGCTGCGGGCAAAACTTCCTTCAGGTCCAGAATACGGCAGGGTAAGAAATCTTGTAGACGACAATCAGCTCCATACCGTTTGCCAAAGTGCTCAATGCCCCAATATGGGAGAATGTTGGTCCCGGGGCACAGCTACCCTGATGATTCTTGGTAATATCTGTACCCGTGCATGCACATTTTGTGCAATTCAAACCGGCAAACCCACGGAACTTGATCTGGCAGAACCACCAAGAGTGGCCGATGCCGTCGCCAAAATGGGCTTAAAACACTGCGTCCTTACCTCTGTGGCCAGAGATGATCTCCCTGATGGCGGAGCCAAGGTTTGGGCTGCCACGATCCGGGCTGTGCGCCACCGCAATCCAGGCACTGCAATTGAAGTGCTGGTACCAGACTTTAAGGGAAACTTTGATTCCCTTGATATCGTTCTCGATGCAAAGCCTGATATTTTTAATCATAACTTGGAAACTGTGGAGCGTTTACAAAGACCGATCCGTAAAACTGCTCATTATCAAAGAAGCCTGGATGTCTTATCCCACTCCAAAAGCAGAGGATTCCCAATTAAGTCTGGAATTATGCTTGGATTAGGGGAAAAAGAAGATGAGATCCGGACAGCAATCAAAGATCTTGCTAAAATTGGTTTAAATATTCTTACCCTTGGGCAGTATTTACAACCCAGTGCTGAATATTCTCCTATAGACCGATGGGTCACCCCCGAGGAATTTGACGCATGGAAAGCAGAAGCTCATGAGTTTGGGATTGAAGTGGTGGAATCAGGCCCCTTGGTTCGATCTTCCTACCATGCGGATGAGCAATCAGACCGATACGCCAAAGACTCGGTTCCGGTTTCTACTTCTGCGTAAGTTGAGCCCATCCACATTCTCCAAACCTACTCAAGCTTTACTGATTTTAACCAAAAGAAAAGGCGTCCCCCGAAAGGAACGCCTTTTCAAAATAAAGTAAGAAAAAATTCTTACATCATGCCATGATCATGGCCATGTCCTGCGGGAGCGGCCGGCGCCTTCTCAGGGATGTCGGTAATCATGCAATCAGTGGTCAATAAGAGACCGGAAACGGAACCAGCATTTTGCAATGCGGTACGGGTTACCTTGGTTGGATCCACAACACCTGCTTTGATCAGGTCTTCGTGGGTATCGGTTGCCACATTGTAGCCCATGCTTCCTTTGGATTTGAGAACTTGTTGAACAACAAGAGAACCTTCAACACCTGCGTTATCGCAAAGCTTACGAAGGGGAGCTTCGATCGCACGGCGAACGATTCCTGCACCAATTTTCTCATCACCTTCCAAGGCCTCGGCTGCTTTTTCAATTGCATTCGCTGCACGAAGGAGAGCCACACCACCACCAGGGAGAATTCCTTCTTCCACTGCGGCACGAGTTGCATGCAAGGCATCTTCCACACGAGCTTTCTTTTCCTTCATTTCTGGCTCAGTTGCAGCACCTACATTGATCACTGCAACACCACCAGCCAATTTGGCAAGACGCTCTTGTAGTTTTTCACGATCGTAATCGGAAGTAGTTTCTTCGATTTGACGACGAATTTGTTTTACGCGTCCTTGAATTTCAGAAGCTTTTCCAGCACCTTCGACAATTACGGTGTTTTCCTTGTCCACAGAAACACGCTTCGCTTGGCCAAGATCAGCAAGCTGGACATTCTCCAACTTAATGCCGAGATCTTCAGTCAGGCAACGACCACCAGTCAAAATAGCGATGTCACGAAGCATTTCCTTACGACGGTCACCAAAGCCAGGTGCTTTTACCGCACAAGCATTGAGCGTTCCGCGAAGTTTATTTACCACCAAGGCAGCCAAGGCTTCGCCTTCGATATCTTCAGCGATAATAAGCAGAGGCTTACCTTGCTTGGAAACGAGCTGTAATAAAGGAAGAAGGTCATTTAAGGCACTGATTTTCTTCTCGTGAATGAGAATATAGCAGTCCTCTAAAGCAGCTTCCATGGTTTCATTGTTGGTGCAGAAATAAGGGCTCAGATAGCCTTTATCGAACTGCATACCTTCAACAACATCCAAGGTTGTCTCGATGCTCTTGGCCTCTTCAACGGTGATGGTTCCATCTTTACCAACTTTGTCCATCGCGTCGGCAATGATTTCACCAATTTCGCCGTCCCAGTTTGCAGAAACGGTCGCAACTTGGCGGACTTCTTCACGGTCGGATACCTTCTTGCTGTCGCGGAGCAATTTAGCCACTCCAGCTTCCACAGCCTTGTCGATTCCGCGTTTGAGATATACAGGATTTGCACCAGCAGCTACATTTTTCAAGCCCTCACGATAAACAGCGTGGGCAAGAACGGTAGCGGTTGTGGTTCCGTCACCGGCAAGGTCAGAAGTCTTAGAAGCAACTTCACGAACCATTTGAGCACCCATATTTTCATAGGGATCTTCAAGCTCAATTTCTTTGGCAACGGTTACACCGTCCTTAGTTACGGTTGGGGAACCGAACTTTTTGTCAATTAATACATTACGACCCTTAGGTCCAAGCGTTACGCTGACTGCTTCAGCAAGTGTCGACACGCCTTTAAGAACTTTCTTGCGGGCGGCTTCGTCGAATAGAATTTGTTTAGCCATTTTTACTTCTTAATTTTGGAAGTTAACGTTTTTGTGAAAGAATCAACCTACGATTCCGAGAATATCTTCTTCGCGGAGGATCTTGTACTCGACATCATCGACTTTTACATCGGTTCCGCCGTATTTGCTGATCAAGACTTTGTCACCCTTCTTAACTTGAAAGGGAACATCGTTACCAGAGTCATCCTTCTTGCCTGTTCCCAGGGCAACGACTTCGGCTTCTTGGGGCTTTTCCTTGGCTGAATCAGGGATAATGATCCCGCCTTTTACTTGTTCGTCTTCATCGACTTGTTTGACGAGGACGCGATCTCCTAATGGAGTTATTTTTGGTTTACTCATATTCCTTAGTTTTGGGTTAGGTTATATAATAATAGTGATTAACAGATGAGAAGGAGGTGCAGGCACCCACTTCTAAAATTTTGATTAGCAAGATATTAGGAATTCTTTTTTTCTTCTTTGTCATCATCAACTACCTCAAAATCGGCATCAACGATGTCATCATCCTTGGATTTTTCACCCCCACTGGACTTCGCAGCGGCGGCAGCGGCGGCGGCGGGGTCAGCCCCTCCTCCAGCTTGTGCAGCTTGTTTAGCTAATTCTTCAAATCCCTTTTCCAGCTTTTGTTTTGCTTCTTTCAGAGAAGAAGGTGTGGAACTTTGGTCATCGAGAACCTTCTTGGCGTCCGCAAGCATATCACCAATCTTGGTTTTCAGTTCGTCGGGAGCTTGATCACCAAGCTCAGTAAGTTGTTTTTCGCACTGATAGACCAACGAATCCAATTCATTACGAACCTGTACGGAGTCTTTTTTCTCCTTATCTTGCTCCGCAAACTTCTCAGCTTCCTTCTTGAGCCTTTCAACTTCCTGTTCGTCCATACTGGAGGAACCGGAAATGGTAATCTTTTGGTCTTTACCCGTATCTTTATCCTTGGCAGTTACATTGAGGATTCCATTGGCATCGATATCAAAGGTTACTTCAATTTGAGGTGTACCACGGGGAGCTGGACGAATCCCATCGAGTTTAAAAGTACCCAAGGTTTTATTATCTTGCGACATAGCTCGCTCACCTTGGAGAACAACAATATCCACCGCAGGCTGGTTGTCTGCAGCAGTTGAGAAAACCTGTGATTTCTTGGTTGGGATCGTTGTATTGCGCTCAATCATGGGGGTGGACACCCCACCCGCTGTTTCAATACCCAATGTCAACGGGGTAACATCGAGGAGCAATACATCGTTCACATCTCCCTGGAGAACGGCACCCTGAATGGCTGCACCAATCGCAACCACTTCATCTGGATTTACGCCTTGGTGAGGATCTTTCCCTCCAAGTTCCTTGGCGATCTCAATCACGCGTGGGCTACGGGTCATTCCGCCTACAAGAACAAGGTTTCCGACTTCACCTATGCTTAGTCCAGAATCATCCAAACATGATTTAAATGGATTTTTTGTACGTTCGTATAAATCATCGCAGATTTGCTCCAGTTTTGATCTAGAAAGAGTAACATTTAAATGCTTTGGTCCCGAAGCATCTGCAGTGATAAAGGGAAGATTGATATCGGTTGACTGAGAAGAAGATAAAGCCATTTTCGCTTTTTCAGCCTCTTCTTTGAGACGCTGCATAGCCATAGGATCGCCAGAAAGATCGACTCCCTGTTCTTTTTTAAAGTCCTCCACTAACCAGCGAATGATTTTATCATCCCAGTTATCTCCACCCAACTGGGTGTCTCCATTGGTAGCTTTAACCTCAAAAACACCATCCGCAATTTCGAGAACACTGATATCGAAAGTTCCACCACCCAAGTCGTACACTGCAATCGTTTCTTCGCCCTTTTTATCCAGACCGTAGGCAAGAGATGCAGCTGTGGGTTCGTTAATAATACGCAGAACTTCAAGTCCGGCAATTGCACCGGCATCCTTGGTCGCTCTTCTTTGATCGTCGTTAAAGTAGGCAGGAACAGTGATGACTGCCTTAGTCACTGCTTCTCCCAAATAGGCTTCCGCATCGGCTTTGAGTTTTCCCAGGACCATGGAAGCAATTTGCTCGGGCATAAAGGTCTCGGTCTTGCCATCGATATCGCATTCGATCACAGCCGCACCATTTTTGCCCTCAACCACTTTAAATGGAAGTGTACTGACCTCGTCTTTAATCTCGTCGTACTTTCGACCGATCAAACGTTTCGCAGAAAAGATTGTATTCCTAGGGTTGGTCACTGCCTGGCGTTTGGCAGCCTGCCCCACAATCCTCTCACCTGTCTTGGAGAAAGCCACGATGGAAGGCGTCGTGCGGTTACCCTCGGAATTAGGAATCACCTTGGGCTCGCCTGCTTCCATTACGGCCATGCATGAATTACTTGTGCCTAAATCTATACCTAATATTTTGCTCACGGGTGCCTTGTCTGCATGTATTGCGCCCATTGCCTACCAAAACTTTTGTTATTGATATTCAAACACTTAAGTAAGTAACACAGGTAGTGCATTTTCAAGAAAGTTAGATTCCGAGACAGAGTGTCACACAGATTGATTCAAAGTGTCACGCTGTGACACTAAGAACTTAGAGGTCCTCAGCAGAATCGATGGCAGGGTCCTCGAGGTTATCTAATATTTCCATAACCCGGTTCCCTCTTTCGATACCTAAATCCCTGACAAATTGTAATTTCGGAGAGTATTTTAAAACTACATATTTACTGACGACTCCCCGGATCTCGCTGGCATGTTTCCTGAAAAATTCAACTGCCTGACGAGCACAAACCTCATCGCCAATCACAGAATAAGCAACCGTTGCATTTCGTAGATCTGCGGCCACATCAACAGATGTAATCGTCCATCTAACCGTTTCGGCACCATAGCGTGTACTTAGATAATTTCCTATCTCACGCTTAACCAGCTCATTTACCCTAGCCAAGCGAAGGCTCATCTGAAAAAGAATTTACAGAGTGGGGCGGACTTTATCGATCTCGAAAGTTTCGATCACATCGCCCTCCTCATACTTGTCAAAAGAATCCAATCGCATACCACATTCAAAGCCAGCTTTCACATCGGTAACATCATCCTTAAATCGGCGCAGGGTATCGATTTTCCCTTCCGCGATCACCTCGCCACCTCGAACCAGTCGAGCACCTTTATTTCGGGTAATCGTTCCTTCCATAACCATGCATCCTGCGACGGTGCGTCCCTTGCTAACCCGGAAAACCTGCCTAACTTCAGCGCGTCCTGTTTTATTCTCAATTAATTCAGGCTCAAGAAGTTCCGACATATTCTCTTTCACCAAATCAATAATTTGGTAAATGATACTGTTTTGAAAAACTTGAACTCCCAAGTGCTTTGCTTCCCCCATTACCCCATTTTCTAACTTAACATTGAACCCGAGAATATCGGCGTTAGAAGTATTGGCCATCTTAACATCGTTCTTGGTAATTTGGCCAACATCAGAGTGGATGATTTCCAAAGCAACTTTATCACTATCGATCAGTTGGAGAGAATCTTTGAGAGCCTCAACCGAGCCACGAACATCCCCCTTAATAATCACCCTGTAGCTGGTTGCTTTACTTTTACTGATGGCAGCAAAAAGAGCATCCACCGCAGCAGAATTTTCAGATTCTTCATCTTCAGATTCTTCACTGACTGAAGGTTCATCTGCGATGGAAAGAAGTTTCTTTTCCATTTCTGCAAAATCATCGGCCTCTCGCCTGGCTTCACGCTCATTCTTAACCACTTTACAAATCGCACCACAATCAGGGACTTCCGACCAGCCAAGCACATTTACAGGAGTGGACGGGGGTGCCGACTTTACCTGATTGCCCTGATCATCAATCATCGCTTTCACCTTGCAATAAACAGAACCACAATGAAATGCATCACCGACTTTTAAGGTTCCTTTTTGAACAATGATGGTTGCGGTGGGTCCACGCCCAACCTCCATACGAGCTTCGATGACAATCGCCTCAGGAACAGCTGTTGGGTTTGCCTTTAACTCCATCACTTCAGCCTGTAAAAGGATCATGTCCAAAAGCTCTTCAATGTTATCACCTTTAAGTGCTGAAATAGGAACGGTTACAATATCCCCACCCCAATCTTCGGCAGGAATGGATCTTTCCTGCATTTGAGTTTTAACTTTATCGATGTCTGCACCCTTGGCGTCCGTTTTATTAATCGCCACCATCAGGGAAGACTGGGATCTTTGAACAAACTTAAGGGCCTCTTCCGTTTGAGGCATAAAACCATCGTCTGCAGCAACCACAAGAATGCTGACATCAGTCAGGTTTGCACCTCTTTCTCTAATCTTAGAAAAGGCCGCGTGCCCAGGAGTATCGAGGAAAGTTATTTTTTGGTCATTATGCTCAATTTGATAAGCTCCAACATGCTGGGTAATTCCACCTGCTTCTCCACCGACAACATTAGCTTTTCGGATGGTGTCCAAAAGAGTGGTCTTCCCGTGATCTACATGACCTAAAATGCAAACAATAGGAGGTCTGGGCTTGAGAAATTTCTCGTCATTCTCATCCACCTGCACCTTCTCTTTTTTCGCTTGTGGCTCAGCTTTTTCACCACGATGTCGAATTTCTAATTCAAAACCTTTTGACTTGGCTAACTTGTTGGCAACATCTTCCTCAATCGTTTGATTCATTGAGGCAAAGATGCCCATTTCCATCAGTTCAGAGATCAATTGAAAAGGCTTCAACCCAATCAGTCCGGCAAAATCACGAACTACGATCGGCGGTTTAACGATGATTAAGTTTCCTTCAACAATCCCAGCTGATTCATCCGTGGATGGTGCTGGAGATTGTGGAACTGGAGGCGGAGTATTTTTAACCGGCAATGGTGGAGGGGCACCCGCACTCTTAACCGGTGGCGGAGGAAGGCTAGGCGCTGCCCCAGCAGTTGAAGGACCGGTTTCCTTTTCCTCAACAACAGGCTCGGGCTGAGGAGGCAGAGCCTCCTGACGAGCAAGAGCAGCAGCATCTTTATAGGCCTGTTCTGCTTTCTCTTTCTCTTCTCTTTCTCGATCTAAATCCTGCTTAGTTTTAACAAATGGAACTTCTTTGGGTGCAGGCTTATCCTTAGCCTGCTCTTCTTTGGGGGTATCGGTTTCTTCCGCAGGGACGGGAGCTTTATTGAATTCATCGATTAATGACTGTGCGGTAATGTTGTCGATGGTGGAAGACGCACTTTTGACATCATATCCACGCTCAACCAAAATTTCTAAGACCTCCTTGCTCGTTTTGTTGGTCTCTTTGGCGATTGCGTGAATTCGTACACTCATAAGTAAGATAACTCTTTTGTTTTGGAAATACTTGTACTACTAAGAAGCCGAATCCGTGGTGCTTGTTTCTGTGGAAACTTTGGCTAAAATATCCTGAGCAATCGCATCGTCAAAACCCAAGCCGACAAGGTCGGTGTGGGTCACACCCTCAAAAGCTTCGGGGCTAACGAGTCCAAATGCCACCAGGCGGTCGGCGACTTCAAATTCAATTCCGACAGAGGTAAGACCTTCGGCTGCCTTGGCCTTTCTTTCGTCGAAGCCGACTTCTTTGACCACGACCTTACCAATATCCAGCTTCCAACCGAGCAAACGCGATGTTAACCGGGCATTAATACCTTTGCGACCGATGGCGACAGAAAGATCGTCTTCTTTCACCTCAAAATACATTCTGCGTTTATCACGGTCTAAGGAGACATTTTGCGGAACCGCGGGTTTAAGAGCTTCCACGAGTTGCTCGATTGGATCTTCAAACCAACGAACGATATCCACTTTCTCCCCGTTCATTTCACGAACAATGCTTTTGACCCGACCTCCTCTTGCACCCACGCAAGCACCTACAGGGTCTACTTTGGGGTCCGTGCTTTTAACACAAACTTTTGTGCGGTAGCCAGGCTCTCTGGCCATAGCTGCCAGGCTGACAGTACCATCCGCGATCTCGGATACTTCCATATCGAAGAGTTTACGAACAAAATTAAGGCTGGACCGGCTAAGAATTAACTCCGGGCCACGACCCTGCTGTTCAAGTTTTACCAATAAGCAACGTATCCTTTCTCCTGGAACCCAGTCTTCCCCAGGTGCTTGCTCGCGCCACGGAAGTAGTGCCTCGGCCTTGCCAACTTCAACAATGAGGTCCCCCCGTTCTTTGCGTCGAACCGTACCAGTGACCAAGTTTCCGACTTGATCTCGGAATTCATCATAAATGTGCTCTTTCTCGAACTGGCGAAGTCTTTGTTTGATGGCCTGCTCAGCGGTTTTAGCTGCTATTCTCCCGAGGTAGGCAGGGTCCATCTCCCGCTCCACGATGTCACCAATTTGTGGGTTTTCCGCATAGAGCCGGGCTTTATCGATGTGAATTTCCTTGGCGGTATCTGCAACAGACTCGACCACTTTTAAGAGGGTCCATGCTTGGAGTGAGCCGTTTTTGGGGTTGATCTCAACCCTAACCTCACTGGGCTCGGAGTTGGCACCGCCTCGCTCTGCCGCTGCTTTCACAGCATTTTCGATCGTTGCGATCATGTCGGGGCGGCTGATCCCCTTCTCTTTTTCCATGTATTCAAGGACTGCGAGTATTTCGCTGCTCATGGGACGGTTATTTTAATGGTTAATGGATGTAAAAAAAAAGACGAGCAAGATGCCCGTCCCTTGTGGACTAGACTGTAAATGAACCTTCCAAAGTACCAGTAAGACAAAATTTGTCAACGAATACATAGGGTTATCCCGTTGAGCTCTTTTTCCTCTTTGCAGGATTCCTCAGATCAATTAGTAATGGTAGTTTTTTTAGATGAAAACTATCCGTTTTGCGAATCTGCCCGGAGATGGAATCGGGCCCGAAGTCATGTCAGTAGCCTTAGATGCTATCAAAAAAGTAGGTGAGGCCTACAACTTTGAATGTATCACGACCCGTCACGATGTGGGTGGAATCGGTATTGATAACCACGGAAAAGCATTACCAGATTCAACTCTCGAAGCTTGCCGATCCATGGACGCCATACTTTTTGGCTCCGTTGGCGGTCCAAAATGGGAAAGCTTACCACCCAAAGAACAACCTGAAAGAGCCGCGCTACTTCCCCTGCGCAAAGAATTTGAACTTTTTGCCAATCTTAGGCCAGGCAATTTATTTCCTGAATTAGCAGATCTCTCTCCTCTCCGCCAGGATGTGGCTAGTGCAGGGATTGATGTATTGTGTGTCCGGGAGTTGACCGGTGGGATTTACTTTGGTCAGCCCAAAAGTACCCGGATTCTTGAGGATGGGCAAAAAGAAGCAATCGATACAATGATTTATCGGACCTCTGAGATCGAGCGGATCACTGAAGTCGCAGTTAAAGCAGCATCTCTTCGAGACAAAAGAATCTGTTCGGTTGATAAAGCGAATGTGCTGGAGACTTCTGTATTGTGGAGGCAGACCGTTTCCGAATTAGTAAAAGAGCTCGACCCGTCAATCGAACTTACCCACATGTATGTCGACAATGCGGCCATGCAACTTGTCCGAGACCCAAATCAATTTGATGTTTTGCTTACCGAAAACATGTTTGGAGACATTTTATCTGATGAGCTGGCGGTTATTTGCGGCTCTCTGGGTATGCTCGCATCGGCTAGTCTTGGCACCGGTACGAATAGCCAAGGGTTCCCTTATGGCTTGTATGAACCAGCCGGTGGAACAGCACCCGATATCGCGGGAAAAGGAATTGCCAACCCTTGTGCTCAAATCCTAAGTGCCGCCCTTATGCTCCGGTACAGCTTTGGGCTGGAGGATGCGGCTCTTTCCCTGGAAAATGCGGTAAAGGATACTATCCGAGCAGGGCTTAGGACGGGAGATATTGCCATGGGAGGAGACTCTGTGTCGACCGAAGAGATGGCTGCTGCTATCCTATCCAGAATTTCCTAATTTACTTATCCAAATGAAAGCACAGGAAATTAGAAGCTCTTTTTTAGAGTTCTTCGCAGAAAAGAACCATCAAATCGTCTCCTCCGCTTCTTTGCTTCCTCAGTCCCCTAATTTACTATTCACCAACGCGGGGATGAATCAGTTCGTCCCTTATTTTTTGGGAGACCAGGTTGCCCCCTTTACCAAGGCTGCTGATACGCAAAAATGCATTCGGGCCGGTGGAAAACACAATGACCTCGAAGATGTGGGCTTGGATACATACCACCATACTTTCTTTGAAATGTTGGGAAACTGGTCCTTTGGAGATTACTTCAAAGAAGATGCGATCAAATGGGCCTGGGAACTTTTGGTGGACCGATGGAAATTTCCTGCCAACCGATTATATGCCACGGTGTATAAACCTGAAGAAGGGGATCCTGCTGATTTTGATGAGGAGGCTCATACATTATGGAGTAAGATCTTTCAGTCCGCTGGACTAGATCCCAAAGTTCATGTGGTTACCGGAGGTAAAAAAGACAACTTTTGGATGATGGGTGAAACAGGTCCCTGTGGCCCCTGCTCTGAACTTCACCTGGACCTTACCCCAAATGGAGACAGTCAGGGAAAATTGGTCAATGCGGACTCTCACCTCTGCATAGAAATTTGGAACTTGGTCTTTATCCAGTTCAATGCCGACCGGGATGGCACATTTTCGCCCCTAAAATCGAAGCATGTGGATACTGGTATGGGGTTTGAGCGAGTGGCGGCGGTTATGCAGTCCACCCAAAACTTTACCGATTTCTCCAAGCCAGCCTCCAACTACGATACCGATGTTTTCTCACCCATTTTTTCAAAAATTGAAGATTTATCCGGGAAAGCATACTCCTCGACCCTTCCTGAAGGTGGAAAGCCAAAAAATGAACAGGAACAAATCGATATTGCCTTTCGGGTTATTGCAGATCACCTGCGTGCCCTGAGTTTCTCCATCGCAGATGGCATCCTTCCGGGAAATAATGACCGTAATTATGTCCTTCGTCGTATCCTGCGCCGGGCGGTGAAGTATGGAAGAACCTTGGGCTTTACCCAACCCTTCTTCCACAAGCTTGCTCCAGTTCTGATTGAGCAAATGGGGGAGACATTTCCCGAATTAAAGGAAAGATCTGCCCTGATCCAAAATACCTTAAAATCAGAAGAAGTATCCTTCAATAAAACCCTCGACCGCGGAATTGAGCTTTTTAATCGCGAAACCAAAGAGTTGCCCACCGGTTCCACTGTATCCGGAGAGTTTGCGTTTAAGCTCTACGACACATTTGGTTTCCCGGTAGACCTAACAGACCTGATGGCTCGCGAATCCGGATTATCTATCAACCATGAAGAATTTGAGTCCCAGATGGAAGCTCAGAGGAAAAGGGCACGCGATGCCCATAAGTCCGTTGATATTTTGGTCAGTGAAAACGGAGATTCTTCGGAATCTACTGTCTTTTGTGGGTATGAGCTTGCCAACCTCACTAACTTTTCAGCCACCTGTACGGATGTCATTGAATCAGAAGGGAAATGCTTTCTCGTTTCTGACAAATCCCCATTTTACGCGGAAATGGGTGGACAGGTGGGAGACACCGGAACAGTCCAGGTCGGAGGATCTGAATTGGAGATTGAAAATGTGATCAAAGACTCTGCTGGACGATTTCTTCACCAAATCAAAAATACTCAATTGGAGAAGGATTGGACCGATTCCTTGGTCATATTCGATGTGAATCTTTCCAGAAGAAAGGCCATTCAGCAGCACCACACTGCCACCCATATTCTGCACTGGGCCTTGAGGGAGGTTCTGGGGGATCATGTACGCCAGGCAGGGTCCTTGGTTCAACCCGACCGTTTACGGTTCGATTTCTCCCATTTTGAAGCCCTTTCCGAGGACCAAGTAAAAACCATTGAGAGAATTTCCAACGAAAGAATTCTTCAAAATGATGATTTGAATTCCTATGAAGTTCCTTTTTCGGAAAAACCGGATGGTGTGATTGCTTTTTTTGGTGAAAAATATGGCGAAGTGGTCCGGGTTGTTGATCTCGGTGGATGGAGCCAGGAATTGTGTGGGGGGACTCATGTTCGAACTGGGGGAGAAATCGGCTCGATCCGTCTGCTTTCAGAATCAGCGATTTCAGCGGGAACCCGGAGATTGGAGGCAGTTGCAGGATATGCCGCATACGACTGGGCAAGTAACCGCCTTGATCGGTTTACCCACTTGGTTCGAGGTCTTGGGTGCAACCCGGAACAGCTCGAGGATCGAATCAAGCATATCCAGTCAACCAACAAGGACCTGGAAAAGAAACTTCGATCCATCGAGCAAAAAGACCAGGCGGGTCTTGCCGAGCAACTGATTCAGGCGGCCACGGACAAACAAGGGATTAAGATCATCGCCAAAACCGTCAATGGCGTTCCTGCAAACGAATTGCGAGGCTTGGCAAGCCAGGTGAATAAACGCACCGACCCATCTGTTGTTCTGCTTGCCGCAGAAAACGATGAAAAGTGTTCCTTGATTTGTATTTGCTCCGAAGGGGCTATGACCCAGGGCTACAAGGCGGGTGAAATCATTAAAGAATTAGCACTGCAAATCGGAGGCAAAGGTGGAGGTAAGCCAGACTTTGCGATGGGAGGAGGAATTGCAGGAAAAGGAGTCAGCGAAGCCATTGCCAAACTCTCGATGATGGCATAATTAACGGGTGAAGCTGCGTATCTTGCTTCCCCCTACCCTTGCGGGCTCGATTCAGCGTAATGCAATTCCGGCAAAAGTTGAGTTGGAAGATGATTCCGGAAACCGTATCCCTCCAGAAAAATGCGAACTCAATTCGCTAGGTAACTTACCCGATGCGGAAAGATCTGCCCTTTTTGCCCTGACCCAGTGGTGCGGAGGGAAACTCACCTCATTTTTACAGCTCAATGTTCAACAAGCTGCCGAGTTGCTTAAAATGCTTCACCAGATCGATTGTTTTTTTCCCGCCAATGATCCGGACCACTCCCTGCCCTGGACTGATTCTGGCTTGGCGGGTGTGAGCGAACTGGTGGGCGAGCCTAAAGTTTCCAAGCCCAAACCGAAGGTCCGCGAAATTCACGAACGGGAGCAAGAAGAAATAAACCATAGAACTGCTTCGGAAGTCGCATATGATGGCCCATCGATTGAAGTGGAGGGATCAACCGAATATCTCCGTATCATTCTCCCAAGTTCTGAGCATCCAAATTATTCTGAAGTTTTAAGGCTTTTACGCGAGTGGTCCTTTATCCGGGATCGTTCTCATCGGCACTGGTGGTGGCTTCGCGACTCCTCCAAAGTCTTGGATTTCCTGGCTTTACACCAGGAGGAATTCGAGCTCGATCCTTTTTCCTCTTTCACTGAAAACTTCAGGAAACACACCGAGAAAATTAAGTGTGCCACTTTTTCTATCCGTGCCCAGGAAAAGGAAAACCAAATCGAAATTGATACCAGGATTGAAGCAGGAGATGCCCCGATCAGCTTAATTGACCATGCCTTATCCACAGGCAGAAACCATATTGTACACGGGCAGCATACCTATCTGTTAACCAAAGAGCTTCGGGAAAAAGTTGGCCAGGTCCAAAGGCAAGCATCAGGCACTGCGGATGCCCCCTTACTTTCCCAATCCAAACATCTGATCACTCGCTTCCAATCGACTACTCTTGAAGAAACTTTCACCCAAGCTGATCCACGATTTAAAACCCCGACCCAATGGAAAAAGCGAGGGCTGGCCTTAAAAAACCTATCCGCTTTGAGCAAGCCAGACCCCCAAGATGGACTCGAAAACGTCCTTCGGCCCTATCAGGCAATTGGCACAGCCTGGATGCTACACCTTTTTGACCATGGACTTGGAGGGATTTTGGCCGATGAAATGGGGTTGGGTAAAACCCTCCAGACCCTTGCCTTTCTTTCCTGCCTCAGAAAAAGGGGGGGGGCGGTAAAAACATCGCTGGTGATTTGCCCCGCATCCTTGGTGGAAAACTGGAAACGGGAAGCGGAAAGATTTTGCCCAACTTTTTCCACCTATGCCCACCATGGCCCCAACCGGGCCACCACCCCCTCTTATCTTGGTAAATTTGATTTAGTGATCACATCATATGGTACCCTGTCCAGAGATCTGGAGATGTTTAGAGATTTCCCTTTTCTATGTGTGATTGGGGATGAAGCTCAGCATCTGAAAAACAGAAAGACGCAAAATGCAAAAGCTACATCCTCCCTTAGTTCGGAGGGTCGAATGTTAATTACGGGCACTCCGATCGAGAATAGCGTTTCGGACCTCATGTCCCTTCTGGAGTTTCTCCTGCCTGGAGCCAACCCTTCCCTTCCGGATGGATCTCGAGGGGATGACAGGTTGTGGCACGAACAACGCATCCTCAAACAATCTGCACCCTATCTTCTCAGAAGAACCAAAAGAGAAGTCGCCCCTGAGCTTCCAGACAAGATCGAGCAAGTGCTCTACCTCAACCTTACGGATGACCAAAAAGAATGTTATGAAAAGGTCCGGAAATCTGCGGAAGAGGAGCTCAACCAACTTGCAGGAAGTGGAGCCTCGGATGGACAGCTTCGTATGAAAACACTGACCCAGCTCCTTCGCTTAAGACAGACTTGTTGCGACCCTCGCCTGATTGACCCCGAAATCGAAAATTTCCGCTCCTGTAAACTCAACGCATTTCGGGAACTGCTCTATAATTGCCTCGAGGGTGGACACCGGATGCTTGTTTTCTCCCAGTTTGTCCAAATGCTCAAAATTCTCCGAGAAGAACTGACAGGTGCCTCCATCCCCTTCTGCTACCTCGATGGATCATCCAAAGATCGGATGGCACAGGTCGACCGCTTCCAAAGCGATGAATCCATCCCTGTTTTTCTTATTTCTTTAAAAGCAGGCGGAACAGGATTGAATTTAACGGGTGCCGATATCGTGGTTCATTTTGACCCATGGTGGAACCCCGCTGCCGAAGCTCAGGCTACCGATCGGGCCCACCGAATTGGGCAGGATAAGCAGGTTACCGTTTATAAAATGATCACTTCGAATACTGTGGAAGAGAAAGTCCTCGGCTTACAGGCTGGAAAAAGAAAACTTTTGGAACAGGTTTTTGAGGAATCGGAAGCAGCGAACCTCACCCTTTCAGTCCGTGAACTAAGAGAGCTGATCTAAGGAATACTTTTCTCAATTTCTTTGCCCAAACAATGCGGAACCAACCCTGATCATGGTACTTCCACAGGCGATTGCTTGGGCCAAATCATCAGACATCCCCATGGATAAATCCTTGAGCTCAACTCCATGAGAAGCTGAAAGCACCTCCCGTAAATCTGCAAGTTTTGCAAAGGCACTTTGGGCCACAGATAAATCATCTGGGACATAGGGTGCTATGGTCATCAAGCCTTCGACTCGCAAATGCGAAGAGGCAAGTGCTTCATCCAATGCCAACTTTGCATCCTCGATTGAAAATCCGAATTTCGCAGGATCATTTCCTGCATTGATTTGTAAAAGAATGGAGGTTTTACAGTCCATACGCTCCGAAGCAACCTGCACCTTTTGAATGAGTTTCAGAGAATCCAAGGTTTGGATTCGGGAAAATCGCCCAACCACTTGGTTTACTTTATTACTCTGTAAATGACCAATCAACTCCCAGCTCACCCCCTCGGTTTGATCTTGCTTTGAAACAGCCTCTTGAACTCTATTTTCCCCAACCCTGTAGATCCCGGCTTTTTGGCAATATTTAACAGCATCCACGGGCCAGTTTTTGGTTACCGGCAATAAAACTACCTCTTCAGGCTTTCTCCCACACTCCGCACAAGCAATGGATATCTTTCCCCTGAGCTCATTTAGATTGGAGCAAAATTCTTCATAGGTTATCATAAGTAGTACTTGTGTTATATTAACTTTTAAATAAGTTCAAATAATAGCAAATGCATATTCAAAATTTTAAAACCTTCTGTGATTTAGTGGAAAGCAAAAGCTTTTCCAAGGCGGCCAAATTAAATGAGGTTACCCAGTCTGCAGTGAGTCAGCAACTCAAGGCAATGGAATCGCATTACCAAATGCTGATCATTGACCGAAACCAAAAGAAATTTCGACTCACCCCTCAAGGAACCGCACTTTATTCCACCTTTAAGCAGATCTTAAATCTTTATGATCGCCTGAATTGCGAAATTCAGGAAATGCGCAATGTGGTCAGCGGAACGGTTCAAATCTCAACAGTCAACAGCATCGGACTCCATGTTCTCCCGCCCTATCTGAAATCCTTTCTCAAGGAGTTTCCTTCGGTAAACGCCCGGGTTGAATACCGCAGAGCAAACTTAGTGTACGAAGATGTTCTTCACGGAAATGCGGATATTGGTTTAATCGCTTTTCCTGCACCCCAACGGGATCTTGAAATCATTCCCTTTACCAATGATGAGTTGATTGTGGCCATGAGCCCAGAACATCCCCTCAGCCAAAAACGAATGATCGCCCTGAAAGATCTTCAAGGGGTTGAATTTATTGCTTTCGAAAAAGATATACCCACCCGTAAAGCTACGGATGAAATCCTGAGCCAAGCAGGGATTGAGGTTTCTGTGGTTATGGAATTCGATAATGTGGAGACGGTGAAACGGGCCATCGAAATTAATGCTGGATTGGCCATCCTACCTGCGAGCACGGTGGTGAATGAAGTTGAGAGAAACCAGCTTAAGAGCTTCAAGCTGGAGGGTGGAATCCACAACCGACCTCTTGCGATTATTCATAAACAGACTCGCATGCTCACCCCAGCCCTTCGTTCCTTTATCGAGCTCCTCAAAGAAGGCCCAAACCAAGACTAGGACAGGGTTTCCCCTGCTCGATTTGCTATTCGTAGCTTAAGAGTGGAGGATCTGCCCGCACTAAGCTGGCAGTGAAACTGCCAACCACAACTTTGCTGCTTACGCGAACTGGCACTCTTCGTTGATCATCGGTATACCAAACTTTTAACATACCCTTGGGACTTTTATTAAAGACACCACCTAAGTTTTTGAGAGATGGATTGGTCTCTATCGCGAAGACCTTCCCGTGGGGTAGAGATATTCTTTCGCGTTGCCCAGCTGTTACAACCACTTCCTGAAAGCGTTTTCCATCGCAAGTGGGCAAAACTGTTTTGCCTCCTGGAGTCAGAGGGTTCAGCCTGAAAAAGTAGGCAATGGATAACGGGTCAAAAACATTTCCAGGAATGTTAGTGATTCTGGGTTCAGATTGATTTTCGATATAAGAGACTTCTCCCTTGTCGTAGTCATAGAGAACCTCAATTTCCCTTTTGGTTTTACCTTCATGCTGAGATTTTTCGTACTCTAGCGTTCGTGAGAAACCTGAGTCCAAGGTACTCGTAATCGAAGTCCTAACCTTGTAAAAATTATCTGCAAATGAATTGGTTCTGACCTGAAATCGTACAAGGATTGGGCTGTTCTCTTGATTTTGATTTTTGGCAAAAACTTCCATAACCGCTGATCCGACAGGGAAAAAGCCCCATTTCATCTCGTACTCCAAACGCTCGCCGAGCTGAAAAGGTAACCTGTCTGAAAGGGCCGCTGAATGATCTGCCCATAAAGATAAAAGCCCCCCACAGAAGAGAGCAAATAGATGAAGCAACCGGATCAAGGAACGGGGACTGGATCTAATTTCCAAATTTCTTTGGCATACTCACCGATGGTCCGGTCTGAGGAAAACTTCCCAGAACCCGCTACATTATGAATCGCTTTCGATGCCCACTGGTCCTGATCCAGGTATAATTGGCCAGCTAAATCCTGAGCATTGATGTAGGATCGATAATCGGCAAGAACCAGGTAAGGATCTCCCCAGTCGAGTAATCCCTTGGTTAAGTCAGAAATCAAACCACCCTTTCCTGGGCAAAAGAAATCGGAGGAAAGCCAATCGAGTACAGCCTTCAACTCCTCGTCGCTCTCATAGTAAGAAAAGGGATCGTACCCAGAAGACCTCAAGTCTTCTACTTCCTCAACGGTCTTACCAAAAATATAAATATTATCTTCTCCCACTTCCTCAAGAATTTCCACATTGGCCCCATCCAGGGTGCCCATGGTTAACGCCCCATTTAATGCAAACTTCATGTTTCCAGTACCCGAGGCTTCTTTACCTGCAGTGGAGATTTGTTCAGATAAATCGCTGGCAGGGATAATATTTTCAGCCGCTGAAACTCCGTAGTTAGGCCAGAAAAAGACCTTAATCATATCTTTAATCCGGCTATCCGAGTTTATGCGTTCCGCAACTAGATTGATCGCATGAATAATCACCTTGGCCATATGATACCCAGGAGCAGCTTTCGCCCCGAAAATAAACACCCGAGGGGGAATCTCGAGGTCTGGGTTTTGTAGGAGTCTCCGGTAAAGAGTCAAAATATGGAGCAGGTTCAGATGCTGGCGCTTGTATTCATGCAATCGTTTGATCTGTACATCAAACATAGCTTCCGGGTTCAACTGGAGTCCAAAACGGTGGGAAATCAGATTGGACAGATTTTCTTTATTTTCGGTTTTGATCGCCCGAAATTTCTTACGAAAGGAGGAGTCGTCCGCAAATTTAGTCAGTCCGCGCAATTCATGGGCTTGGGTAATCCAAGTTTTACCAATCGAATCATTCACCAGAGAAGCTAATTTTGGGTTACATCCAAGTAGCCAACGGCGCGGGGTGATCCCGTTGGTTTTATTGTTAAAACGATCAGGGTAAAGTTCGGAAAACTCACTGAGAAGCTTTTCCTGCAGTAATTTTGTGTGAAGAGCAGCAACCCCATTGACCGAATGACTGCCAACTACAGAGAGGTGAGCCATACGCACCTGGCCATCAGCGACAATGGCCATGCGATGCTTTTTCTGATGATCCCCTGGGGCCAGTTTCTCGATCTCGAGGCTGAGAAACCGCCGATTTACCTCCAAAACCAAATCATAGTGACGAGGTAAGACCTTGGCAAAGAGACCTTCGCTCCAAGTTTCCAATGCCTCAGGTAAAAGTGTATGGTTGGTGTAAGCAAATGTTCGCTTCACTAAGCTCCAAGCTCGATCCCAAGCCATTTCCTCTTCATCGACCAGAATTCTGAGTAACTCGAGAATCGCAACCGCTGGATGTGTGTCATTGAGTTGCACCACCACTTTATCCGCAAACTGATCCCACCCTTGGTGGGTTCTACGGTACCGGGCAATCATGTCCTGCAAGGAACAGGAAACAAAAAAGTACTGCTGCACTAACCGGAGTTCTTTACCATTCTCTGTTTCATCATTGGGATAGAGAACTTTGGAAATGGTTTCGACCGTCGCTTTTTCTCGAACGGCTTCCACATAGCCCCCCTGGTTGAAAACATCCAAGTCAAACTCCTCGGAGGCTTTCGACTCCCAAAGCCTTAGGAAATTAATTGTTTTTCCTCCATAACCAACAATAGCCACATCAAAGGGAAGACCATCCACTACGCGAGTCCCTACCCATCTCGGACGGTAATTTCCCCGGTCATCATAGTTGTGCTCTACATGACCATAGAGCTTTACTTTTTGCATGAATTGAGGACGGGCAATTTCCCAGGGATTGCCGAACCTCCGCCAGTCATCGGGTTTCTCAATTTGACGACAGTTCTCAAACTCCTGCTTGAACAAACCGTATTGGTAATGGATTCCGTAGCCAATGGCAGGTAAATCCATCGTTGCCATAGAATCGAGGAAGCAGGCAGCCAATCTACCCAGTCCTCCATTCCCCAAGCCCATATCATGCTCCTCCTCACATAATTCAGGGAAATCAAAACCCAGCTCTTCCAATGCTTGCTCGAGGGGTTGGCGTATCTCGAGGTTACAAAGATTGGAATTAAGCAATCGGCCCATTAAATATTCCAGGCTAAGGTAATGCACCCTGCGCACATCAGACTCCAGGTGGGTCTGTTGGGTTTTCATGTAGCGTTCCATGATTCTCTCCCGTACCGCAAGGCACACAGCAGTCCAAACCTCCTGGGAGGATGCAGATTTCGCACTGCGGGCAAGATTCAGTTGTAATTGCCTTAAGATCGAGGCTTTTAAATCCTCAACTATATTGGAATCGGAAGATGTTTTGGCAGATGGCATGGGTGGCTCTTTGAGATGGGTCATGGATGTAAGAAATTAATAAAGCAGAATTGGCAGAAATTGTGCCAAAGTAACCCGTTATGTGAAAAAAAACGATTCTTTTTCCCCTGGCGGGGGAGATTCCTTATTTTACGAAAAATTGGTAAACAGAATGGTGCAAATAAGTCTCTCCTGGGCGCAGAATGCAATTTTGCCACCCCTCTTTATGGTGCTGATTGGGGCTGTCTGGGAAGAGTTGGGGCTCAAGACACAACCCGGAACGCAGAGGGTATGGGTTCCCTGAATTCCCAAGCAAAGAACCATCCAAATAATTGCCAGAGTAGAATTGAACCCCGGGTTGATTGGTCGACAACCTAAGAGTTCTTCCACTTTTGGGGTCATGTAAGGTCGCAGCATGACGAAGCTTCTGTTCCGATGCAGGAACCAGCCAGGTATGGTCGTATCCTTTACCAAATTTAAGCTGGGCGTGCCCCTGTTCTATTCTGGCTCCAATGATCGAAGGTGTCCGAAAATCTAAGGGTGTACCGACCACGGGTTGGATCGAGGTGGGAATATTGGTTTCATCTGTGGCCACATATGAGGTGCCGGGCAGGGTAAGCACATGATCCAAAATCGTGGGCTCGCCCTCCCCTGCTAAATTGAAATAGGCATGGTTGGTTAGATTAACCACAGTTGGCTCATCGGTTACTGCCTCAATCAGGACACTTAATTCATCATTTTCGGATAACAAATAAGTAACGCTGGCACTCAGATTCCCTGGGTAACCTTCCTCTCCATCCACACTCCGGTAGGTAAAAATAACTCCGAGTCCATTCTCCAAGGGCTTTCCTTCCCATACTCTTTTATCAAAGCCCCGATCCCCTCCATGCAAATGATTGGAACCATTATTGGTGGCCAACTGATACTCTTTCCCATCAATCGAGAATTTTCCTTCAGCTATGCGGTTGGCGTATCTACCCGCAATACAACCAAAATAGGGGCTCTCTTTTACATATTGATCCAGGTTGGAGAAACCAAGGGAGACATTTTCTTTGAGTCCCTCGCGATCAGGAATGATCAGCTCACGGATAGCTGCCCCATACTCAAGGATACTCACTTCCATTCCATTTTCATTAATCATCCGGAATTCATGGATCTTGGTCCCATCCTTCATGTTTCCGAAAACTCTTTTGGAAATAGTCATTGGCTTCGCCGAAGGTTCAGAAGTCTCCTCTTCTTTCATCCCTAAAAAATCCTTACCTGAAGCATAAACTTTTTTACTTTTCTCGGTAATAATTTCTCCCCCTTTTTTGATTTCACCCATCGTATCCTTGGCTAATTTAGAAGGGCTGCATGAGAAAGTTGCCAGCAAGAAGAGGAGACATACATTTTTTAAGAAATAATGGTAGGTTTTCATAGATTTTAGACATTCGAGTAAACAGAAAGGGTAGTTTGTAATTTAAAGTTTTCTTTTAAAACGGGTTTCAAAATCCCGGATTGGGATTTCAAAATACACGGGTCGTCCCCGCGGGCAAACAAATGGATTTCGACACCCCAGAAGTTGGCTCGCTAATTTGATGATTTCTGCATCAGAGAAGGATGCCTTGGTTTCATGGGAATAATTGACCTGCCTTTCCAATGCCTCGCGAATAAAAGATTCTACTCTTAAATCCCCGCCATGTTCCCTGGCCACTTCAAGAAAGTCCTTGAGGTAGTTGGCTGCGTCTTCGGGCGGCAACCAGTGCGGGCATCCCTCCAATCGATAAAAATTCCGGCCAAATTCCTCCAGCACAAAACCAAGCTTTCTCAACTTTGGAAGGCTCTCCCTAAGATTCGTACTATCAATCCCGTCCAATTCCAAAGGTTCAGCCAAAAGTAAGCTTTGGGACGCACTGGTATCTGCCCCTCTCAGGCTGTCCTCTACTTGTTCAAAGCGAATCCGCTCGTAAGCTGCCCGGGCATGCAAGGCAACCACACCCTGAGGAGTCGAGAAAATAGCAAGATCCCCATGGGACCGATCCAAAAACTGCCATTCTGCACCGGGTTCTTGACGCCCCCCAACCAACTTACGGTTGATGATTCCCTTTCTAGGAGATTCGTCTTTTTGGCTTGGATTTGACTCCCCCTTGAGAGGCTGCTCCTCGTCCCTCATCTTGTTCCCAGAAGCAGGTTCTGCCTGAAGGTTTGCTGAAACTTTGGTAGGTTCTTTTTTCCCATACAGTTCCAAAGCTCGCGGATCGATCTGAGGAATAAATTCTGTTTTTTCGTGATCCGATCCGTCCTCCAATCCCTCCTCTACAGACGGTGCGGATGGAGAAGCGGTCAACCGGTTATGAGCAAGAATTTTATTGAGGAGAAAGGATCGTACCTGCGGCTCATTTCGAAAACGAATCTCACGTTTGGATGGGTGCACATTCACATCCACTGCAGCTGGATCAATCTCTAAAAAAAGAATCGCTAATGGATGCCTTCCTTTGGGCACAAAGGTGTGAAATGCCTCCATAACCGCATAAGAAATGGTTTTACTATCCACTGGTCTACGATTCACAAAAAAAATCATTTCCTTACGGGTGGATCGACTTTGCCCAGGCTTACCAAGAAGGCCTTGCATGGCCAACTCCCCATCCTCGGCCTTAAAGGGAACCAGGGATTCCGATAACCCGGTCCCGAAAATCTCTCTCACACGATCTGCGACTACCTCGCAGGCTGGGGAACGAAAAAGAGTACGTCCACTTTCAATCAATGTAAAAGTAATGGATGGATGAGAGAGGGCATAGAGTTTGGCCATATGGACCAGATGGGTAGCCTCTGTTACCTCTGTTTTCAAAAATTTTCTCCGCCCGGGAACCGAGTTAAATAAGTGAGAAACTTCGACCCTTGTTCCTTGGGGCATCCCACATTCCTTACAATGAACTAATTTCCCCCCATTGATAAAAATCTCCGTGCCATCGGCTCCTTTTTTCGAACGGGTACGCAGAACAAACCGGCTCACGCTTGCAATCGAAGGCAGGGCTTCTCCGCGAAACCCGAAAGTACCCACTTGGTTCAAGTCACTTGCCTTGCGGATCTTACTTGTAGCGTGCCGTTCCAGGGATAAAAGGGCCTGATCCTGTGTCATCCCCGACCCATCATCTTCGACCCTGAGATACGATTTCCCGCCATTTCTAAATTCGATTTCAATTTTACTTGCTCCAGCATCAATGCTGTTTTCGACCAGTTCCTTCAGAACGGCAACTGGACGCTCAACCACTTCACCTGCGGCAATTTGATTGGCAACCTGATCTGCAAGTATACGAATTTCGGGCATCCTTCTTCCGTAAAACGGAACCTGCTGATCGACAAATGCAAAAAGATTAAATGTATTGAGGCTTGGGCGGGATTAGGATTTCTGACATTCTTGATTAGAAATTTTCCATGCCAAACAATTTACACAACGAAGCCAGTCCTTACCTAAAGAATTTATCCGAACAGCCAGTTCACTGGCAACCATGGGGCAAGCAAGCATTGGATCAGGCTCAAAAAGAGAATAAACCTGTCCTGATTTCAATTGGTTACTCTTCCTGCCATTGGTGCAAACAAATGTCCCGGGAAAACTACGAGGATCCATACATTGCCTCGATCATGAATCGGCACTTCACCTGTATCAAAATAGATCGGGAAGAACGTCCTGACCTTGACCTATTGTACATGGAAGCCTCTCGCATGTTTAATCAGTCCGCAGGCTGGCCCCTGCATGCTTTTTGCCTACCGGATGGATCTCCCTTTTGGTGTGGCACTTATTTTCCCAAAGAGGATAACGGCCAGGGAATTGCACCCTGGCCTCAGGTGTTAATGCGTATCGCAGAACACTATAAACATAATCCCGAAGAACTGATTGAAAACGGCAAGAACGCATTGGCCAACCTCTCGCATTCCAACCATGCCCAGCTTTCCGATCCCAGAGAGTGGTCCAGCACCCTTCTTTTGGAGGCAGGCAAGGCTTTGATACTGTCCCACGATGATGGCCAGGGAGGCTTTACCCCCGCCCCCAAATTTCCATCGCCTATGAAAATGGACTTCTTATTCGCTCTGAGTGAATCCTCTGCCGCTAGAAATACTGAGGGGGTTTCAGAAAAATTAGACTTCTGTCTCACCAAAACTCTCAATTCAATGGCAACCAGAGGGCTGTTTGATCATGTGCATGGAGGATTTTTTCGCTACTGCTTGGACCGGGAGTGGAATTCTCCACATTTTGAGAAAATGCTCTCCGATAATGCTCTGCTCCTTTCCACTTTCTCAAGATCCTGGAGAAAGTATCAAAACCCTCAGGATAGAAAAGTCATCGAGCAGACCCTGCAATGGATCGACCACGAAATGGGTTCGGAGCAGGAGGGCTATGCCTGCTCTCTTTCCGCGGAAATAAATGGAGTGGAAGGCGGATATTATCTTTGGACACACAAAGAACTATCGCAAACACTCGGCCCCAAAGAGGCTGATTTAGCCATTTCCAAATGGAATCCGTTCACCCAGGGCTCCGACCCGCTTTTCCTGCCAAGATCTTTTTCCTCCGAAGATATTTCCCCGGATCAAGAAGCAGAGATGCTCTCCCTACTTAAAAAAAGCCGCAGCCAATTGGATAAGCCCACTAAAGATGAAAAAAGATCCTGCGCCCAACACGCTCTTCTTGCCAAAGCCTGGGTCGACACTGGGGTGGCCTTGGCCAACGAATCCTTGATCCACAAAGCTTACAACTTGCTTAGGTGGATGGACTCGGTCTTTAGGCAACCAGATGGATCGGTTTCCTCCATCCGCTACCCTGATCAAACAACCAGTCGCTTCTGTTTTCTTGAGGATCAAGCTTTTTGGGTCGAAGCCCTTCTAGCCATGGGTACGATTTCGGAAATTTATAAATTAGGTAATCTGGAAACCTGGATCACCAAAGCAGAAGAACATCTCCTGCATACGGTTGAAAAATTTAAAGATCCGACCCTGCCGGGGTTTTTCTCCTGTCCGGATGGCTTTGAAGATTCTGGCCCAACCAGAAAAAAGTCTTGGTACGACCATGCAATGCCATCAGGTAACTCCAGTTTAATTCGTTGCTTCCATACCCTTGGGCAAATTGGAAAAAATAAGGAAAAATGGAATGCAGAATACCGAGAAGCTTTAGCTGCTTATCCAAAATTGGCAAAAGCATCGCCAGACGGTATTGGACATGCTTTATGCAGCCTGACCGAAGCTGCAGTAGGGGTGATTACGATTCAGGGCCCCCATCTTGGATTGCGAGAAATCGCATATGAGATGAGACAACTCAGTTACCGACCGATCTTTTTCGTGGAGCAGGAAACTTATTCCTTACAAATTAATCAGGAAAAAGTTCAAGTAACTGAGCCCACCGCAGCAGGAATAATCTCCCAAATTTGGGATTGAGGCTAGGAACTCTTCTTCGCAATCAGTTTACTAAGGGAACGGCCATCTTCCCGCACCACTTTTTCAGCGATCTCGTTGACATCATAGGATTTACCATGAAGCACTCGGGACGCCACATTGATCGCAGCCCGGATTAATTTACTGTCGGTTTTGACCCGATGCCCCGTCTTGGATAGCACCCGCTCCACCTCATCCAGCATATTTAAATCATCCTCGGTTAAGGTAATGGTTCTTACGACCCTTTTAGGCAAAGATTGTTCTTCTTGTTCACTCATATTATTCATTTCTATGCAAGAATGGGAAAACATCAAAGCATAAAATGATTATTTACACTCGATAGCTAAGTAAAAAAAGACACCTCTCCGTTTCAGAGAGGTGTCTAAATTGACTAGTTACGATTGATACAATTGAGATCTTCGAAGGAACGTTTGAGGCGCTCCACAAAGGCAACTTCACCTGCCCTGAGCCAAACTCTGGGGTCATAAAACTTTTTGTTTGGTTTATCATCCCCTTCAGGATTCCCCAGTTGGGCATGCAAGTAATCCTTCTTTTCTTTGTAGTATCCATGCACTCCATCCCAGAATGCCCATTGCATATCGGTATCGAGGTTCATCTTTACAACGCCGTATCCGATCGCTTCACGAATTTGCTCACGGGAAGACCCTGAACCGCCATGGAAAACAAAATCAATTGGTTTTCCGGATAGACCATGTTTCTCTTTTACGAATTCCTGAGAGTTTTTAAGGATTACAGGAGTCAATTCCACATTTCCTGGCTTGTACACGCCATGAACATTTCCAAATGCAGCCGCCACGGTGAAACGGTGGCTCACCGAGGAGAGGGTTTCATAGGCCTGATTGACTTCTTCGGGTTGGGTGTAGAGCCGGGCACTGTCGATATCGGTATTGTCTACCCCATCTTCCTCGCCCCCGGTCACACCGAGCTCGATCTCTATGGTCATATTCAACTTGTTCATCCGCTCGAAATACTCCTTACAGGTGGATAAATTATCATCTATAGGTTCCTCAGAAAGATCGAGCATGTGCGAACTGTAAAGAGACTTCCCTTCACGCTCGTAAAACTTTTCACTGGCATCCAATAGTCCGTCTATCCAGGGAAGCAGCTTTCTGGCTGCGTGATCTGTATGGAGAATGACGGGCACTCCGTACGCTTCCGCCATTGCGTGAACATGAAGGGCCCCTGACACCGAACCGGCTACAGCTCCTTTTTGACCGTCATTATCGAGACTTTTACCCGCGTAGAACTGGCCACCTCCATTCGAAAATTGAACCATCACGGGAGAATTGACCGCAGCCGCTGTTTCCAAAACCGCATTCACGGTATGTGTATTCACCACATTGACAGCAGGTAAGGCATATTCATTTTCTTTGGCATCGTTTAAGATCGCTTGCACGGCATCTCCAGTAGCTACTCCTCCGGGAAACTTTTTACTCATATTAAAATTACAGATAGGTTTGGGTTAGATGATGAAGAATCTTTCTTTGCCATAACTAAGATTCTCTAGCAAAGAAAAATTGGTTGTTCGCAAAAACAGTGTGGGAAATCAATTCAGAAGGTCTTCAATATTAGAAGACCCCAATGCTTTTTCGACCTCGTCCAACTTGATAAAAGTTGTACGGGTGTGAGGAAGTTTGTACTTCTTGAAGACTTTTTTATCCAACAGGTAGTACAATTTACGCCTGGATATACGCAAAACTTTGGCAGCCTCCGAAATTTTAAGAATTTTAGGAGCTGGTGGCTTCCGAATCTCTCTCATCGATTCCTGCTGATCCAGGAGAGACTCCTCCATCTTACCAATTCTTTCCTCCAAGCTGTTTAGCTTATCTTTGATTTCTGAAAGAACTAAAAAAATAACTTCGGTCTCAATCGCCTCCCGGTCTTTCACGCCGAGTTCCATTTCCTTCTCGTTACGAAAGCTGAAAGCATCGATGCGGGTTCGAAAATACTTGCGGTATCTTTTCTTGCGGTAAGTCCAGGATATACAATGAGGAGAGGCTCGGTCTTTCGCCAAAGAGTATGAAATTTTCATAAATTAGGATTGCTTGGTGAAATGGTATAAGCTTATGGAATGATGCTAATCCTTAACGCATTTCCCTACGATGAGCGACAAAAACTTTCCCGATGTGATTCGAGAGATTCATGACCAAGACAATCGATTTGGTAAAGGTGCCTATTACTTTATTCGAGAAGCCCTCGATCATACCTTAAAAAACATGGAAAAAAAGCAACAGGGCAAAGGGGGTCATGTTTCCGGAAATGAGCTTTTGGAAGGAATCCGTGAATACGCCCTCGAAAGGTTTGGTCCTATGACCATCACTCTGATGGACCATTGGAATATCCGAAAATGCCGGGATTTTGGCGAAATTGTATTTAATTTAGTGGAACATGGAATTCTTGGTCGGACTGAAAATGATTCCTTGGAAGACTTTGAAGGAGGTTACGATTTTCAACAAGCATTTGCCGACCCATTTCTTCCACGCTCCCACAAGTCTCCGCCCCCTGAACTGAATTAGGATTGGTAATCTCGTTTCATCCTCTCAGGAGAAAATAAATCAGATAAACAAGTGCGATTAATCCGAGTGCTTTGTAGTATTTACTGAGTCTCTTGTGATTCGCACCCGTCCCGAACATACCACCCTTCTCAAAAGGGTGTGATTCCTCAAGGCTGATCTTCGGCCTACAAATCGGACAATCGGTTCCGTCTTTTTTGTGCCACTCAAAGTCACATTTCACACAGGTTAAAAAGTCGTCATTCATCCAATTAAACAGAACAGATAATTATTTGACCTTGCACAAATTTCATAAATTAAAAAGAAAGAACGGATCGTGCCCTGCCCATGAAAGGCCTAAATCCATATCTATTCTTAAAAAACCCTTCATCCAGTTGGGTCGTTTGGATAGTTTGGACCCTTATATGCTCTCCTTACGCTTGGAGTTCAGCCTCGAGTAAAGAACTTTCCTTTGTTCAGGCTAAAGCTCTGGAAGGAGACAAATACTACCAGGGTGCCCTGGCTCTGTTTTACAAGTACGGAGAGAAGGGCTTACCAATCGACTTAGCTGAATCGGAAAGATGGGCCAAGCTTGCAGCCAAATCAGATGGTGGTATCGGTATGGCAGTACTCGCTTCGATCGAGTTGGAGAGAGATAAAGTAGAGCGGGGTCAATTCCTCTACGACGAGGCTTATCTGCATTCAAACCTTAGAGATTTGGCCAAAGCCAAAGACCCGGTTGCGCTTTTTTGTGTGGGTCTTATGGAAATTGATAATCCGCCAAGAAATGTTGAAAAAGGCATGCGCAATTTGGAACGTGCCGCAGACCAAGGTCTGGCCACGGCTCAGGCTACTCTTGGAATGATTTATTTCACTGGCATTGGAGTACCGAGAGATCCCAAAGAAGCCATCGGTTGGTGCTCCAAAGCCGCCCGCAAGAGGTTGCCCCTCGGAATGTTTTATCTGGGCATGGCCTACTCATCAGGGGATGGCGTAGCTCGCAACAACGATTTCGCCAATCGCTGGATTCGGGCTGCTGCTGATAAAGGATTGGTTATGGCACAACTGACTCTTGGGATGAAATTGGCCCTTGGCGACGGAATCGAGAGAAATTTGGATCATGGGGTTCAGTGGTTAAGACAAGCCGCCAACTCTGGTTCCTCTGAAGCAGCCTTGCAACTCCGACGATTTGAGAACCTTCTCGTCAAAGCTCCCAATCGGTCATCCTCCATATCAGATAATGAAAAACAGGGAGTAAATCGATTGGCTCAGAATTCAACTCTGCCCAAGAGCCAAGAAAAGACCAAGCCCGCATCCCCTCGTGTTCCGATGCCTCGAAAAATTAACCCAGCTTCGTCAACCGACCCAGTGCAAATGGCTCTCGAAATGTTGACCTTGGAAAACAATGAAGCCGTGGCCAAAAAAATGCTCAAAGAAATCGCAGGTCAGGGCAGATCGGATGCCTTGCGTGAACTTGGCCTCTTGCATTACAAAAGACAGGAATTTGACCAAGCTAGGGAAAACTTTCTAAAAGCTTCCCTGGACAAAGACCCGCAGTCCATTCGCTATGTAGGCATAATGCATTTTCTTGGCCAAGGGACGAATCAGGACTATGCGAAAGCAGAGGAATGGTTATCCCAAGCCCTTTTACTTGGCGACAATGAATCCAATCGCTACCTGCGTATTGCCAGGCAGTTCAATCAATAAAAGTCTTTTGGCCCCCGCTACAGGGAGTCAGCGAATTAAAGAGAAAGATTGTTCTTCAAAGAGAGAACTGCCTTTTCCACATTCTGGCGGTGCCCAAAAGCACTGAGTCGAAAGAATCCCTCACCAGCAGGTCCAAACCCAGATCCGGGAGTACCCACCACATGGCATTCGCCCAGCAATTTATCAAAGAACTCCCAGGAGGTCAGGTTTCCTGGTGTTTTCAACCAGACATACGGAGCGTTGCCCCCGCCATAGGTGGTGATACCCAACGATTTAAGCCCCTCATTGATGATGCGGGCATTTTCCAGATAAAAGGCGACTTGGGCGTCGGTCTGTTCCCTACCCTCCTTAGACAAAGCGGCGAGTCCGCCTGCCTGCACCACATTGGACGCACCGTTGAAGAAAGTGTTTTGCCGGCGGGTCCACAAAGCGTGCACTTTCCCTGCATCGGAATCCTCTGTCCGCAAAGCCTTGGGAACAATGGTCCAGGCCAAACGGACCCCAGTAAAGCCGGCGGTTTTGGAAAAACTGTTCATCTCAATGGCACAAGTTGATGCCCCTTCGATCTCATAGATGGAACGGGGAAGATCAGGATCGGTGATGAAAGCAGCGTAAGCAGAATCAAAAAAGATCACCGCTTTGTGCTCATTGGCGTAATCAACAAATTTTTTCAACTGCTCTTTGGTCGCCACCGCCCCGGTTGGGTTATTTGGACTGCAAATATAAATCAGGTCGACTTTGCGGTCAGGGAGCTCGGGGAAGAAACCGTTTTCCTCGGTACAGGGCATGTAGACCAGTCCCTCATATCCGGATTTCCCCGCTGATCCCGTGCGGCCAAAGATTACATTACTGTCCACATAGACAGGATAAGCGGGGTCCTGCACCGCCACCACACAGTCCTGGGAAAAAATGCCCTGAATGTTGGCTGAATCCGACTTGGCCCCATCGGAAACGAAAAATTCCGAAGGATCGAGGGATACACCACGCTCCGTGTATAAATCGGCCAGGGCCTGACGCAGGGGGAGTACCCCCTCGGACGGACCATATCCGGAATAGCTCTCCTCTTTACCTAGAGCGTGAACCCCATCACTCAGCCCTTTTAAAACAGCGGGCACAATTGGTTCAGTGGTGTCCCCGATGCCAAGGCGTAAGACCTGGGTTCCAGAATTTGCTTCCAAAAAGGCGTTGGTGCGTCTGGCGATCTCAGGGAAAAGGTAGCCAGCGGCGAGTTTGTCGTAGTTGGTATTGATTCTTGCCATATACCCTTACTCCATATCGAAAAATCAGGCTAAGGAAAAGCGGGGAATGAAAGAATTATCGGCAGGCAGGTGATCCGTGGTCATCCCGCTTGCCAAGCCCATCCCTGTAGGCTATGAAAGATGGTTTTTACGCTGACATGAAACGGACTCACGATTGCAACGAATTACGCCCTGAAAACGCCGGATCTTCCGCCAACCTCATTGGTTGGATTGATTCCCTGCGCGACCACGGAGGGGTATTCTTTCTCGACCTGCGCGACCGCGAGGGCAAGACCCAGGTGGTCCTGGACCCTGAGAATGCCGAACTTTCCACCCTCTTTTCCCGACTCAAACCAGAAAGTGTGATCGAAGTATCCGGCGAGGTGCGGGCCCGGGACGAGGGCACGGTTAATTCCAACTTGCCCACCGGTGGGATCGAGCTTTTTGCCCACTCCATCACGGTTCATAACCAGTCGAAGACGCCCCCCTTCCCCATGGATGATTCCGCGGATAAGGTCAGCGAGGATCTCCGTCTCTCTTACCGCTATTTAGACCTCCGTCGGCAGTCCAACCTCAAGGCCCTGAAACTGCGCCACCGGGCGTCCCATGCCATTCGCCAGTATTTTGACGGACAGGGATTCCTCGAAGTGGAAACACCCATCCTTTTCAAAAGCACGCCCGAAGGAGCCCGGGAGTTCCTCACCCCCAGCCGTTTGAATCCTGGCAAGTTCTATGCCCTACCCCAGTCCCCCCAGCAGTATAAGCAAATGCTGATGGTCGCCGGAATCGAGCGCTACTACCAG
>CAXBQX010000008.1:0-53984 GCA_963978365.1 uncultured Opitutales bacterium | reverse complement strand
TACATACCCGCGATGCTAAAGGGGCATTGAGCCGAATTGTGGATATGTTTCCTGCTGAGCAATCTAAATTTATCTGTCTTCAATTATCCTTTAGCTTATCTTATGTGCTCAGCCAAAAGCTTGTGCCAAGAGAGGATGCTGCAGGGAGAATCCTGGTGATGGAAGTTTTGAAAAATGTACCCGCAATTGGGAATTTAATCCGCACTGGAAACTGGCAACAGGTCTACTCGGCGATGGAAACTCAGTCCAGGGAAGGGATGCTTACGATGGAGCAACATTTATTATTTCTGCACCAGCATGGAATCATAAGTCGAGAATCCGCCATTGCTTATGCCAATGATGCCAGTTTGATCGAGCGTTTGGGTGGGTAAAAAGATTGGGTAATTTGATCAATTTTAATTTTCATGGCTCAATCCAAAATTGATCTAAGATTTATAGTAAACCGTTTAGGTTTATTCCTGATAGTTGTTTTTTGCTTAGTTTATGGTCTTATTGCCGAAGAATCTTCGAATAAAGTTGAAACAGATAAAGAAAACACAGAGACAAAAAAAGTCATGAAGACAGAAGAGGAATGGAAAGCCAAACTTACTCCGGAAGAATTCCGCATCTTAAGAAAAGCTGGCACCGAAAGACCGAATGGGAAAATATACGAAGAGTTCAAGGAACACGGTACCGGGGTTTATTTTTGTATCGGTTGTGATACCGAGCTTTTTTCCTCGAATGAAAAATTTGATTCCCATTGCGGTTGGCCTTCGTTTTTTGATCCATCCAAGGTGGAAAATGTGAAAACTTCGGTTGATTACTTACTCGGTTACCCACGGACGGAGGTGCTTTGTGCAGTTTGCGATGGGCACCTCGGGCATGTCTTTACCGGGGAGGGTTTTGATACCCCCACGGACAAAAGATATTGCATCAATGGCACGGTGCTCCGGTTCAGACCGAATATTGAAGATGATGACAATACTAGTTCATCTGAATGAATGTAATCTAGATAAATTATGCAGTGCAGATAAATCTAGGTGTGATCATGAAAGCTTTTGCAACTATCCTGTTCAGCTTTTTCTTCACGAACTTGTGTTTAGCGAAAGAACAAGCCCTTAATGGTGCTTATGATGTTCGGATTCCTACTTACGATAAAAATGGAAGAATTAACTGGGAACTTTTTGCTGAAGAGGCTGATAATCTTAACAATGGAGTCTATGCGGCAAAAAAGCCTAGGATGTTGATTTTGGATGAGCAAAGACCGTCTACAATTGCTCATTCAAACTCTGGTCTTTTTGATATTAATCAAGGCCATGCACAAGGCACTGAGAATTTATTCGTCAAGGGCGATGGATTCGAAGCGATTGGTAAGCCTTGGACTTTTGAGGAAAATGTTGCCAGCAGTAGGAATCGATTAGCATTTTCAGAACGGGGCAAAATTGGATTCGAGGAAGAGATTGAATCTGGGTTTGTTAATGGTCAGGGACAGGGCACTGGAGATCGATCCACCAGAAGAAGCAATCCGCATACGCAACCATATGATGAAAACATAACGGACGAAGAATTTTCCAAAGATTTTCCTACGACTGCATATGGGAAAAAAATAGATCTACTCGATCTTGGAGATGGAAGGCGAAAATTTATCTTGGAGGGAGATGTATTTATCAAGATGTTAGATTTAGAGACTAATTCTACTCTCCCTCATTATTCTACGATCTCTTGCGAATGGGCGGAATTGCTTATCGGGAAAGAAGATAATACTACTGAAGAGTCTTTCGGGCAGATTTCCAAGATTCATGCACGAGGGAATGTGAAGCTCATTCAACCTCTAAGAAAGAGTTCTGCTGGTGAACTCAATTGGACTGAAGAAAGTGGGCGAGTTTATCTCTTCAATAATGCCAAAGTATTTCATCAAAAATGGGGCGAAGCACAGGGTGAAGAAATTATCGTTTATGAAAAAGATGGTCGTGCCGAAGTGATTGGCGGAAGTGAGGGAAGATCCAGGCTGATTCTTCCTCCGCTGGGGAAGTCCAACAAACCTTAATTCCTCAGGCTCATTTATAAAAATACAACAGACACTCAGATGCCCACTACCCAAATATCTACTTTAAAAGCTTCTGGTTTGCATAAGATCTATGGAAAAAGAGAAGTGGTGAAGGGGGTTTCGCTTGATGCGAAAGGTGGCGAGGTTGTTGGGTTACTTGGCCCTAATGGTGCCGGTAAAACCACGACCTTTTCGATGGTTGCAGGTTTTGTTCCTCCAACTTCTGGTTCGGTTACCCTTGATGATATTTCGCTGACTGCACAGCCTGCTTACAAAAGAGCACGGAATGGTTTGGTTTACCTCCCTCAGGAATCCTCCGTTTTCCGAAAACTAACCGTTGAGCAGAATATTCGCTCGATTGCTGAAACCTTGGGCTTGGACAAGAAAAGAGAAGATGAAGTCGTGGAAAAGCGACTGGATGAACTTCGGTTAACTAAATTAGCAAAACAAAAAGCTTACACACTAAGTGGGGGAGAGCGGCGACGCTTGGAGATTACCCGTGCTCTTGTTTTGGAACCAAAATTTTTGATGCTGGATGAACCTTTCAGTGGGGTGGATCCAATTAGTGTGAGTGAGGTTATGGAAATTATTCGCCAATTGCGGGATTCAGGGATCGGTATCTTTTTAACAGACCATAATGTCCGGGAAACTCTGAGAATTGTAGATCGTGCCTACCTTCTTTATGAAGGGAGTGTGCTCACCCATGGAACTGCAGAATATCTTCTTTCCGATCCGGAAACTCGTGAGAAGTACCTCGGGCATGATTTTGAAGCATAAATGTAGTAACCCATTCTTTTGATGAAATCATCTTTACCTGAGTATATTGAAAGCATTTCGGTTCGAGATTTTTATGAGTCATTTGCGGAACGGCTACTCCTTCGCTTGGTTACATCCAGAAAAACACTATCCAGAAGCACCATCAGGGAGAGGAGTTTAAACCGACCTGCTTTGGCGGTTACCGGTTACTTCAAGTATTTTGCGAACAAGCGAATTCAACTTTTCGGTGCTGGGGAGATGGGATTTTTGCGGGAGCAAAATAAGAGTCACCGAGTACGGGTGCTTGAGGAGATGGCGGCTAAGAGAATTCCTTGTGTAGTGATTTCTCGAAACCTCGCCCCCACACCTGAAATGATCGAGGTTTTTGAGCGATTCGGAATACCCGTATTCAGAACGAGTCTGGCTTCCAAAGCATTTACCACAGAAGTTACAGTACTCTTGGAGGAACGTTTTGCTCCCCGAACCACCGTGCATGGCACCCTTCTCGATATTCGGGGGATCGGAACCCTTGTTCGAGGGGATAGTGGAGCGGGTAAGAGTGAAGCAGCCCTGGCCCTATTGGAACGTGGGCACAGCTTAGTTGCGGATGATATGGTGAGAGTAAAACTACTGAGTGATCATACACCTGTAGGTTTTTGTGACGAAATGAGCAGAGGATTTATGGAGTGCCGGGGAATTGGCATTATCAATGTTGAGGAATTATTTGGCATTCGTTTTATCCGTATCGAAAAGAAAATTGAACTTGTGGTCACCTTCACCGACGATCTCAAGGATTCACAGATTGACCGCACCGGTCTGGAGAGAAAAACTTTCGATATTCTTGGAGCCCCCATCCCGCACATGGAGATTCCTTTGCGCAAGGGACGGGATATGGCCCGCCTGGTAGAGGTCGCCGCGATGGTCCAAGCAGCCAGGCAACTTGGGCATGATTCTGCGAACGATTTTAATCAAAAATTGATCAAAAAAATGGAGCAGAGTGATTAGGCTGGCTCCATTTAATCGAGCTTTGAGTTCTCTAAATCACCTAAAATCAATTAGCTTACGCAGGAAGTCGATTTTTACTGATTTGCAACCTAAAAATGTTCAAAAACTTACTTTCATCGCAGTGTGAATAACTTGTGAGAAAGTTAAAGTTGTCAGAAGCTTTTTTTTCTTGGTTTAGTGGGATTTCTTCTTCAGAAAAGAAGTCTACCCTTTATCACCCCTTCCATTCATAAAACCCCTAATTATTTTTTTGGATATTTCCTAAAAAGTTTCAAATCAGATGTTTGCGAAAATTAAATTACCCGTGTGGAGTGTTTTAAATTTCTGTGGTCTGTCTGCTTTCTGTAAATTTTTTGTGTCGGAAATCTCTCATAATCAGCAAGTTTCATTCTTCGCTTCTGATGTGTGAATAATTCCAAATCTTTCACCCTATGACCCAACTAACTGCCACCCCCGAGACATTTTGGAGTTCTCTCCGTGAGAACCTTCTTGAAGTCATCCCAGCCGATACATTTCGTGTCTGGTTCGATAACATTCGAGTTGGACACATGGATGAAGATGGTTGCGAACTTTTAACCCCCAATGAATTCTCCGCTATCTGGATCCGTGACAATTATTTGGATGTGATACGCCAGGAAGCGGATAAGTTGGTTGGCTACCCATACTCTGTTGAGCTCCTCGGATCTTATGAGGAAGATACCGAACAATCACAAAACCGAATCAAGCAGACAAGTAAGCCAAAGTCTACTCGTACATCAGGACCTTCTTTGCATGGACGCTCTCTCGGGATTAACCCCAAAAACACATTTTCCAATTTTATTGTTGGAGCTGGTAGTGAACTTGCACATGCAGCCTGTGTAGCTGTCTCGAATGCTCCAGCTCATGCTTACAATCCACTCTTTCTTTACGGTGATACTGGCTTAGGCAAAACTCACCTGATGCACGCGGTGGCTCACCAAGCCCTAAATCGCAACCCAGGTTGCCGGATTGCCTATGTATCCTGCGAGCGATTCACCAACGAATTTATCCGAGCGATTCAGGAAAATACGCTGACCAAGTTTCGTTCCCGGTACCGCAGTGTAGACTATCTTCTTATCGATGATATCCAGTTCTTAGCCGGAAAAGAAAGGATTCAGGAAGAATTCTTCCATACTTTTAATGAATTATACGAAGCCCAAAGGCAGATCTTTTTAACCAGTGACCGGCCTGCTGGTGAAATCGATAAAATTGAAAGTAGATTGCTTTCCAGATTCCAATGGGGATTGGTTACTGACATACAGGCACCTGACTGGGAAACACGAGTTGCCATTCTCACGAAAAAGGCTCAAGCCATGGGTATTTCCATCGAGCCAGAGGTTTTAGAGTTTCTCGCCAAGAATATTTCTCGAAATGTGCGTCGTATGGAAGGTGCACTTACCCGTGTGGCAGGCTATGTTGGTCTAACCCGGAAGAAAGCTGATTTGGAAACCATCCAGCGATTACTTCGAGATATCCTTCGCGAAGAAAACCTTAGCCGAATCACCATTGAAACCATCCAGAAAAAGGTTGTGGATTATTACCACCTCAGAATGGCGGATATGCTATCTCGTAGACGCCCGGCTAACATTGCTTTTCCCAGACAGGTAGCGATGTATTTATCCCGTATTCTCACCGAACACTCTTTGCAAGAAATTGGAGCAGCGTTTGGTGGTCGTGATCATGGTACTGTGATTCATGCCTGCAAAACCGTTGAGAACATGATGGATCAGGATACATCGATTAAAACCGCTGTCGAATTACTGAACGAGCAATTATCTCAGTCTATGTCCTGAGTCCATTCGAGCTTCCAAGCTTGAATTAAGTTCACTTTTGATCTACGGAAAGATCTTTATATGAGCGATTCTTTTGATTCTTCCGATGATTTAAATTCCAACGAAAAAGATGAGGTTGTTTCTCGACCTTCTTCCAACGAGCCTACTGCAGAACAAAAATTAGAAATTGCAAAATGGGTTGCCGATGGAATGGGACTTTCTGAGGTTCAAAAGAGAATCAACCAGGACTTCGGTATCGTTCTGACTTACATGGATGTTCGTTTTTTGGTGGACGATTTAGACCTTGCCTTAGTTGATCCTGAACAACCTGCTGACCCCAAAGATCTATCAAAGGTGAATGATCCAAATGGATCTGAAGCGGATCACCTTGCTGGTGGCGTTCAAATCGAAGTTGATGGAGTGACTCCGCCAGGTGCGATGGCCAGTGGTTCTGTTACCTTCTCTGATGGTGAGGTTAAGAAATGGACCATCGATCAGTTTGGCAGGTTGTCTATGAGTGGGGGTACAGCCGACTACAAGCCGAGTGATCAGGATGTCATGGAATTCCAGCAGCAACTGGAAAAAGCCCTGCGGGGCCCATCACTCTAAACGATTAGCTTTTCTACCCTTGTTTTATCTGCAAGGGTAAGCCTACTTCTTGGACGCAGATTCAATAAGGGTGCCGATAGATTCAATCAATAAGGGAAGTTGAAACTCAGGGATCGTTTCAGCTTCACTTTTCTCCCATTCGGGCAGGTTATTCAGGATAGTCTTCTCGCCCATCAAAAACTTAGAGATTTGAAGTTTTCCGACATTGAGTGAGATTAACTCCCCGGATGCTGAAATCTCAACCTTTGATCTTGATGATCCAACTTTTGGATCAATTTTGTGGATCGTAAAGACGGTGCCAAGGTTGGATGAGGCTGGTGGAGAAAGCCAAACTCCTTTGCGGTCAAAAAAATGATTCAGTAAAACTTCTCTCCCTTTGCCTGTAGATAGGTAGGAGATCGCCATGTTTTCTTCCATCTGATTGGAAAGGTCTTCAAAGTTTCGACCAAAATTTAGGTTGAAATTATAATTGAATGATCCCCCTTCAACATCGCGTGAGATTTCGATTTTTGGAAGAGGATAGGCACCACCGGAGTTAAACAGTAAATTTTTTCCTGATGGAGTGAGAATCATACATTTTTGAGGTTCCACTTTATAGCAAAAGTAGGGTTGATCATCTTTCAGAAAGTGAATCTCAAAGCTTTCCTCTTCCTTACTGACGCCAACAATGAAATTGAGTTGGTTGGACGAGTTAGATGCGTCCCAAGTTCCTTCTACCAAAAACGCATCGCTTCCCTTAAGCCAGCGTTCAAAAAGTTTTTCGATTTGTTCGAGAAATAAAGATTTTCGGCTTTGGCTAAACTCGGATCCATCTTTAAGGGATTTGGCAATTTCAATCCATGGATCAGAGTCCGTGTTTTCGAGATTTGCGACTGGGGAGAGTATGGTGGTCGAGCTTTCTATGTTTCCCTTCAATAAATGAACAAGGGCTGTAAATACTTTGTACTTGGCCTGGTTGGAAAGATTTTCAGGAAGATCCGATAAATAGGATAGAGCAAGGTCTGGTTGGGCGGGAACACCAAACAGAGTGGAATGAATCATACTTTCTAAAAACTCGGTGGATCTCTTTTGTTCTTCAGATAACTGGGAGGTGTAAAAGCGAACAAAAAAAGAGGTATCCAGGTTGGTGATTGCATGCAGTTGAGTGAGCTTTTCAAGGGGTTCAGTTTCTGCTTTGCATAGAGCAATTAAGGGCCTGAGTTTGGCGTTTTTCTCTTCGGTTATCTCTAACGCTTTAGCTAAGCTTTCCACCAGGTCTTTTTTATCCGTTTTTTCTACCACCAGGTAAGAACTAAGAAGCAAAAAAGGATCGCTCATTAGTTCTGGACCATGAATTCTGGCAAGAAGAATGATCGTGTTCGCATAGGCGGAAGAAAAATTGGCATCACTGAGATCCGCCTCACTAAGTTTGACAAGTAATAACTGCGAGAGTCTCGGTGAACCCTTATCAAAAGAACTAATAAAATGTAAGCTGGGTAGTGTCCCTAAGTAATCGAATAGTAAAAGGTCGGTTCCTCGCACGACGGAATTAAAATCTTCTGCCGCTTTTCCCATCATCATTAAATCCAAAGCCAATCTTGGGGCTTCGTTGGAGTTTGGTTTTTCGTCGAGGTACTGATTGGCCAGTTTAAGATACTCCTGGAGGTTCCCATCCTCTATATAATCCTCATAAAATGGGATTCGTTCTTCAGCTAGGCAAAAGAAGCAAGGAACTGATAAGCACAATAAGAGGCGAAATAGAAAGTTGATCATTTTTAAAATCTTTGGTTTTGAGCAGATGAAAGGTCAACAAAAAGAGCTGAATGAGTGTTCAAAAATATCCAAGGTTCTAGCAATATCCTCCTCGCTATGAGAGTTACTTATAAAACATGTCTCATAGGAAGATGGAGGCAGGTAAATCCCTCTCTTTAAACATTCATGAAAAAAGGCATTGAAATGCTCATGCTTGGCCCCGACCGCCTGTTCAAATTCGGTGACCGGTTCGTCGGTGAAGAACAAACAATACATCGAGCCCACCTGGGGTACTTGCAGGGGAATTCCGCGGTCTTTGGCCATACTTTTCAAGCCACGGGCAAGCTCTTGCCCCATGGAATCCAACCGGTCATAGGGATCTGTCTCCTTCAACAATTTCAAAGAAGCAATCCCTGCGGCCATGGCCAGGGGGTTGCCACTCAAGGTGCCTGCCTGGTAGACAGGACCGAGCGGAGCCAAATGATTCATGATTTCCTCTTTTCCTCCAAAGGCACCCACGGGCAGACCTCCACCAATGATTTTGCCGAGGGCGGTAAGGTCCGGAGTAATTCCGGTTAGCTTTTGGACACCGCCGGAGGTTAACCGGAATCCGGTCATGACCTCATCAAAAATCAGCACCACCCCGTGCTCGGAGCAAAGCTTGCGTAAGCCCTCAAGGTAGCCGGGCAGGGGGAGGATCAGCCCGCAGTTGGCCGGGTAGGGCTCGACGATGAGGGCGGCCACCTCACCGGGAGAAGTGCGGAGGGTACCCTCGACCGCATCGAGATCGTTGTAGGGAAGAACGATGGTTTCGGCCGCGAAGGAGGCCGGCACACCGGCGCTGTCAGGGTTGCCGAGAGTGAGAGCACCCGAGCCTGCTTTGACCAACAAGCTGTCGACATGCCCGTGATAACAACCAGCAAATTTGATGATTTTATCCCGCCCGGTGTAGCCGCGAGCCAGGCGAATAGCTGACATCGTGGCTTCCGACCCACTGTTACACATCCGCACCTTGTCTACGGAGGGTACGAGTTCCACAATCAGTTCGGCCATTTCCACTTCCAGTGGGCCGGGTGTGCCAAAGCTGGTTCCGTGGGTCAAGGCATCTGCAATGGCCTCCCGGATCACCGGGTGGTCGTGGCCGTGTATTGCCGGACCCCAGGTGCAGACATAGTCGATCAGTTCCTGCCCATCTGCAGTGGTCAGGCGGCTACCCGATGCCTTTTGGGTGAAGAAGGGGGTTCCACCCACCGAGCGGAAGGCCCGCACTGGGGAGTTGACCCCACCGGGAATGAGTTTTTTGGCTCGATCGAAGAGAGATTCAGATGTGTTCATGATGAAAAATTTCTAATTGGAATATTTTTGGACGATGGGCATGCGCCGGCCGATGCCAAAGGCGAGGGGAGTGACCTTAAGGCCTGGGGCTGCCTGCTTACGCTTGTATTCATTACGGTCGACCAAGGAGACGATTTTCCGAACCGTTTCCTCATCAAATCCTTCGCCAATGAGGGCGTCAATCGATAACCCCTTCTCAACATAACCATGAAGAATACCGTCCAATACCTCGTATTCGGGCAGGGAATCACTGTCTTTTTGGTCGGGGCGAAGTTCTGCAGAGGGTGGTTTTTCGATGGTATTTTTAGGAATGATTTCTCCACTTCGGTTCAGGTGTTTGGCAAGAGCAAAGACCTTGGTTTTTGGGAGGTCGGAAATGACTGCCAGTCCACCGCACATATCCCCGTAGAGGGTGCAGTAGCCCACCGCCAGTTCGCTTTTGTTTCCGGTGGTCAGGAGAAGGGCACCCAGTTTATTGGAGACCGCCATCAGTAAAAGGCCCCGACTGCGGGCCTGGAGGTTTTCTTCCGTCACATCGGCATCCATCCCAGCAAAGAGGGGAGCGAGTTCGTTTTCTGCGGAGTCGACGATCTTCTGGATGGGTAACGAGTGGTAGGCAATGCCAAGGTTTTCAGCGAGTGACCTTGCGTCGTCCCGGCTGTGGTCACTGGAAATGGCGGAGGGCAGACTGATCCCGATCACATTTTCTTTTCCCAGGGCTTCCACCGCCAGTGCGGCGGTGACCGCAGAATCAATTCCTCCGCTGAGCCCGATCAGTCCCTTCTTGAATCCACTTTTGTGGGCATAGTCGCGGAGTCCGAGGACCAAAGCCTGGCGGATGGATTCCATTTCAAGTTCAGCTTCCTCTTCCATCTCAGCCGGGGTGGAATCTAAGTCAATCACCGAGCAGGAAGACTCAAAGGAAGGTGCCTGGCCGATCGTCTTGCCATCGGCAGAAAGAGCGATGGAGGAACCATCAAAGATCAGTTCATCGTTACCTCCTACCGCATTTACATAGAGCAGGGGGCAATTTACTTTTTTCACAACTCTGCGGAGGAGTTCTTTTCTTTGGTTCTTTTTCTGGTGGTGCCAGGGGCTGGCAGAGAGATTGATCAGAAGGTCAGGCTGTTGAGAGCAAATTTCCTCCAACGGATCGCTGCTGTGCAATTCCTTATCGAGGTTCCAAATATCTTCGCAGATCGTGACCGCAAATTTTTTGCCCAAATGAAGGAAGGACAGGGGAGCCTGACCAGAGGCAAAATACCGGTCCTCATCAAATACATCGTAGGTGGGCAGAAGTCTTTTCTGAAAGATCTGGGTAACGGTGCCGTTTACACAGAGTGCGGCGGCATTGAAAAATGGTTCCCTACCTATTTCGGTACCCAGTTGAGGAAATCCGATCAGGGCCGGGCATGGACCTGTCTGCCGAGCAAATTCTTCCAGGGCTTTACGACAGTCTTCTCCAAAACGTTTTTTTAAGAGCAAATCCCGCGGTGGATATCCGCATAGGGCGAGTTCAGGGAAAACGATCAGCTCAGTACCTTCTTGGACCAATTGGGCATAGGCATCGCAGGCAAGCAGGAGGTTTCCGTCAAGGTCACCCACCGTGGAATTGATTTGGGCAATTCCAATCTTCATTTTGATGAACTAATGCGATAGGGTACCATAGAAATAAAACAAGTATGTCCAACGATCCTCAAAAAGCGACCCTGAACCCAGTTGATTCCTTGATTTTGGCCTCCGGGTCGCCAAGAAGAAAAGAACTTTTAAGCACTTTGCTAAAAAAATTTAAAATCATTACTTCTGAGGTTGAAGAACTCCAATCGCACCAAGACGGCCCAGTTCAGCTAGTTATGGAGAATGCCAGGATTAAAACCTTGGCAGTGGCCAAGTCTCATCCATCTCAATGGGTATTAGGGGCTGATACCTTAGTTGCATTAGGCGATCAGGTTTTTGGGAAGCCTAAAGATTTGATGGAAGCCAAGTCTATGCTCTTGCAGCTCTCCGGTAAGAAGCATCATGTGCATACAGGGGTTTCGTTGATAAATATTTCCCGGGATGTTCTTATCACTGAAAGTGTTTCCACATTAGTTACCTTCAAGAAATTGGTTTCATCCAGTATTGATCTATATTTTACCAAAGTAAATCCATTGGATAAAGCAGGTGCTTATGGGATTCAGTCTTACCCAGAAATGATCGTGGATTCATTTGAAGGATCTTTATCCAATGTCATTGGTTTACCTCTGGAGCTTGTCCGTGAATGGTTGAATGAGTATCTCTCAAACTCAATGGTTGGGTAAAAAGGAAAGTTTGCTCATTTTATAATCCTTTCGTTTAATCCAGAATATTCCATCTCTACACTACTTTGATTAAAAAAACATTCATCTTCATAGCTCTTCTTTGGGTCGGTTTTCTTGGATACATTGTTTTGAAAAAGCCAGTAGATGAGGTGCTCGAGGAACCCGTTCCAAGCGAGCCTGTTATTCAGGCCAGCGAACCTGTAGCCCAAGATCCGCCTCTCAAAAAGATTGCTGAAAAGAGTGCTGAATCTGGAGTAATTCCGTTCACTCCCTTGCCTGATCAAATGACGGTTCCCGATAAAGAGGATGCAAAGCCAGTGGAAATGGGCAAAACTGATGAAGAAAAAGAGGTTCCATCTGCGGAGACTAAAAAGTCTGACCTGGAAAATTCTTTTGGGTTGATCTGTACAAAATTTGAAAAGATACCCTCACGTTTCAGGCTCTCCTCTTGGGAAGGGACCAAGAATATCGAAATTGAGGACTTGAGCCGGATTGATTCATCGACCAAAAAACATCCCAAGTTTTGGCTCAAGGTACGACTCCCTTACAAGGAATTGATCCACCCATCATCTGGAGATTCATTTTTTAAACCCACTTCAATGAGCGATCCTAATAAAAGAATACTGGTTCAATCTTTTGAGGTTCGACAGGAAGCCTTATCCTTTACCAGTCGTACCAATCCAATTGGCTATCTTATTTTGAAGGATTTTAAAATTGGAGGGCCATCCTATCAAATCACCAGCGAGATGGATGCTCCCCTGAGCTCATCGTATTACATTCATTTCGAACAGGTTTTAGGTGCCCAGAAGTTTTTTCACGACTTAACTGGAAAAAGAAATGGGCATCCCTTCGGTGGGTGGGGGTATGAATATAAAATTACCAGACAGGATTTTTCTCAGAATAAAATCAAGGTTATGAGAAAAGACCTGGAGAAAGGTAGCTATGTCAGTAAAGAACTCGACGGGCCCACTTCTTTGTAACTTAATCCACTCTATGAAAAAATTCCTGGTTTTCTTTTTCACTTTCTTCAGTTCAGTTCTTTTTGCACATGATAATGACCATGCAAATGATCGATGGATTCATGTCATCGGGGTTGGGGAATCTGTCGCATCACCAGATTTAGCCATTCTTAGATTAGGTGTCATCAGTACGGCTAAATCTGCTAAACTGGCCACGGAATTAAATAATGCATCGATAGAGAAAATTTTTAGGGTCTTGGAAGACCTGGGTTTAAGCTTGAATGATTTGGAGACAGACCGCTTTCAGCTTGTCCCTCAAAGAGAATACCGGAAAGGGCTGGCTCCTTTAATCACTGGTTATCAAGTGACCAATTCACTTGTTCTTCGTATTCGTGAGCTCGATCGGGTTGGAGAAATTATGCAGGCAGCCATTGATGCCGGAGGAAACAATTTCGAATCTCTAACCTATGCGGTTGAAGACGATGCACAATATGTGGAGAAAGCCCGTTTGCTTGCAGTTGAAAATGCACTTCTTAAAGCCGTGGAATTGACAGAACCACTGGATGCAAAAGTTGGCAAGCCTCTGACCATTCAAGAATTGTCGGGACATCCCCGTCCCATGCACGATCGTAGAATGATGCAAGCGGATATGATGGTAGAAAGCGTACCTGTACAAGCTCCCAGTGAATTAAAAACTGAGGTCCGTGTGCAGGTTAAGTTTGAACTCGAGTAGTCTTTGGATTGCCACAATAAGTTCGGCTCTAATATTTCCCACCTTGACCCCTCCTCTTTTCCTAATTATTTAGATAATGTAGTTGCCGGCGTAGCTCAGTTGGTAGAGCAGGAGACTCTTAATCTTTTGGTCGTGGGTTCAAGTCCCTCCGCCGGTACCATTTTCCTACAAAGGCAAGATTAAGACTTTGAAGGCTCTGTTTTGTGGGATCTCTTTAGGGGAAGAACCATTGCTGTAGTCCAAAGATAAACCCTGAAATGGAAAGATCTTACCGTAGTCTACATCTTTTCCAAAGCTCATACCTGAACCAGTGGCCATGAAGGATATTTTATTACCATAAGGGGTTCCCATAACCGTGGCTGAATCCATTGCCCCAAATTTTTCTCCTTTGAACTTAGCGTTGGTGGTGATCCATTTTTCCTTGTATGGATAGACGCGGGACTTACCGGATGCTGGTTTCAGCACAAGAGAACTATCCCCAATGTAAGGCATGATTTCTTTCATGGATAAGTTTTTCGAGTTGGGGACAATCCCGGGGATGGAGGTGCCAATTCCAATACTTGTGGGTTCTTTTTCTCCACTTGGATCACTCATTTTAGACCAAAGAGTTAATCCTTTGTCGTTCATTTGAATATCATATTGAAATGTCCCACCGTTATTAAAAGTACCTGAAAGAGTGGTTTTTTCTCTGTTCATCGATGGTTCGGGTGGGCTTTCGAAGCCGGTAATGTTTCTGGATTTTCTGCGATGCTTTTCTGGGTTGCTCGTATCCGTATACCGAGTACCAAATCCGATTCCAAATGTTTTGGGAGGTTTGGATGGATCTTTACTGTTCTTGAGCCAGATCTTAACTGAACTTCCAGACGAGCTTATGGCCGCATCAAACCTCTCAGACTGAAACACCGTATTGTACCCCTTGAAAGGCCCATTGGCAAAAGAAGCTAGTCTTGAGCCTTTTGCTGGAGAAATCGATGGGGCACGATTTACAGTAAGGCTCTTTCTTCTGAGTGCTTCGAGCAGGGCCTGGCTCTCCTTACTGAACCTATCCCAGGTTAACTCCAAGGGTTGGGTTTTTCCTGTCAGGGTTATGGTTACACCGTAATCATCTGCATCGATGAAGTTAGCTGAGATCGTTACACCATCTGAGTTTTTTAATTGGTGAGCTTTATCCAAGTCTTGTTCGGATAATGTGGGAACTTTCATTTTTTTACGAACTTCTGCAAAAGCTTTGATCGCTTTTTTCCGTTCATCGTTAAAAACCTTTAGTTTTTTCGCCAGGGCAATGGCTTGAGGAGAAAGATTTTCCTGATCAATTTGTACATCTTGGTCGGCACTGGTAAGAACGGTTAATTCCCCTCCTTCAAATTCAACAAATTTTGCACGCAGAGCCCGGCCATCCGCACTGATCCAGACCTGCATTGCATTCAGGTCAAGAGGACCATTTGGATCCGTACCCTTTTCTTCGCTCGCTGGCTGGTTTGCCGTATCTGAGCTTTCTTGAGCTATTGCTTCCTTGGTCGAAGGTTCACTCGGAGAGGCGAGTTGTCGGGCTAGGTTCTTAGATTCCTGGCTAAGATAGGAGAAAGGAAGTTCAACCGTTTGACCGTTGAAAAGGATTTTGACTGCCGAGCTGTTTGCGCTGATGAATTCGGCTTTGATTACTCGCCCCTGAAGGTCTTTCCAGTCGTAGAGCGGTTTCGATTCCGTTTGAGCGGGTTGGGGCATAGTTTGGCTAACCGAGGCCTCTTTGCTAAGTTTGATGGCCAGAGCCTTGGAGAAGGCACTGAGCGAATCAAGGGGGAGGTCAAGTTCCTGTCCCTCCATCGATATGGTGACGGAGCTTGCATCGGCCCGCACGAATTCCGCCTCAATTTTCTGTCCGTTCACATCAGTCCAGACATAAGTCTTCGCCCAGACCAAGTAGGCAGGGCTCCAAAAGAGCAAGAGGCAAAGCAGGGACTTTAGGGGCATGATAGAAAATTTACTTTGGGGTAGGGCACGATGTTGTCAACCTTAGGAAGGCGAGTCCGCAAAAGCCTGCCTGAGGTTTTCCAGGGAAATGCGGGCACATTCCTCTGGATTGGGGAAATAATCAAAGGCTTCCACCGAGACCCACCCTTGGTAGCCGGTGCTTTGGAGAGTGCGGGCAACCTCATTGATATTGGTGGGGCCCTGTCCGGGTCCGCGCAGATTGGAGTCGTTGGCATGGAAGTGAATGCAGTCCGCGTGATACTCACGGATGGCATGGCAGACGCCGTGAGGTTCCGCAGTCATGGCCTTGACATCGAGGTGCAGTCCGCAGGCAGGATGGTTGACCGCCCGGACGAAATCCCTTCCCTGTTCGCAGGAACTAAGAAAATCAGTCTCTACTTTGGCAAGAGGCTCAATCGCAAAAGCCACCCCATTGCCTTCGATCTCCCGGCAAACTTCCTGCATCAGTGATACCGCCCGCTCAAATGCTTCTTCATAGGAAACTCCTGGCAGGAGGTTACGCTGCTGGGGGCTTCCCAATACGAGGATGGAACCATTCATTCTCGCAGTCAGTTTGCCGAGTTGAATGAGGTAATCCTTGGTTGCATCCAGAATCGATGGATCGGTATGGGTGAGATGGAGTCCCTCCGTTTCGGCCATCAACCAGTGCAGTCCAACCACTTCCAATCCTGCGGATTCGGCAGCACTTAGGCAGCGGTCTGCATCCCTTTCGTCCAGTTCTCTGGGGTTGGGTTGCAGGGTAAAGGGGGCGACTTCCACGCCTTGGTAGCCAATGTCGGCAATTTTCTGAAACGCATCCTCCAGTTGGAGGTTGCGAAAGATCTCATTACACAGGGCAAATTTCATCAGTTCAGGATGCGGGATTATTTGTTTTCCACCAGGTAATCCTCCGGGTAACCGGGGTGGGGGGGCATATCAGAAGTGGGGTGAGCTGGTTCCTTGGCATATTCAGCAAATATTTCCTCGATCCCCGCTTGCTCGTGAGTGCCAAAGCTATGGAAGATAATACGGTAGCGAAAACCGAGAGATTCTCCCTTGGCTATGGTTCGGGGGCCATCCCCGCCCATTTTTTCAGGGGCAAAGGGATTGGCTGCGATCAAACCGTAATCGCGGGCATGCCACCATGCTTTCTGGTCATTCTTGGCTGGGTTGGTCGGATGACTGAGGAAGGCGATGCCGGCAGGCCTACCATCGATCTGTCCGAAGTAGTGCACCCAGTCCGCCCGTTTTCCCCAGATCTTTTTTCCGGAAATCCCTTCACTGTTCACTGCCTGTCCAAATACTTTCTTTACCCCCTCTTTGGCATTGGGGGTAAGCCTGAGGTCGGGATCGGTGCGGATGCCCAGAAATCCGTCTTTGTAGTCTGGAAAATGAACCGGGCCATTGCTGGCATGAAAATGAATCTCAAGATCTAGGGTGCGGGAGGTTTCATCTCCCCAGAAACTGAGGGTCCGAGTATCAGCCAGCAGGGTTTTACCTCCTTTGTCCTTCCATGCGTTGAGGGTCTTGATCAGGGCACGGTCCTCTCCCTGCCTCGTTTCGATTACCCTTCTTTGTTCCACCTTGCCGGAGTTCTTTTTGTCGATGTGCCAAAAGTTTGCCTCGTTGGTCCCTTCGTGTCCGATAAAGATTCCATGGTGGTGAATATGGTCATGAGCCTCACCTGGGCTGTCTTTTTTAAGGGGGTAGTCCCGCAGCATCGACTGGCCATTCGGGCCAATGACTGGCCAAAGAATGGGCTTGGTCATCGAGGAGGTGTCATAGGAGGCGAAGGGTTGGTCCCCGATGGTGAGATCAAAACCCTTTTCCGTGGAGGTGATTTTTGCTGGATGCTTGCTTTTCGGGCGGACCAGGCGGTTGAGGGTGTACTGAACGAAGGGTGACTTCATGGTTTCTCCGCTCTCACTTGCGATATCAAAACTGAGCTCATAAATCCTTCCGGGAAGTAAGTTTTCCACTTTTATATCGAAAGGACCGGTGCTCGTTGAACCGATTGCTTCAGTGCCAAGAACCTCGTGCGTCTGTTGATCATTCTCTCCAGATCCATATTTGTACCCGTATTGGAAGCGGAAGCTGCGGACTTTTATTTTTTCCGCCAATTTTTCTGCGTTGGCAATGGGTTGAGTAAATTGGACCAGGAAGCCATCTGTGGTCAGCGAGCATCCCGAAATATGAAAGGGTACCTTGCCGGAGTAGGAAAGCCGCTGGATTCCTTCATCAGGGCGCTGCCAGCCCCGGGTGGTCGATCCGTAGTAGAGGGACTTTCCGTTTGGGCTCATGGCCATACGTACACCCCCGGCCCGTAGTTGATTGTCTTCATAGAATAAAACGGCGGCTCCCTGGGTGGCACTGTCCACGGTTTCCGGCATCAAGCGAACAATGCGCCGGGCATTTTCATCCGGTACCAGGATTTGGCCGGCAAACGGACCAAAATTTGCGGAGCGAATGACCATGGGCTCGCCCGGGGAGTGCATCAGGTTGCGGGGAAGTTCCATCGCCGGCTTATTGTACATTTCATCAAGCATTTTGCGCGGATAGAAAAGAGGCATACCGAAAGGTTGATAGGCATCATCCCAGACCAGACTGGATGGGTGGCCATAGAACCCACCTTTTTCAATACAGTAAATGGGCGAGCCCCCGCGCCAGTCTCCTTGGTTGTCCCCGCACCAGAGTTTACCCTCGTCATCGCGGGCGATGCCGTTGTGCATACGGAAGCCGTTGGCGTAGGGGGAGAGATTCCCGTCTTGGTCGAGGTGCAACACATAGCCCTTGTGCTTCACAGCGGAGAAGTTTCTGCCCCGCCTGCCATCGTGCTTGTATTCTCCGCGGGAGGTGTCGAAGGTGGGCCCATTATGGGATGCGGTTCCCAGGGCGATGTAAAATCCTCCCTCCCCATCTGGGCAAATGGCATTAGTTTCATGGTAGTTTCCACTGATCCCAAAGTCGGAACATAAGTTGCGGTAACGGTCGGCCACACCGTCTCCATCGAGGTCTTCGATCAGGGTGAGTTCGGCCATTTGGCTGACCACGATCTTGCCAGGGGCGAGGATTTCCATGCCCATACCGTTGTGCAGACCGGTGGCAAATACCTTCCATTGCAATTTGGATAAGTCCTGCTCAGGTTTGCTGACGACAACATCTCCCCGGCGCAGGCAGGCGTAGAGTAAGCCGTTTTGATCGAAGGCCAGGTCTCCGATTTCCGCGGGTTGGTCAGCGGGGAAGGGAAGGTCTTCCAATATGTAGTTATCAGAGCCGAGTAGTAAGGCGAGGGGAAGGAAAATGGAAAGAGACAGGAAGCGGGCTTTCATGGCAGTGGGTTCAGGGAAGGCTTTTAATAAAGAGGACGAGGGAGTCATACTCGAGGGGCTGAAGTTGGTAGGGAGGCATCATTCCCTGGAGGTATCCTTTGACCGTTTTCGCACCTGGATTTTGAATGGATTCAATGAGGTAGGCTTCGTCCGCTTTTTGAGCCTGGGCAGAGATAAACTCCCGCTCTGCCCCATACAATCCCTTGAAGGTGGGGCCATGGTTAAGTCCCCCATCGGTGGTATGGCAGGCCACGCAGCCCATGCTGTTGTAAAGTTCCTCGCCCTTGGCCAGGGTTGCCTCGGTCAGGGCAATGGCTTTTTGGTCAGTCTTGTAGCGCTTGCCTGCATTGGGGCGGACCACCAAAACGATTTTTCCGGGCTCCTTCGTTTTTACCCGCACCTGTGTCTTGGGGGAAGAGAACAAGAGTGCCTCTTTATTTTTTGAGGTGTAAGTGAGTTCGAGGGTTTGCTTGCCCGGACCTGTTCGGACGGAAACCTGAAAAGAATGAGGGCCGGCGGAAAAAGAAAAAACCGGTTGGCGGGAACTGTCCAGTTCGTACCCGAGGTAGATGGGTGGTCCTAGGACAGAGATCGATTTCCCGTCTATTTGGAGTGGGTGTTGTCCGACTGCCTGATAGAAAAGAAATCCATGCAATTGGGGCACGTAATCAAACCCTTTTCTTCGTCCGCTCGCCTCGTCCCCCCAGTAGTTTTTCATATCGAGAAACCCATCCGTCCAAGCATAGAGCAATCGGCACTCGGTGGTGTCCCACACATAGGAGAGTGATTTGCCCAGGTTAACTGCGATACCCGCAGGGACACCGGCAATCGGGTGATCTTTTCGTTCTCCCATTTCCTGACCGGATCGGGCACTGTACTTGGGGGCCGAGGTGCCACGGGAGTGATTGCCCAGGACGAGGTCTGGGTCAAGGCCGGGGTCCGGGCAGAAGGTCCGTAAAATAAGCGGCTTTTCTGCACTGCCCATTGGTTTGAGGTCAAAGGTGAGGTAGCCCTTGTCTGCGTAATCCTGTGCGTTGAGGAAGCCACAAAATGTAGCGAAAATAAGTATCCCACACTGTAGGAGGTGAGATCGGGTACAACTGAAGTAATTACTTTGCATGAGAATTTTAATAGATTACACAGTGACTTGCTTTACATGAGTAAAACAAACTACAGGAACTTCGGGCAACCGAAATGATTCATGTCTTGATATATTTTTAGCGAACTCCTTTTAAAAATGTCCTAAAAGGTAGACAGTTTGATATTTGGTATTAAGTTGATATATCAAATGAAGGTGAATGTAGATGATAAATACAAAGTGCCCGGGCTGGAGCGCGGGTTGCGGATAATCGAAATGCTTAATGATCGACCCGAGGGTATGAGCATGAATGAGTTGAGTAATAAGCTCGGTATTCCGACCAATAGTGTTTACAGGATCTTGGCGACATTGGAGCGGGGGAATTATGTGCGGAAGCGATCCGGTGGATCTTTATATGAACTTACCTCAAAACTATTAAGCATGTCTTCTCCGGTAACCGGCACCCCTTCCTTTGTGGAAAGCTCCCTTGCTCAGATGCGTGCCCTGCGCGACGAAACCAAAGAAAGTGTGCTTTGCGGAACTTTGCTTGGTGAGGAGGGGGTGGTGCTTGAACAGGTTGAAGGCCTGCACAGTTTTAGTTTTCGGATCTGCCCGGGGTTGCGCTTTCCCTTGCACACTGCGGCTCCGGGTAAGTTGTTTCTCGCTCATATGGCTGAGGCGGAGAGGGAAACGCTGCTTGCCCGTTTAGACTTTAAGAAATTTACTATGCATACCCTGACCACTCAAAGTGCCCTGCTCAAGGAAGTCCAACAGGCAAAAATAGATGGTTTTGCCTTGGATCGGGAGGAGGAAATGGTCGGTCAGGTATGTGTGGCTGCACCGGTTTTTAACCGATCCGGCCGAATTCTGGGTGCGATCTGGATGGTGGCACCGACCAGTCGGGTATCTCATCAGGATCTTCCTGTTTTAGGAGAAACTGTGCGCACCTATGCAGATGCCATATCTCTGGGTTTCGGATATTCCAAATTGCGGGCTGCGTAACACTTTGATGATGAGCAAATCACTCCTTTCTCTTTGTGCCATCTATCTGACCTTGAGCCTGCCTCTTTGGTCGGATCGGGAGTATACCAATGAGCAAATCTCATTCTGGGAGGATGAAGCCTTTCCTGTTTTGGAGGAAAATTGCTGGTCTTGCCACGGGGTAAGTAAAAAAATCCGGGGCGGTTTGGTTTTAACTACTTTGGAAGGCGTGCTCAAGGGTGGTGAGTTTGGTCCAGCGGTGGATTTGGAAAACCCGAAAAAGAGCCTTCTTCTCAAAATGACCTCCCATCAAGACAAGGATCATGAGATGCCCCCCGATGGCAAAATGGCGGACGAGGATATTGCGGTGCTCGCCAAATGGATTGAGATGGGGGTTCCATTTCCTGAGGCCGATGAAGTGGAACCGAAAGGAGAAATCATCCATCACGGTGCGGACTATGAAAAAGGCAAAGCACATTGGGGATTCAAGAAAGCAAAGAAGCCTGCCTTGCCGGATGAGAGCCTCGGTTCTCACCCCATCGACCGTTTTGTAAATCATCGTTTGGAGAAAGCTCAGCTTCAGTCGAATGGGAGGGCTGAGGATCAGGTTTTGATTCGCCGGGTATATTATGACCTTACCGGCCTCCCTCCCAGTCCTGCCGAGGTGAAAGCATTTGTGAGCGATCCAAGAAAGGATAAATTCAGCGAACTGATTGACCGCTTGCTCGCTTCTCCGCACTACGGAGAGAAGTGGGGCAGGCACTGGCTCGATCTCGTCCGCTATGCCGAGACCAACGGCTATGAGCGAGATGGCAATAAGCCGGAAATCTGGCGTTACCGCGACTATGTGATCGATTCCTTCAATCAAAACAAACCCTATGACCGGCTTGTTCTTGAGCATATTGCGGGGGACGAATTGCCCGATGCGGACGCCGCATCCATCACCGCCACGGGGTATCAGCGTCTCGGGGTGTGGGACGATGAACCGGCAGATCCCACCCTCGCCAAATACGATTACCTCGATGATATCGTCCGTACCTCCGGTGAGGTATTTTTGGGGATGACGATTGGATGTGCCCGTTGTCACGATCATAAGATCGATCCTATCTCGGCGAAGGATTATTACTCCATGCTCTCCTTTTTTGCCAATGTCACTCCCCACCGGCAGGCACAGTCCAACCTGGTGCAGGTAACCTCGGAAAACCCAGACTCGCAAGCTTCCCAAACACGAAGAAACTGGGAAATCCGTTTAAGCCAGCTTCAAAAAAGTGTGCAGTCTTTAAAAAGCGAATTCTTTGCCAAGCTGGATCCGAAGCATCTTCCTAAGCCTAATCTGAATTTGATGGATGCCCGGGCGGGTGGACTTGATTGGAAATACTCTTTAACCAATCCGGGAGATGGCTGGGAGACCAACGGGTTTGGCGATGCAGAGTGGCAGGTTGGGAAATCAGGATTTGGTTTACGAGGAACCCCAGGCTCGATCGTACACACGGAGTGGAAGACCAAAGATATTTGGCTGCGTCACAAATTCGGTCTGGCGGAGTTGCCCGAGTCTCTTTTTCTCTCCTTCCATCATGATGAGGATATTACCGTGTTTTTGAATGGGCGGCAGATTTTGCATCGCACGGGATATTCCACTTACTACCAGACCGAGGATGTCACAGATTCGGCGATTCCAGCGCTGCAGACCGGGCAGAATGTACTCGCTGTCCATGTCAAGCAAACCATTGGTGGGCAGTTTTTTGATCTTTCCCTGCGTGGATTTTCCAAACCTGTCCATTTGGACCACCTGATGAATAAATATGGTAAGGATGTTTTGTCCGCCGGGCGTTTTAATTTGTATAATAAGGATAAAGATTCCCTCGCCAACCACTTGAAAACAGAGCCATCGGCTTCTCAGTATCCAGTGCTGGCGGTGGCGGAGAGTGGGGATCATCCCATCCATGTTCTCCGCCGTGGAAACCCTGCTTTGCCCGGGCCTTTGGTCTCTCCAGCATTCCCAAGTATTTTTGGTGAGTCGAAGGTTGCCATCCCAGCGACTTATAAAAAAGGAGATTCAAGCGGCAGGCGTCGGGTACTTGCCGAGTGGTTGGCTTCCCCGGAGAATCCCATGACTGCCCGGGTGATGGTCAACCGGATTTGGCAGTATCATTTTGGTCGGGGGATTGTTCGTTCCTCCAATGATTTTGGTCTCCAGGGAGATGATCCCACTCATCCGGATCTGCTTAACTGGTTGGCTGCTCAATTTGTGGAATCCGGTTGGGACATCAAAGCGATGCACAAGCTGATTATGTCGTCGGATGCCTACCAACGCTCCTCGACTCCGCAGGATCAGTCCCTGGTGAAGGATCCGTTAAACAACCTTTTCTGGCGCTTTGATATGCGCCGGTTGCAGGCAGAGGAGGTACGAGATTCTATTCTTGCTGCTCGGGGCAGCCTCAACCTGCAGATGGGTGGACCCAGTGTGACTCCGCCCCTTCCTGCCCTTGTTTTGGCTACCGCTTCCAAGCCAGATCAGGCATGGGGTAAATCCACACCCGCTCAAGCCAGCCGGCGCAGTGTTTATGTCAAAGTAAAGCGTTCCTTACAGGATCCCATCTTACAAAGCCACGACGCTGCCGATACCGATGCCACCTGTCCGGTTCGCTTTACCACCACTGTGCCCACACAGGCACTGACTATGATCAACGGAGAGTTTGTCAATGAATCGGCCCTTACCTTTGCCGAGCGTATCCGCAAGCAAGGGGGAAGCACTTTACATGATCAAGTCAGGCATGGATTATCGATCGTTTTTTCCCGTACTCCAGAGCCCAAGGAGATTGAAGCAGGTGTCAGGATGGTGGAGGAAGTAAAAAGATCAGGAAACCTAACCGATAAGGACGCCCTCGACCGTTTTGCCCTGCTCGCCTTAAACCTGAATGAATTTATTTACCTGGATTAACCATGAAACCAAACAAACCAAACTTTTGTAACCAGTTAAACCGCCGTGAATTCCTCAAAGACATTGGGGGAGGCTTTGCCGCCCTTGGTCTTACCGGGATGCTGGCACAGGATGGTTTCTTTGCTTCCCAAGCGATGGCCCGGGTACCGGAGTTTGTCAACCCACTCGCTCCCAAACCAGCTCCACTTCCAGCCAAGGCAAAATCGGTCATCTTTTTGTTCATGTATGGTGGGCCCAGCCACATGGATACCTTTGATTACAAGCCTGAACTGTATCCGCTCGATGGGAAAACGATACAGGTAAAAACCTTTGGTCGGGGAGGGCACCGCAACGAAAGCCGGGTGGTCGGGCCCAAGTGGAAGTTTAAGCAATACGGGCAGTGTGGGAAACATGTGTCTGATCTCTTTCCCCACGTTGGGGAGTGTGTGGACGATATCGCCTTTTTGCACTCGATGACTGCCGATTCTCCCATTCATGGCTCCGCCATGCTGATGATGAACTCGGGCAATTTGCTGTCCGGTCATCCCTCCATTGGTTCGTGGGTGAATTATGGTCTGGGTAGTGTGAATGAGAATTTACCTGGCTTTGTGGTCATGCTCGATAAAACAGGGGGGCCCATCAGCGGTGCCAAGAACTGGTCCAGTGGCTACATGCCTGCGAGTTATCAGGGCACAGTTCTTCGCTCTCAGGGTACACCTATTCTCGACCTTCAAAATTCTAAAGGTATCGCTGGTGCCCAACAGCGCACTCTGCTTGACCACTTGCGGATGATGAACGAGGACCATCTGTCCACCCGTTACGATAATACCAATCTGGCGGCCCGGGTAGCCTCCTATGAACTGGCTTACAAGATGCAATCCTCGGCTCCCGAAGCGGTGGATATAGATAAAGAACCTACCCATATCAAAGAGTTGTATGGGGTGGATGGATCGCGCACCGATGATTTCGGGCGGAAATGCCTCCTTGCCCGCCGCATGGTCGAGCGTGGAGTGCGCTTCATTCAGGTATACTCAGGCGGTCACCACAATGATGCGAACTGGGATGCCCATGGAGACCTGGTCAAAAATCATGAGTTGCATGCGGGCAATACGGATAAGCCGATCGCTGGCTTGCTCAAAGATTTAAAACAGCGTGGTTTGCTCGATGAAACCCTCGTGGTATGGGGTGGCGAATTCGGGCGCCAGCCCACCGCAGAATACAAGGAAGGTACCGGGCGCGATCACAATTCTTATGGCTTCACCATGTGGATGGCTGGTGGCGGTATAAAAGGGGGAGTATCCGTCGGTGCGACCGATGAGCTAGGAAGCATGGCGGTGGACGATAAATTCCATGTCAGGCGCCTTCACGCCACCATTCTCAACCAGCTCGGTTTGGATCCCAATAACCTGTCCTTTTTTCATGGTGGTTTGGACAAGAGCCTGGTAGGGGTGGAAGGAGCGGAGCCGATTAAGCAGATTATCTCCTGAATCTTGAGGTGACTTCGGTTTCTTTTGTTTTGCGTAAACTTTACAAGTGGTCCTCTTTTAAAACAAATGAAGCCCAAAATTACCTGCCCGCATTGTGATAAGGAAATCTCTGTATCTGCCAATCAGATTACGGTCAGACAAAACTGGAAGTATGTTATTCTTCTCGTTGTACTACCTCTTCTTTTCTTCATTCCCACTTACGAAGTTGTATATTTTAAGCCGGTTATCACTGAAGACCTCTCGCTGGTGGATGTATCGACTTCCCTGAATGGATTGACCTTGGAACTTCGTGGAGTGGTGGAAAACAAGAGCGAAAATGCTTGGAATGCAGTAATGGTGGAGGCAGAATTTTTTGATCAAGACGGTACCTTTGTGGATGAAGCAAAAGCCAGCCTTACAACCAGTATCAAGGAGCATTCCCGTGAGCACTTTAAAGTTAGACTCAATGGGCTCGGTAAAGAGGCATTAAAACTGGAACCCAGAGTGAAACTAACCGGCGGATACGCCGAGTGATTAATCTCGATTGAAGCTTATTTTTTCCCTCGTCAATCGAGGACCGGGTGTTGTTTATGGGATTATGTTTCGATTCTTAGTTTGCATCCTTCTTCTTCCCTCCATTCTTTTTGGCCATTCTGAGCTTTGCCAGCTGAAGAAGGCGGGTCTTTTTCGTTTCGAGCAGGCGGAGCATGAGCATCCCGTATGCAGTCTGGGTTCTGCCCATTTCTACGACTCTTCGATTTTTGTATCCAGCGGACAAACCAGAGTCGTGTTTCTCGAACATATTCCAGGTCAGGGAGACCGCTTGATGACCGGAGAAATTACTGATGGGGAGTTGGTAGGTGCCCATGCCGTTTTTCCCGAGGTTGGCACTTATAAGAACCCCACTGCTACGGTGGATACAAAGGGGCAGTCATACCTGAGTTGGGAAGAGTTTAAGGAGGATCGCTGGCAGGTGCTGGTTGCTCGTTTTGATGATGGGCAGGCTGAGCAAATGGAAGTGCTCAACCATCCCGCATCTTTTTCTGGGGATCCCGAAGCCCGTTCTGGAGATAGGAGTTTCGGTAATGGGATTAACCATGCCACCGCTCCTCACTCGCAGGGCGGGTTGTCCATCGTCTGGCAGCAGGATGTGGGCGGGCAGTTCGATGTCGCCCATGCCCGGGTCTCGGACGGATTGCAGATTTCCGAGCAGAAGATTCTTAGCAAAAACCCTCGGGGAGACTGGGCACCCCGCATTGCCACCAACGCAGATGGAAAGAGCTTTGTGACCTGGGATAGTTATGATGGGCAGAGTTTTAATGTTTTGGGAAACTGGGTGCATGCAGAGGGGGATGAACCAGTTGTCCTTGCCGGTGGCCCCCTGGCTCAATTCCGTACGGATGTTACTTTTGTGGGAGACAAACTCTTTGTTCTCTGGGAAGAAGCCGCCGCCAATTGGGGAAAGGATTATGAAGGTGGATTTGGTAAATGGACCGATATCGAGGACCACCATGGTCCCTTGCACAAATTCCGTCTGATCCGTGTTGCAGAAGTAGTCGATGGTCAGGCGGTATTGCTTTCGAATAGTCTTCCCCATGCCTTGCTCGATCATGCTCTTGCTCAACAAGACAGGCGGGATAACCTCGAGCAACTCGGGGTCTTTTACGAACGTGGTCAGTTTGTGACGGACGGGCAGGGCAGGTTATGGTTGGTGCACCGGTCCTTTCATGCTCCCCATGTTCGTACAACTCAAGCGGTAGCTCACCATATTGAATCGGGTTGGCAGGTGCAGGCACGCTGCTTCGATGGTGAAAAATGGTCCAGGCTTCACTCCTTTGAATATCCCCAGCGGGATGGCTTGCAAAGAATGTCAGTGGTTTCTGCACCCAATGGTTTTTCGATTACTTACACTACCGGTCGCACCCATCGTGATGCTCCCTCCGAGCATCGTGGGGTCTTCTTTGGAGCGGTCGATATGGATGGTTTTAAGGCAGAGGAAAAGCAGGTTTCCTTACCCTCAATCAAACCATCCAGGTTGGTGCAATCGAGCTCTCCAACCACCCTCACGGAGACAACCATTGGCGGGCAGTCCTACCAACTAAGTTTTGGCGATCTCCACCGCCATACCGATCTTTCCCTCTGCTTTCCTTTTTTTGATGGCACTTATGATGACCAGTTCCGCTACATTATTGAGGTGGTGGAGCATGATTTTGTTGGCATTACCGACCATGCCCGGGATCTATCCAATGGTGAGGTGGACAGCCTGGTTTGGCGAAGAAGTGTTAAGGAGGTGACGAGGCACCGTCTTCGTGGTCGTTTTATTCCGTATTTTTCCTATGAGCGCAGCCAGCGGCAGACCGACCACAATGTCATTTCACTACGCGATGATCTCTTACGCCCGTTTGAGCCCCACCTGCGGGAGTTTTGGAAGGAGATCGATGGTGATACACTTACTATCCCTCACAACACCGGAAACTCTCCTGCGATGGTCCAGGCTCTATGGTCTTTGCACGATCACGAAAAGCGTCCACTGATGGAAGTTTTTCAGGGTTGCCGGGCCAATGCAGACAAAAACATGGCTGCGATGGTTCGCCTCGGTTATTCCAAGGGGTACCGCTTTGGGCTGATTGCCAGCAGTGATCACCTATCCACCCACCGCAGTTTTGCCTGCGTGTGGTCTCCGCAGCGGGAACGGGAATCCATCTTCCGCTCCCTGCAGGCGAGAAGAACCTACGGGGCAACCGACCGGATTGGCGTGGTCTTTCGCTACGGACAAAATTGGATGGGAGAGGAGGTGAAATACCGCAAGGGAGAATCACTCTCTCTGCAAATTTCCGGAACCGGACCCCTCCAGGAAGTACGGGTAATCAAGAATGGAAAGCCCTGGAAAACTTTTAATCCCAAAGAAGAGTCTCTCCAATTCGAGCAGGCACTGGTGCCGGATCCGTTGGATGGCAAAGAAGATTACTATTTTGTGGAACTGGAACAATCAGATGGCAACCGGGCCTGGTCTTCCCCTATATGGATTGTTCAATGAAGACCATCTATCTGAAAAGAACCATAGCCAACCAATGCCCCCGTTGTGGGGAAGGTAAGGTGTTGAATCACCCCTTTGATCGGTTGGATGACTGTGGCGTATGCGGCTTGAAATACGAGCGTGAGCAGGGTTTCTTTCTGGGAGGCGTTCCAGTGAGTTACTTCCTGATTTGCAGCCTGTGGGTTCTGCCTATTATTACTCTTTGGTTTTTCGACTGGTTGTCCCTTTCTTGGATGCTTGGACTCTGCCTTGGAGGCGGAATTATATTACCCATCGTTGGATACCGATACTGCCAGGCCCTGTGGCTCGGGCTGTACTTTTGCTTTGCCTGGCATGAGATGCCCCCGCGTGAGGAGTAGATTTGATCGACTGTTTTTGATGATGAAGCCTTTTTCATTTTCTTTTTTCTTCCTTTTGTTTCTTGGGATTTCTTTGTGTGGTGAGAAGCAGGAGCAAGTCTTTCTTTGGCCGGGTAATGCCCCGGGTGAGGTGCCAGGTGAAGTGGGGGAGGAGACCGTGGAGGTCAAGGGGGTAAAGCGGGTCAGTAATGTGACCAAGCCCACCATCACTTATTATTTATCTGATTCTGTAAAAGCCAGTGGTACTACCGTAATCGTCTGTCCTGGTGGGGCGTATCAAATCTTAGCCATCGAACATGAGGGGGAGGATGTCTGTAAATGGTTAAATGAAATTGGTGTGCATGCAGTGCTGCTCAAATACCGAGTACCAAGGAGAAAAAACCGCGAACCTCATGCCGCTCCGCTTGAGGATGCCCAGCGGGCAATGGGATTAGTCCGCGAGGCGGGCAAGTCTTGGGAGGTGCCCCTGACCAAACTTGGCATCATGGGGTTCTCTGCTGGGGGAAACCTTGCCGTGAGAACCGCTACCTCTTTTGGACAGCGTACCTATGAATCAGTCGATCAGGCGGATGAGCTATCCTGCCGGCCCGATTTTGCACTTCTTCTTTATCCAGCTTATTTAATCTCAGAAAGTAACTCTATGAGCCTAGATCCGAGTATAAAAATCAACAAGGATAGTCCACCGATGTTTTTCGCACATGCAGGGGACGATCATATACCTGCCGAAGGCAGTGTGCTTACTTTTCTTTCTTTGGAGAAAGCTGGGGTGGTAGGCAGTGAACTGCATGTCTTCCCCTTTGGCGGGCATGGGTTTGGGTTACGCTCGAACAAGCATCCAGTGACCGATTGGCATGTTAGAGCACAAGACTGGTTTCTCTCTTTGGGGTTAATCAAAAATTGAAAAAACAACTTTCAAGGTTTTGGGTCTATACAGCTCTCATCTTGTTGTTCTTTTTTATTTCATCCCAGATTGTTGGGCTCACTCAGAACCTTTCAGATTTAACTGAATCTTTTTTTGAATTTGTTAAGTCAAACTGATCCATTCATCTATTGAAATTCATAGATGACTCTCAAGTAATACTTCATATCCATTTTCTCAGAGTTATCTTGAGGGGTGGAATTATAGGTTCCAGATAATCCGGACCTCAGTTTCCATTTATACTCTCCTAAAATAGGAAAGCTTAAAGCAGTATCATGGTTAAATAAATAATCGCTGAGGTCATTTGCTTTGGGTATCAAAGATACTTCACTTTGCACCGCCATGCTTTGATAAAGGAGATGGGAATATTCCAGACCAAGATCGAAGGCGGGATCTGATTGATCTGCAATTGATTTTTCGGTGGATTCCACATACCTGAATGCAGTTCCTAAACGGGATGATAATTGATAGTTCTCCTCCTCAATTAAGTCATGTTTTATCCCAATCGCACTGGTGTTTCTCAGGTTGATTTTTTCAATGGGGTCATGCTCAAAGTCTGATCGTAGGTACCAAGCAAATCGATCGCTGAAGAGGGAGTCAAATTCAGCACCTCCTTTGGTCTCATCTGTATCCGTTTTTCCATTGGTGGTTTGGGTATTGTAGGAGAGAAATAAATCCAGTTCGTGAAGGTTGTTTGAGTAGACACTGTCGAGGCGCAAACCCAGTCCACTTGAATCGGTATTACCCGCAGAACCGACCCAATCAAACCCGATGGAGTTCTGCCACTTCATCCGCTTCTCGAGCTCATTCATTTCCTTTTGCAAAACGATAGGATCCTTGGAACCGTCTACCCAAAGGTGTTGGATTTTAGCAAAGGCAATACTCGGCGAGGGATCTTTTTGCTGATTTACCAAGTTTAATTGACCTACAGGTACGGGGACGGATTGCCCAATAAAGGTTTGGTTGCTCTCGTCGCGGACCGATACATTTTCAGATGAAGAAAGAGTCTTGAGATACTTAAGGGGGATTTGAATTAATCCGGAGTAAGTCGTATCAAAGGTTAGATTACCATCCTTTGCTTCTATGATTTTTCCGTAGAAAATAGAGCCATCGTGGGTCTCTGCCCGATCCGAGAATGATTGGTTTGCGAATAAAGCAAAACTTAGCGCAAACAAGAACTGAAGGAATTTGAGCATGGGCATCAACCTGGGGGCCACTGCATTTGCCTGCCGCCCATTACATGCACATGCAGGTGCGGCACGGTTTCACCTCCATTTTGTCCATGATTGATCACTACACGGAAACCTGCTGAGAGCTCCTCCTGCTTGGCTATTTGACCAGCAACCAACAAAAGATGACCCAAAATTAGTTGATCTTCTTGATCCGCGTCTCCAACCCGAGGAATCACTTTCTTAGGTATGACCAGGAAGTGCACGGGAGCCTGCGGTTCAATATCCCGAATCACAATACATAATTCATCCTGATGTAAAATATCTGCGGGGATATCCCCCGAAATGATTTTTTGAAAAATGGTAGTACTCATAGATACTTAACTCTTATCTGGCTGTCCATATCCGCAAGGACGATAAGTAAAAGTCTTCCATTGCTGCGTCGTCCTTGAGATTAACTTCCATGAGGCCGGTATTTTTTTCAAGACAATGTAAGACCCTTGAGAGCTTGATTCCTAAATGGGATAAGTTCCCTTGTTCGACCACGACCGATCGGGTGGCATCTGCCAGTTTAGCCAGCATTTGAGAACGGATACCTCTACGTAAACCTGCTTCCTGAGCATCTCTTTCTTTCTCCTCCATATTTACAGATTGCTGCCTTGCTTCTTTGGCAGATAGGTCGGACTTCTGGCTGATTAAAGCTAAAAGGGAGGCCGCAAGCCCGTAAGCTTGAAAAAGTGGAGAAACCCGATCTTGTTTAAGTTTTTCCCGGTCAAGTAACCCAAGAATCCATCCTTGGTATTCGTTTTTCCACTCTTCCCACTCTTCATCAGCATTGGAAATGTTTTCTTTGGGTAATCTTACCAAAAGGCACCTACTGCGAATGGTAGCGAGAAGAGAGTAGGGACGTGAGCTGGTCAAGAGAATGAAAGTGTCAGGAGGGGGTTCTTCGAGAGTTTTAAGGAAAGCATTGGCGGCCTCCTTTCTCATACGGTCTGCCTCATGGATAATGGCAACTTTAGAGCCTCCCTGATTGGAGGTCCGGTTCATCATTGAGATCAGTTCTCTTGTTTTCTCAACCGTAATAATTCTTGCTTTTCCGGATGGGCGTAAGTGAAAAAGATCTGGGTGTGCCAGGGATTCCTGATCCATCGATAATAGTTCCTGTGCCAGTACAAGAGCCGCATTTTCTGCAGCAGAAATACCCTGGCCAAGAAGTAAGATTCCATGATGGAGTGCCCCTTCCTTGAGTCTTTTTTTTAGGGCAAGAATTGGATCAGGCCTAGAATCAGACATGAGCGCAGGAGTTTAGCTTAGAAACTTATTCTTGAGAGTAGAAGCGAGCGTGGATTTCGTTCCAAATTTCGAGTTCAATTTCGTCTGCTTCCATATTTCCATCGACTACAAAAAATCGTTCAGGAAGACTTCTTGCCAGATGCAGGTAGCCTTTGCGGACTTTTCCATAAAATTCTATATTTTCCTGCTCCATCCGGTCGGGCATATCCGAGACCCTGTGCTTGATTCTTTCGAAACCAACCTCGGGTGGGATATCCAAAACCACGGTGAGGTCGGGGACGATTTCTCCGACCGCAAACTCATTGATCATGGTAACCGGGTCATCGGCAATTTGACGGGCAACTCCTTGGTAAACCGTAGTCGAATCTAGAAAGCGATCGCAAAGAACAATCTTACCTTCTTCAATCGCTGGAAAAATGACTTCCCTTACAAGTTGTGCCCGGCTGGCTGCGAATAAAAGCAGTTCGGTTTCAGGACACATGTTTTGGGATGTATCTGCATGCATCAAAAGATGGCGGATATCTTCCCCGATGGTAGTTCCACCCGGTTCCCGGGTAACGATAACATCGCGATGATCGATTTCTTCCAAGCGATCAGCGATACGGCGGATTTGGGTTGATTTACCGCAACCTTCAGATCCTTCGAAGGAGATTAATAGACCTTTTTCGTGACTCATGAATTGATTTGTGTGTTTGCTTTTAAAAGTTCGATCACCTGACTGGTCGATGGACTCTGGGCAGTTCGGACATAATGTCCAGAAGTACAGGTTGCCAAGGCAAGTGATGTTAACGGAGAAAAGCCACTTAACCTTGCGGAGCAGAAACCTGCATTGAAATGATCACCGGCTCCGGTGGTTATCTTTGGGTTTTCGCAAAATGGACCTTCGCACCAGTAGACACCGTCTTTGGTGGCACAGGCAGCTGACTCAACTGGATGAAGGACGATGGTTGAAATGCCCAGTTTTCGACGAATTTCAGTAGCCATGGACTTTAAGTCAGCCTCACTTTTGGATCCACCTTTCAATCCTAAAACATCGCAAACCTGCAGACCTTCGTTGTAATTTAAACCAAGGGTTACTTCAGCGTGTGCCTGGAAGCGGGAAATCACTTGAAGAACTTCGTTTATATCCGTACTGGATCTTTTGGCAGGATCCGCCAAGTCGAAGAAAAAGGAACGGGTGTCCCTTGGAGGCAAATTCGGGAGGATCTTATCGACTAGTTCCACGAGAACTGCGGTCATCTTGGGGATCATTGTCCAGTTGACCACTGAAATTATGTCTGCATGAGCGATTAAATCGAGAAATTCACCTTCCCCGCATTTTTCAAGGATGGTAGCAAAATCGATGTTTTCCAGGCTGAGGGTGTTACCCAACATGAGTTTTCCATCTTTAAACTCGAGAGCCGTGGTAATCCCTGGCTCACATAGAGAAACGGCTTTTGTTTTATTGGCAAATTCTTCAAAAACTGGATTGATTATGGGGGACCCAAGGGCTCCGATATACCGGATTTCCATGCCGAGGGCGAGCATGGCATTTGCCATAATCGGACCATTACCCCCAAGCTTTTCAAATCGAGGAAAGAGCTCAATGTTGGCACTTTTCCCGGCTGCGGCAGAAATCTTGGCTCCCATTTCAGCAATGGTGGAAACGGCATCAAATTGATCCCCTAATCCGTGTCTTTTTTCGACTGGGGCGACAATCTTATCCACAAAGCCATCTAGTCCAACAACCCCCTTACGGGAAGCCAAAGTGAAGGGCTTGGAGTTTATTTCATCGATAACTTTTTGATCTATATGCATGGATAAATTTGCCTAAAAGGCTTTCACCAAACCTGCAAACTTAATCGCTAGCCAGGAAATAGTTTTAGCAATTGATATTTTTTAATTGATTTTTAAAGGGCTAAAATGAATTTTCATGGGGTGGGTGTGTATGTTTACAATTTAATGATGGGAATGTTATGATTGAGTATTTTAGTCCTGTTTTGGCTGAAGCTGGGGTTATCGATTACTTCGTTGATTCAAATTTTGCCGGGAAATTAGTTATTGTTGCTTTAGTTCTGATCAATTGCTGGGCATTTGCTATTATCATCAGTAAATTCTCGGATCTTAAAAATATTCGGAGGGCGAATGCACGCGATGAGAAGAGAATTAACGAATTGGTTACCATGGTGGATTATGACGATGCTAATTTTAAAGGATCAGGCAGCCCTTATTTGCATGTATGCTCCAGGGCAATGGCTGCGGCCAGAGTGGGTGCGAAAAACGGCAAGGTCCGAATGAATTATGTGGAAAATGCCATAAGCCGTGCGGTGACTGAACTGGAGGACAGGTACGAAAAAAATATGTACTGGCTTGCGACTGTGGTTTCGGGTGCACCCTTTCTCGGTCTTCTTGGCACCGTATGGGGAGTTATGGATGCTTTTGGTACTATGGATTCTGGTGGTGCCACAATCGAGCACTTGGCTCCTGGAGTATCGGGTGCTTTGCTCACCACGGTAACCGCCTTATTGGTAGCTATCCCGATCGTTTTTATCTACAACGGATTGTCTGGGTTTACCCGTGCTGAAATGACCAAGCTTGAAAATTTTGCTAGTAATCTTGCAGACCGAATCGAGCTGGAAACGGAGTAATTTTGGGTCTCTGACCAGGAACAAAAATTTAAATTGTAATGGCTAGAAACTTTCACCGAAAAAATAAGTTGGCTGTTATATCCGATTTAAATGTAACCCCTTTGATAGATTTAGCTTTTTCTCTGCTGATTATCTTCATGATTACCACTCCTGTGATCGAGCAATACAACCGGGTGAACCTTCCTGATCAATCTTCGACCAGCAAGCAACCCCCTCCTCCGGTAGAGGACAAATACATCACCATTGATGCGGAGGGCAGATTTTTCTGGGGGAAAGAGCCTTTAGTGCTTTCTGAATTAAAATCTAGACTCGATTCCTTATCCAATTCTGAAAGTCCGGCTCCCACGATTCATATACGGGGGGATAAGTCCTTACCTTATCAGCGGGTAATAGATGTCGTGAACCTTCTTAAGGAAAGAAACCTGACCAAGTTAAGCTTGGATACTCGAGCGAGTTAAGGGCTAAGGAATTTGACGAAGCAACTTGGTTAGCACATTACCTGGTCCACATTCCACAAATTCACTAGTTCCACTTTTCCTCATTTGAGTGATGGTTTCTGACCACCGGACCGAGTGATGTATTTGCTTAACTAGAAGCTGGGGGATTTCTTCCCCATTTTCATAAGGAGCTGCTTTCACATTTGAATAAACAGGTAAAGTGGGAGCAGAAAAAGAAAAAGACTCTAAGAAACCCTCAAACTCCTGAGCAGGGACTTCCATCATTCGGGAGTGGAAAGCACCACTAACCTTAAGGGGTACAACCATTCTGGCACCTGCATCCTTGAGAGGCGAAAGAACCGTTTGAATTTGGGCCTCAGGACCAGAGATTACGATTTGACCGGGCGAATTAAAATTCGCCACATCGACTTGATCCGCCCCTGATTGTTGGAGGGTTGATCGGATAACATCCTCATCCAGTCCAATGACTGCAGCCATTCCACCTCCAGTTACTTGGGCCATGATCTCACCTCTTTTGGAAACCATTTTTAATCCATCAAGGAAGGAGATAGCTCCGGCGGTTGCCAAGGCGGCAAATTCACCAACCGAGTGACCTGCGGCCGCGGTTGGAACCTGTCCATCTTCCATTTTTGATTTAGCCTCAAGAAAACTAACCAGATAGAGGGCTGGTTGAGTGTATTGAGTTTGGCCAAGCTGATTGCTTTCATCATGCAGACAGATTTCGCTCAGAGAATACCCGAGCTCTTGATTGGCTTGTTGCACAAGCTCTGGGAAACGCTCAAAGGATTCAGCACCCATGCCTTTGGCTTGGGAACCCTGACCAGGAAATAGAAATGCTAAGCTCATGAATTTGTTGGAAAGTTTGGTAATCTGTTGTAGGAAAATAGGGACTCATCCCCAGATCGATTATACCTAGATTATTTTCCAAACGATATGCAAGAACATCTGATGATCGATGGCAATAATGCCATCCATGCCATTCCGGAACTTCTGCAAGAACTTGCGGTAGATCGGAATCAAGCCAGGGATAGTTTGGTCAGGATGCTTGAACCAGTAACGAATACGGGCACCCGCTTAACGGTTGTATTTGATGGGAGGGGTGGACGAGGTTCGATTCAAAAGTTTGGATCTTCCAACTTATTGGATGTGGTTTATTCATCCTCCCAAGAAGGAGCGGATGGTGTGATTGAGCGTATGGTTATGGCTTCCAAATACCCATCCCAAATCTGTGTGGTCACGAACGATAATCTGATCCGTAATTGTGCTTATTCCTGTGGTGCCTCTGCGATGCGGGTGGACCAATTGATCAAAAAACTGGAATACTCAATTGATCAGATAACCAGACAGGTAGAACAAAGAAAAGGGAAGAAAAATAATTTACAGGAACCCTTTCACAATAAGCTCGATATTCCCGAATTGTGAAAGCAGGAAATATACAGAAAACCGATGGGGTTGTGCAGGAGGTTCCTGGTTTTTATGGCTCGGTCAAGATCGAGGAAAAAGTCATTCAGAAGATTTGGAAGGAGCAAGATTTTTTAACTGAATCCTTGTTTACCGAGTGTGGTAAGAAAATTGTTGTGATCGACTGTGGGTCATGGAATGTAGCTGAAGAGGGACCCGATTTCATAGGTGCTGTTTTAATGATTGATGGGGTCCAATACCACGGAGATGTGGAGATTCACTTCTATCCGAATCAATGGGGCCAACATAAACACCACCAAGACCCTAATTTTGAAAAAGTCCTTTTGCAGGTATCCGTTTTTTCAGGTAATGGGATCAACGATCCGGTCCATGCCAAAAATGGAAAGCCTATCCCCACTCTTGTTTTATTGCCTCATCTGTTTCAGGCACTGGAGGAGTATGCGGAGCATTATGCATTAGCTAAATTATCGGGTCGGTTGACTGATCTAGAACAATCCTTTGCCAAGCTAGGGAGTCTTACTCCCGTGGAAGTGGATCAATTAGCACTCAAAAGATGGCAGGCAAAGATTCAATTTGCCCGCAACCGATTGGATAACCAGCAGTGGTCAGATGTGTGCCATCAATGGTTTTTGGAAATTCTTGGTTATAAGAGAAACAAATCAAGTATGCTGAGGATTTCCCACATGTATCCACTTTGTGTTTGGGTTGAGCAAAGGGTGGACCCCCTTGAAATATTTTCATCGATAAACAATTGGAAATTAAAAGGGTCCAGGCCGATGAATCATCCGCGTGCCCGTCTTCTTCAATATGCCCAATTATGTTCGGAGAACCCCAACTGGACTGATGATTTGATGGATTTGATTGGATCTATTAAGCAAGCGAAAGACATGGTTGGTGTAGGGAGAAAGCCTATTTTGAATTTAGTAAAAAAATGGAAAGATTCAGTCTTGGGTGGAAAGTTTGCACCAGGAAAAGCAAATACCATTTGGATTGATGCGATGCTTCCACTTTTGAGTGCTCATAGTGCTACAGATGCATTTGAGATTTGGAAGCATTGGCCCACGGGTGATTTCCCCCAGAGTTGGAAATCGATCTTTAGTGAGATTGGGTGGACGGATCGATCGAAAGGGAAGGTCTTATCCAATGGCATGGTACAAGCATTGATTCAATTCTTACTGGAAGAAAAAGGTGAGCTCTCATTAGAGAAATGACAGCTTCGATCCCAGTAAGTAGGCAATGGAGCCGGGAGGTATTTTATTTTGCTTATCTCCGCCTGAAAGATTCCCAATTAATCGATCCCTTGATTGTTGATGTATTAGAGGTTTTACCGACTGGGGAATTTCTTTCACCCATGGAGAAAAAGTTTCTTTTGTGGGAAGAACTCGAAAAGAAGCTTCTGGTTGAATTGACTCAAAAACAAAAGCCAAACCAGGGGCAACTTGAACTTTTTGAGACGAATGAATACCGACCAGGATTGCATGAGAAGCAATCTATTCAGGGGATCAAGTATCAGGCGTTTCTGTATTCTAAATTAAACAGGGATTCAGTGGGTATAAGTGATCTTTTGAAAAAACAAAGGCTTCCTTTGGAGTGGGTGCTCGAATTTATCTCTTCCCAACCAAATCAAAATAAGATTCCCAGGGATCAGAGTGTGCCGATAACGAGGTATCTATTGGGGGAACTTTCGGATGATCAGGCGGTCCAAATCGAGAAAGAGTTCCGTTTCAATTCGGATTGGCAAAAGGCTAAGATCCGGTTGGAAAAAGTAATAATGGAGCTGGAGAATGCATTCCGTGCATTGAGCAAATCTTTTTACAAAGACGAGATAGAGATCTCAAAAAAAACTGAGAAATCCTTACTTATGTGGTTTGGTGAGGAGCAAGAATCAGGTGAAAGGAGTGAGAGTGAAAAGGGTGATGCGGCTAAAAAGGTTTCTGCCAATATCGATTCGAAGAGTGAGCCCAAAAGTCTTTCACCTATTAAAATATTCTTTCTGGTTGGAGCCTTTGCTTGTGTAGTTGGATATTTTGGTTGGTTGGAAAAAAATACTAAGTCCTTTGAAACACCCCTCGCTCCTGAAGTGAACCCTGATGGTTCTGCTCCTCAAACGACCCAGTTGAGTCCGTTTCCGCTACCAAAATCACCTTCTATTCTGGCGGAGGAGGCGGCTAATGAGTTGCTTGGCAATCGAACCATTAATCTCATTCAGGAGATGGAAAACAAAATGAAAACCGACCCCCTGCCGGAGTTCAATACATCAAGCCAACCAGATTTTGAGAAGCCCTGACTCGTAGGAATTTTTCCTTAACCCCAAACTTCTTAAGGGCAAAAACACTTAAAGAAACGAGTGCCAGTTCCTTCAGGACCAATTCGTACTCGTAAGGCATGCATACATTTTGGGCAGTGCCCTACATAGGCATTCCCTTCCTTGTTTTTGTAAATTCTTCCGTATGTGCCACAGTTGACAAAATGAATACCGAGGAAAGGGCGACCTGAACCAGACCCAGGTGTCGGTGCAGAAGGTCTGTCCTGATTCATCGTCAAAAATTCAGTCTAGGTGATTGGATTTGAGTCCGCTCACTAAACCATCGACTCTTTGGCTTAAGATGTGAGCTTGCACGGATAAACCATCCTGACCGTCCATGATTTCGGAAACCCAGGTCCTAACTCTTTCCTCAAAAAATTGCAATTTTGCGTAGGATTCGGGGTCGCTCGCAAGAGCTTTAAAACTGGTCTGTAAGTCCTGTGTGGTAGAATTATTTTGTCCAAGCATTTCCTGAATTGCTTGGAGCGAGGAATGAACCAATTCAAGATTTACCTCGTGACTCGTTTTTTGAATCGGTTTGTAGTAAAAGGGAGCAGAAGGTTGTTTGATTTGAGGGGCATTGCTTCCTCCCTTCTCAAATAATGGAAAAGAGGTGTCAGAATCTTCGGAACTGAAAAGAGGTTGCTTATTGAAAGACAGGCTCGCCAATGCTTTCAGTTCCTTTCTGAGCAATTTAAGTTTTTTTCTGGAGGAAACTTCTTCCTCTTTGGAGACCTTTCGAATGATATCGGCTTTCATCGTCGGTGCAAGTTGGGCGATTTCCTCTAAAACAGCGATGGTTCTTTGAAGGGCTATTTGTTGAGTTTGCAGAAAAGAAATAGCTCCCTGAAGGTACTCCTCCAAATTTTCCTTCGTTTTCAAGGGAGCTTGATCTTCAACAATCGGAAGCTTGTTTCTGGTTTTTTGTGAAAGTTTTAATCGCATGGGCTATCCTTTATTTATGCTTCGCAAATAGACCAAATCAAGTTGAAAGGGCAGCCCGGCCAAATTTGGAAAGAGAATAGATGGCGGAACCCACAAGCTGCTCGCCATCGTAAAATGCGAGGATCTGTCCCGGAGTAAGGGCTCGTTGAGGAGATTTAAATTCAACGATACCTGAGCGATCGAGGTTGATGGTTAAGCGGATCGGTGTGGATGGGTCCCGATACCTCGCCTTTCCAAGTAGTTCAATACTTTCTAAATGGTTAAATCTAGGGTCAATAAAGGTTATTTCTGTAAGTCCAAACCGCTTCGCCCAAAGGGTGCTTTCCTCAGGTTGATCAAAGGCTACGATGAGTTGGTTTGTCGATTCATCTTTCCCGGTTACCACATAATTTTGGTTGTCCGTGTTGGAAGGAACTCCGATCCCTTTTCTTTGTCCAAGGGTATAGCGATGAAGCCCGAGATGAGTGCCTACTTTATCACCGGATTGGTTTACGATATCGCCAGGGTTTTCTTGGATGTAATGCGATAAAAAGTCTGAAACCTTAACCTTCCCTAAAAAGCAGATCCCTTGGCTGTCTTTTTTTGTCGCGACCGGCAAATTTGCGGACTGGGCAAGCTTGCGAATTTTACTTTTTTCAAATGAACCCACTGGAAATCTTGCAAACTTCAGTTGTTCAATGGATAGCCTAGCCAGGAAATAAGATTGGTCTTTATTTTTATCGAGTCCCTCCCAAAGCTCAGCCCGATTGGATTCATTCAATTTTTGGATGCAATAATGACCCGTGGCTAGTGCATCAAACCCTTCCTCCTTCGCATAATCCATCAGGATTCCAAACTTCATTTGTTTGTTACACAAAATATCCGGGTTGGGAGTGATCCCGTCTGCATATCCTTCCACCATCGGTTGAACAACTTCGCACTTGTAGAAATTCGAGTAGTTGACGACTCGAAATGGAATCTTCAGCTGGTTGCAAACATCCTCGGCATCTTTTAAATCCCTCGCCCCAGGGCAGTCTCCAAGTAGATCCTCTTCATGCTCCCAGGTACGAACATATACAGCCTCTACGGGATGCCCGTCTTGCTTGAGAAGCATAGCCGAAACTGCACTATCTACTCCTCCTGACATCGCTACCAGGATTTTCTCTTTTTGGTTTTGAGGCATTTGAAATTAGCTGTGTTTTATAATTTGTTGAGATCCGCTTAGCAAAAGGATTTTGAGTGCATCCTGACCAGGAATCCGTATGAATCTTGGATGTTATGTCATATGTTCGGGGTGGTAAAGTTTGGGTGGAAAGTGATCAGATCGGTTGGATTGCACTGGAGGAAGATTGGAAGGGGGATCAAGTTCCTGAAGATTTGGTCTCGGAAAGTGGATTAGTCGGGTTTGATTTTAGCCAAGCCGATCTCATGGATCGTGCGGAGATGGGGGGCTATGTTCAAGTTGAGGAAGGATGGTTGTTCTACCTTAGCTCTGAAACCTTAAGGTTTCATGATCTACAACAGAACGGAATTTACCTATTGGGCGATTTTAACGATTGGAAACCCTCTAAAGATTATCTCTTATCCGAGACTCAAGGTGGGGTAGGGGTTTTGATAAAACCACAAATATTGGCAGAAATTGAGACATGTGAGTTCAAGTTTTGTACGGATGAGGGAAGGTGGATTGAACCTCATGCGGAGTTCCCCTCCACGGGCCATAATTCTTCGGCACGAAATCATTCTTTTAGCCAAAAGCGTACGGGGTTGGATTTATTTCGTTTTCGCTTGGTTTCTCCGAACAATGGCTGTGGTCTGGAAAAGTGGATCCAAACCAGACCGACCGGGCAATTTGGTTTTTCTTCTAAGGATGGACATTCCTCTTTCCGACTTTTTGCACCTCGGGCGGTGGGGGTGGATCTAATTTTAGCGAATCAATCTAATTTGAAGGAAGAGTACCTGCCGATGCACTTATCGGAGGATGGTTGCTGGACTATTGCATTTCCCCAAGACCTTACAGGGAAGCTTTATAAGTTCAGAGTACATCAAATAGATGGGCTCGGACAAAAATTTGCCAAAGAAATTGTAGACCCTTATGCCAAAGCAACCAGTGGAAGGGGTGGGTATGGGATCGCAATTTCTCAGAAACCTAGACAGACGAAGAAGAGGTTCACGCCGCCACCTATGGAAGATGTGGTGGTGGTGGAAGCTCATGTTAGGGATTTAATGAAACATGCCCCATTGGACTTAGAAGAAAACGATAGGCTAGGATTTTGGGGGCTCTCTAAATGGCTCAAATCAAAAAATTCTTACTTGAATCAACTCGGAGCCAATGTGGTCGAGCTTCAACCAGTTCAAGAGTTCGATGCGAAAACCAAAAACGAATACCATTGGGGGTATATGCCTATTAATTTTTTCTCACCTGCATCTGTTTATGGGAGAGATCATGGGGATGGGAGCGTAATTGAGGAATTCTCTGATTTGGTGGAATCTATACACAACGAAGGAATGGCGGTTGTGATTGATGTGGTTTATAACCATGTGGGGATTCCACCTCATCTCATGCATTTAGATCGGGAGATGTATTTTCTCGCTGAGGAATCAGGGAAACTCACGAATTTCAGTGGGTGTGGGAATGATTTGAACAGCAATTCTCAGCCGGCTAGGAAACTCATTCTTGACAGCCTAATCTATTGGGTAGAGACGTTTGATGTGGATGGGTTTCGTTTTGATTTAGGTGAGTTGCTTGGCTACGAATTTCTCGCTGAAATAGAGGCAGAATTAAAGAAAATTAAGCCCGGTGTCCTCTTGTTTGCAGAACCTTGGAGCTTTCGGGGGAGATTGCCTGAGCAAATGAATCAAACAGGCTATGCCTTGTGGAGTGATGCATGCAGGGAAGAACTTTTGTTGTTTGCTAAAAATCATACGGGAAATGACGCGGTTCTTGAGCTTTTGAGAAATGGTCTGGATCAAAACAATCGCTTCGCGTGTCAGTCCGTGAATTATTTAGAATCCCACGACGATTTTGCACTGGTGGATCGATTTCGCGACTTATTCCCGTTCGATGAAGAGGGCACTATGGCTCCGGAACTTGTCAGTCGGGTAATGCTTGCTCTCGGTCTGCTTCTGGTTGCTCCTGGGGTTCCAATGCTCAGCGCCGGGCAGGATTTCCTACGTCATAAAAGAGGGATTCGTAATACCTATCTAGACGGAGAAGTGAATGCCTTGAATTATCCTATGGAGCAGATATTTCACGAGGAGGTTGCTTTTGTGAGAAGAATGATTCGTTTGCGATTATCCAATCATGGGAGAAGATCTAGGCGACCTCATGAAGAACAATGGCAGCTTTATTCTTTTCTTGAATCACATCGATCTGGTGTGGCGTTTGGATGGGCAAATCAAGAATTAAGGGAGAGGTATTTAATCACTGCCAACTCATCCTGTTCTGAACTGCATCTAGATCTGCCAGAACCATGGTACCAACCAGGGGAGGTCTTGGCTAGCTATGGCTCTTCTGGTTTGAACCAAACTCGGATCGAACCACTCTCCTTTTGCTGGTTTTCCTATGAGGGGTTTTAGCTTTCAAGTGAATCGAAAATTTCCTTGGCTAAACCATACCTCAAATTGTGGAATGAATGGGTAAGGGTTTGGGTACCAAATAAGCTCATGATTTCCAAAACAGTGAGTAACCCATACGGAAAAATATCGGCCCGGTCGGCGGGTAGTTGAGGGAAGCGTTCAATCCGGTCAGAAATCTTCAACCCGCAAACCGTCTGGGTCAGGAATTCGAGCTCTCTCCTCTGGATACAGGCATGATCAGTTTGATTGTTTAATCGTTGTAAAATGTTCCTACAAAAAACAATGGTTCCTCCAGTCCCTACGAGTTGGTTTTCTTTCTCAAAAAAATGGGAGAGTTTGCCCGAAATCATTTCCCTTACATGAGTTCGTAACATTTTCTGATTTTCGGGTGGAATGATTTCCTCACTGAAAGAAGGATCCATATTGGCAATCCGCACGGCTCCAATTGGAAGACTCAGGACTTCTATTAGTTTTTGATTTTTTACATGGATGAATTCCACGCTACCTCCACCGATGTCTAGGGCTGAGTAGCTTTGAAAACTTTTAATATTAGGGTCTGTATCGAGCCCTTTGGCGATCCCCCTGGCTTCTTCTTGCCCGGTGAGAATGTTTATTTCAAAGCCGAACTCTTTTTCAATGAGTGAGGAAATTTGTTGGCGGTTGGATGATTTACGAAATGCTTCAGTTGCAACAGCTTGTACTTTATGAACCTCATGCTTTTTGCATAGTTTCATAAATTCTCGAATACACTGAAGGAGTCGGTGAGATTTTTTTTCCTCAATAAAATTTTGACCGTCTGCTTGAAGAGACAATAACCGGCAGGGCAGGGAGGACTGTTCCAGGATTACAAAATCCATTGGGGAGGAAGCAGATTCCCTCTCAGCAATTAAAAGCTTACAGGTATTGGATCCGATATCGATGATCCCAGCTTTCATCCCTCCTTTGTCTTAAAAAGAATAGTTCTGGGGGGCAATCACGAGCGTAAACTCACCCTTACCACTGCTTTTAGACTGTTGATCAATAACTTCAGTAATCCGACCGGTAATAATTGATTCGTGGGATTTAGTTAATTCTCTGGCCAAGCATACAAAACGGTCTTCTCCCATGATTTCAGCGATCAAGGCGAGGGTTTTTTGAACCTTATATTTGGATTCGTAAAGAACGATTGATCCTTCGTAAGCTATCCATGAATCGAGAATCTTTCTGGTTTGAGCACTTTTTTTAGGTAAAAAACCCAAGTAGGTGTATTGATGGGTGGGCAGTCCTGAAACGGCGAGTGCGGTAAGGGCAGCATTGGGGCCTGGAATAGGAATGACTTTCAGTTGTTTTGTATGGCACTCCCGAACAAGACGAAATCCAGGGTCGCTAATGCACGGGTAACCGGCGTCAGATAAGAGTGCAACTTTCTTGCCTTGCTCTATTTCCAGGGCAATTTGCACACATTTGGTTTTTTCATTTTCTTCACGATAGGAAATGAGTTTCTTTTGAATTTCGAGTCGACTTAGTAATTTCCCAGTTACCCGGGTGTCCTCACAGGCTATGAAATCGCAGTTTATAAGAGTTTCAATAGCCCTGGAGGATATATCCCCAAGGTTCCCAATGGGTGATGCAACCAAATAGAGACATCCGGATGATTTAGAATCCGGCAGCATAGAAAGCCTTGGTGGAACTAACGGTTAAAGCCACCTCGGTCAAAACCGCCCGGTAAGCTGTATTCCCAGCTTGCAGGTCGGCTTTGCGGGATCCTTGAATCATCTGGGGAAGCAGTAAAGCAACCAGAGAGTAAGGATGTAAGGAGAGATGCTGAAAGAAAATAAATAGTCTTCATTAATGTAAGTTAGAGAGTTTCCTCTTTTTCTGGAACAACATGGACGCTGTCGCCTGGGCTAAGATCTTGCGGGTTACCAAATTGCGGAAGAAGATAAGCGAGTGAGAAACCTTGGCTTACGCTTTGGATACGAATGCGAGCGGCTTTCTTTTTCTCTTTCCATAGCGTGTAGACATCACCCAGCAAAACTCCGCGTTCACTGCCCAAAGGAAGCAATATCATGCCAGATTTTCCATCGACTCTACCGACGGTTGAGGGGACTCCAGTTTCGCCAATTGTCTTGGCTTGTGCGGCAAGCATAAGCTCAGCTTGGGATAATTTTGGAGGGCCATCCTCGGTGGGCAGAAATGGATTCACCGCGACTTCCTCATTTTGCTTTTCAACTTCTCCCCCTTGTTGTTTTGCAATCATTTCATCAATCCCTCTTTTATAGCCTTCAGCATCTGCTTTTCGGATTTCATCCTGAAGGGCAGCCATTTGTTCCTTTTGTTCATTTCGCAGGGTATCGATAAACTCTTGGTGTTCCTGTGCGGTTTTGATTTTCTGTTCTTCCAAGTCTGCCACAATCCGATTTAATTGTTCTTCCTTTTGCTCGGCGGCTTCTTTCTCAGCCTGACGCTCTTCTTTTTCTCTCTTGAGATCTTCTTCAAGACCGGCAACCTTAACGGTTAATTCCCCCACTTCTCCTTCGAGTTGTTCCTTACGCTCTTTTTCTTTGGCATAAAGATTTTGGTATTCACGAAGCTCTTGGTCTCGGGAAACGACCATTTCACGAAGTTTGGAAATTTCTTTAAATTTATCATCTCGATCCTTGTAGAACATACCAATTACAGTTCTTAACCGGTTGGGCCGGGTAACTCCACGAATGACGGTGCCATCCTCGAGTTTAAGATCTTCTTTGGGAAATTTAGATTCATCCGAAAAGGGATCCTTGAAGCTGGAGGGAGAGCTCAGTTTAACAGCTGGGTTGGACTGCCAGGTTTTGGTTTCTGTATTCCATACGAGGGCATCCACTCCGTACTCCAAACTCAAATTGTTAAGGCTTTCTCCATACTCTGGATTTCTGAGGATGGCTTTCTCGGCAGAGGAAAGAGAGTCGTTAGCTAAAAGAAGAGGGTTCTCGTCGTTTTGACCAACAGGATCATTTGCGTCAAAAATTTCAAAGAAGGAGGATTTCTTTTCATCAATATCCTTCCATTGGGCATCCCGTTCAGATTGTAGGATCGTATAGGCGTCTGACACCACTTCGTCTAAGAAAGAATGACTCTGCGAGGTGAAAGTATCCCATTTCAGCCATAATACTCCGGCCAATCCAATGAGGGCAAATGTGGCAAGCAATCGAAAAACTGTGGCTAAGGCTCTCATAGAAAATAATCAATCGCAGTTATCGAAGAAAATCAATCAAACATTCATCACTTATTCATAAGCTGCGATCTTAAAAACCTGAGCACGGTTAAGTCCGTGGGTAGATATAATTTCAACTTCCAGGGATTGGACATCAACCAGATCCAAGAGGTGGTGCCGGTGACTTGAATAGTTATTGGTTACTTCCTTGATCAAAGTCGATTTCCCTGAGCTAGATGTATAGTAAAGATTGTAGTCTTTAATAAGAGACAGCGGTGTTGAAATAGATGCTGAAGTAGGGGTAGGTGAGGTTTGGTATCCAAATGATGGATCAAAAAATAAGTCGATTCTGGATATATTTACCGTTTGATCCCAGGTAACTTCTATAAATTCTGGATAAACAAAACTAGTGGGTTGAGAAATCCAAAGATCCGGCTTTTTCGAAGGGCGGGAGTACTCACTTTTTATATGGTCAACTTCGTAGCTTTTTTGGGGAGGGAATGTTTCGAGAATAGCACCGCGGTGTGGAATGGGACTGTAGTTAATTGGAACTGCGTATTCGCAGTATGGATTGGAAGGAGGGGACTCAGGAAAAGAATTGCGTGGGTATAATAAGATGTGACCCACGGGTGCATGTTCGCACTCTAACATTCTAAATTCTGCAGGGGATTGAATTTCCAGGAAATGCCAGCCTGGATTTCGGATCTCAGCATCAAGTTTGATCTCTATCCATTGTTTTCCAGATTTTTCGGTACGAACAGTGCTGACTTCAAGGCATGGACCTGGAATATGAAAATTTTTCTGGGATCCTTCGAGTAAGCGAAAATCTAAGTCCTGATATTCCGGGCAATCCATCAAGATTCGAAAGCGATCTACTTGATCGGAAAGAACGGGGAATTGAACCAGGCACTTTCGGGTCGGTTTTCCCGTAATTTGGGGGAGATGAAGTAAATCATTCACACCCCAAGTGGTGGATGCGTGAATATGACCGTATCTTACGAGGTCTGACTCATCAGGCAGGGGGGAACTTGTAAAAGGATGATTTTTTCTCTTCAGTTCCTGATGCAGGCCTTCAATATGCCCTTTTTTAGCAAGGGTGTGGGGGAGTCTGTTCTGCTTCATACACCAAGTGGCACAAAACCCGACGGCAGCTCCAATGACCGATTGAGTGGGAGGGTGGGAGAGACAGTTGGATGTGAATTCATCACAGGAAATATGATTTCCAGCCCAAAATAAATTTTTGATCTTGGCCGAAAATAAAGACCGGAACGGAATTTCAAAAACATTGGGGAGAACAATTTTTTCTTCAGAGGAGAAACTGGATGTATGGAGAGGGGAAATGGGGGCCCGGCTGATTGCAACGGAGTCATCAAAACGAGCCCCTAGGGTAAGGTCAGCTTCGCACAGAGTATACTCCCCTTTTCCCCGGTATAAAAAACTGGGTGAATTTAAAGGTGATATTTTGTGAACGAACAGGTTTTGGGCTGAATCTTTAAGAGGAGATCTGTTTTTTATATAGTCCCATGCTATCCAACAGATTTCGTCTGTCGTCTGAAAAGATTCGTTCTCGCCAATCCATTCTAGGTGATGAACCCCTGGGAGATTTTTCTGAAGGGATTCCATAAGAGAAATTTGAGCAGGCAAAGCGTTATCTTCCCATTTTGCTTTTATCCACTTTGGACTTTTAAACCTTATGGGCTTATCAGCTGTTCCGATTTCAAATAACAGGTGCTGTTTGTTCTTTTTCTTAAAACTATCTTTATCTTCAGGGTTGATCGAGGAATGAAACTCGCCTGGAGCCTTGGCAACTTGTGCAAGCTCAGCAAATTCAGAACAATCGATATAGTAATCCGCACGATGTAAAAATTTTTCCCCCTTGTTCAAATTTACTAAAAGACAGGACTCGATCCGGTCCTGAGAGGAGTTGAGGCCAGCCTCCAAGCAATGATATCCCAATAATATTGAAATTTCATTGTACTTAGAAAGCAAGGAGTGGAGTGCTCTGGCTTGCCCGGTGTAAGTGCCTTCGGTGTTTTCCTCGCGTAGACATTGTAAAATTTCTTCACAAACACCTGTTTCACGGTAAAAGGGGTTGTTTGTGGAGAGCACTATATCAAACGGCTGTTGATAAGACTCGCTCACACTTCCTCCCAGGTAAGGAAGATGATCAACCAGCTGCACGGTAGCACCGGATTGAGCAGCCGCGATTGCCGACGAAACTCCTGCCATTCCTCCCCCAATTATAAGAAGGTCTGATCTTTTAGGTTTCGTCTTCAATTCAAATACATTTACGCAATTTCAATATCCAATGAAGCAAAATCATGTTTTGGCGATTCTTAAGACTGCTAATGAAATGCATTAAGTAAATTTAATAGGTTGTGTTTAAATTTTTTAATATTGTGTGGTCAGCATTCTAAATATACTTCATAGCTTTCTATTTTGAATTCATCCTTACTTTTTAAAGCCCAATTGTGAGAAATATTTTCCCTAGATGGTCCAATACGGTTCCTCTTAAGGTCATTGTCGGGCTTGGCATGGTTGGAAGTGTTCTTGTGGCTGGTATAACTTATTATGCGACCCCGAAATACACCAGAGTTGGATATCAACCCACCCAACCTGTTTCCTACAACCATGAATTTCACGCTGGCGAATTAGGCATTGATTGTCGTTATTGTCACACTGGTGTGGATAAATCTTCTCATGCGAATATTCCTGGAGCGAATGTTTGTATGTCTTGCCACCAAAATGTGAAAGCAGATTCTGCCTTACTTAAACCTGTTCGTGATTCATACTACGGAGAAGATACAAATAAAGATGGTAAGCTCTCGGATGGTGAGGATTTGAACGGAGATGGTATTTTAAATGCGGGCCCAGCAATTCCTTGGGTTCGTATCCACAAAGCTCCTGATTATGTTTATTTCAACCACGCAATCCATGTGAATCGTGGTATTAGTTGTGTCGAATGTCATGGTCGTGTCGATCAAATGGTCGAAGTCCACCATGATAAACATCTCAGTATGGCTTTTTGTTTGGATTGCCACCGCAACCCTGAAAAAGCACTTCGGCCTTTGGATGAAGTCACTAACTTATCCTGGGAAGCCAAGGGCGATGGTGATGTTGACCCTTTAATCGCTCAAGTTCATGCCGGGCTTGAACTAAAAGAAAACTGGGGAGTTAATCCTCCTTTAAGCTGCACTGGATGTCACCGATGATTATGCAAAATAACCAACCGGACCTGCCATCTGGCAAAGATTATTGGAAAAGCTTGGACAGCTTAGCTGATACCGATGGTTTTAAAGAGTGGGTTTCCCGGGAGTTTCCTGAGGGTGCCAGCATGCTCGATGGGGTGCAGCGCAGGAGCTTTGTTAAATTAATGGCTGCCTCTTTTGGCCTTGCTGGTCTTGGCATGACTGGTTGCCGTCGGCCCGAGCAAGTTATCTTACCTTATGGCAAGAGTCCAGAGGAGCTTATACCCGGTGTGCCTGCATACTACGCCACTTCTCAACCTACCAGTCGTGGTTTTCAACCCCTGATCGTAGAAAGTCATCAAGGGCGTCCCACCAAAGTCGAGGGGAATCCATCCTATCTGCCTAACGGCGGAAGCACTGATGTCTACTCTCAGGCAAGTGTTCTTGACCTTTACGATCCTGACCGTGCTCAGGGTAGCTTTGCTCGGGAAACTCTGAAAAGTGGAGTCAATCGTTGGAAAAAAGTATCCACTGACTCTGTTTTAGATATTCTAAATGATGAGGTTTCCAAAGGTAAGGTTGCTGTTCTTGCCAATCGCTCCCATTCGTTACTTCGCCAATCTCTTCAGAAGAAAATTGCATCTTCAGGTATTCAGTGGTTTGAGCATGATGCGATAGATTACACTTCAGCTGAAAATAAACTAGGGAAAGCTCTTGGTCTCAAAAAGGCGTTGCGTGCGGTTCCTAATTTATCAGGTGCCAAACGGGTTTTGTCTCTAGACTGCGATTTCCTTGGGAACCGCGAACCCAACGAGTTGTCCAACACTAGGGCATTCATGTCGGGTCGTAAGGTCTTAAATTCAGCTGATGCCAGAAAAATGAACAGGCTTTACATTGCTGAGTCTGATCTTTCCCGTACAGGCGGTGTTGCGGATCATAGACTTCGTGTTGAGTCCTCACAAATGATTGGATTTGCTTCACTAGTTGCTTCTGAATTGCTTTCAAAAATTGGTGATTCTAATCAATCTTTAAAGAAGCACCTTAAAAATCTATCATCCTTCACAAACCCTCAAAAAGAATGGGCTTCGGAGGCAGTTGCTGATTTACTTAGCAATCCTAAGAAATCTGTTGTACTTGCTGGATCTCACTTGCCTGCAGAAGTTCAGTTGCTTGCATATGAGATGAATCGTTTGCTTGGTTCGATCGGTTCCACAATCAACTACATTGAGGTTGGTGCATCTGCCGATACTATTCTTTCACTGGCAAACAAGATAAATGACGGTTCGGTAGAGCGTTTATTCATTCTTGGTGGCAATCCTGTTTATCAAACCAAAGGTTTTATTAACTGGGAGGACTTATCGAAAAAGCTCAAATTTGTGGTACGCCTTGGTGGATCGATTGATGAAAGTTCTCAGATCGCTAACTACCACTTGGGGCAGTCTCATTATCTTGAGTCTTGGGATTTGGGAACAACATGGGATCAATCTTCCTTTGTCCCGGTACAACCCTTAATCGCTCCTTTGTTTGATACCGTTTCTGAAGCTTCCTTCCTTTCACACTTGGTTGGAGAGAAGAATGATGATCATGGACTTGTTAAAAATCTTCACTCTGAATATTCCAATGGCGGTAACTTTGAGGATTTTCTAAGACTTGGAGTCTTAGCTACTAAGCCTGTTTCATTTAACTCATTGGAGGCTACGAAAGCTTTACTTTCCATCAAACCAGTTGAGGTCAAATCTTCCAAGCTTACAGAAGACAATTTGGAAGTTGTTATCATTCCTGATTTTCATGCACACGATGGACAGTATGCAAATAACGGTTGGATGCAGGAGTGCCCTGATCCGATAAGCAAATTAACATGGGATAATGCACTCCTCATTAGCCCCGTCCTCGCGAATATTTTAGAATCTAAGCATCATGGTCTAGGGTTGTTGCCCAAGCCAACAATGCTTAATAAAAACGGCCAAATAGCCCCTGATGCAGCTCAGTTTGATGGTGGCAAGCAGAAGGCACCTATTGTAACTGTAAATGTCGGTGGTAAATCAATCACTGCACCTTTATATGTTCAACCTGGTCTAGCTGATTTTTCCATTATCGCTACCATTGGGTATGGGCGCTCTCATGTAGGTCGTGTAGGGCAGGGCACTGGTTACGATGTTACTCCTCTTCTTTCTGACGAGTCACTCGTGCTTACCGGAGCCTCCCTTCAACCCACCGGTGGTTTTAAAATCCTAGCCAATGTTCAAGAGCACTGGTCTATGGAAGGTCGTGCCATTGTTCGCGAAGCCAATGCCGATGAGTATATTTCGGATCCAGGTTTTGCATCCCACATGGGAGCTGAATCTCACTCCCCGCCAATGTGGGGGAAAGACCAAGATAAAACTTTAGAGGAAAAGGCGACTACCACTCCCCGTGGCAATTCTGCCTACGAACACCCAGACCATACCTACGAAAAGTCCGATGTATTTGGCATTCATCAATGGGGAATGACCATTGATCTGAATCAGTGCACTGGATGTAGTGCTTGTGTGGTGGCTTGCCAAAGTGAAAATAATATTCCGGTAGTGGGTAAAGATCAGGTTCTGCGGGGTAGGGAGATGCATTGGATTCGCCTGGATCGCTACTTCAGTTCCACTGCTCGTGATGGTGCTGAGATTCCATCCGATGTACAGGTTTCATTCCAAGGTGTTGCCTGCATGCACTGTGAAACCGCACCTTGTGAAAGTGTTTGTCCAGTCAATGCCACTGTTCATGATGAAGAGGGGCTAAATGCGATGGCTTACAATCGTTGCGTGGGCACCCGTTATTGTGCAAACAACTGCCCATACAAAGTTAGAAGGTTCAACTTTTTCGATTGGAATAAGCGAAAAACGGATGAGCTGTACCAAGGCCCACTTGGTGATAAGAATGATTCTTCTGTGGATATGGGCAAAAACCCTGATGTAACAGTTCGCATGCGTGGGGTTATGGAAAAGTGCACCTACTGCGTTCAACGTATTCAGGAGGCTAAAATTCGGACCAAGGTCAACGCCCAGCAAAAAGCAAAATTTGATTCAGGCAAAGACGGTTCAGGCATTCAACTTTCTACTCAAGATCTCAAAGTTTCTGATGGCACGATCAAGACTGCTTGTCAGCAGGTTTGTCCTAGTGATGCTATAGTTTTTGGTGACATCAGTGATCCAACCAGCGAGGTCAGTAAACTCAAAAATAACCCCCGTGATTACTCGGTGCTTGGTTACTTGAATACCCGTCCTAGAACCACGTTTTTGGCCAAGGTAAGAAACCCGAATCCCAAGATGCCTGATTTTGCATCTTCTCCTCATTCCGCAAGAGAATATCATGACAAAGCACATCCTGCTCACCACGGTGATGAGCATGGTGCCCATTAATTCGTTATGTCAGAAGTAAATCAAGCAGAACCGCACGAGATCCTCAAGAAGGTCGATCCTGCTCCTTGGAAGGATGTTCCTCTTGTTCTCAACAACAGGAGTTTCAAATGGGTAACCGACAAAATTTGCGGAATTGTTGAGTCTAAGACACCAACCTGGTGGTGGTGGTGCTTTATCACTGCCTTGTGCATTGCCAGTTTTACTGGAATGGGTTTGGTCTACCTCGTCTCAACTGGTGTTGGCGTTTGGGGTAACAACAATCCTGTAAACTGGGGTTGGGCGATTGTTAATTTCGTTTTTTGGATTGGAATTGGTCATGCGGGAACACTGATTTCTGCAGTCCTCTGTCTACTCAAACAAAAATGGAGAACATCAATCAATCGTGCTTCTGAAGCAATGACCGTTTTTGCGGTTTTATGTGCAGGCATCTTTCCTTTATTTCATGTTGGTCGAGTTTGGTTTGCCTGGTGGTTATTTCCATTACCCAACGCTAATGCGATTTGGCCTCAATTTCGGAGCCCATTGGAATGGGATGTATTTGCTGTTTCCACCTACGCAACTGTTTCAGTGTTGTTTTGGTACATGGGAATGATTCCAGATATGGCTGTTCTACGGGACCGTGCTACCCAAACATGGCGTAAGTACTTTTATGGCTTCTTTGCCATGGGCTGGCGTAATGCTAATAACCATTGGCGCAATTTTGAGATGGCTTACCTCTTGCTTGCCGGTCTCTCGACTCCTCTGGTACTTTCGGTCCACACGATCGTTTCCTTTGACTTTGCGGTGGCGAACTTACCAGGTTGGCACACGACTATTTTCCCTCCCTATTTTGTTGCCGGTGCCATTTTCTCTGGTTTTGGGATGGTGTTAACTCTTTTGTTGCCAGTTCGTGCTGTCTTTGGTCTTCGTGACCTGATCACACAAAAGCACATTGATAACATGTGTATGATCACTTTGGCGACGGGAAGTTTGGTTGGTTATGCCTATGCGATGGAATTCTTTATTGCATGGTATGGTGCCAACTCCTACGAAGGTTTTGCATTTATTAACCGTGCTTTTGGAAACTACTGGTGGTCATATTGGATTATGATCTCCTGCAATGTTATTTGTCCTCAACTTTTCTGGTTTAAGAAAATCAGGGAGAATACACCCCT
>CAXBQX010000007.1:0-61464 GCA_963978365.1 uncultured Opitutales bacterium | reverse complement strand
CGGTAAGCACGGCCGTCTCCCGCGAAGGTTGGGTGGCACTCATCGCCCCGAAACCGGCGGGGATGATGGTCTGGGCAAAAGCGAGCCCGGTGGAGGAAATTGCGCAGGTCAAAAGCGCAAGAGAACGAAGGGACGTAATCTTCATATTATATAAAAGTGAGAGAACCTGCCCGGTTGGGTAGGGGAGCCGGCAGGTGTGGAAGCCTGAGGCCAGGAAAAATCAACCAGGCAGTCCGTACTCATAGAAAACGGCAAAAGCCGGAGCGCGCACTGATGAAGGCTCCTAAAGGAAGGGGAAAAGGTTTAAGAAAAAACACGGGCTGAATGGATAAAATTATTTGTTTAGCGTATAATAAGTGATATTGTGATAAAATTCTATATTCGTATACTATGCTATTAGCTCTGGGCTCGAAAATAATACATGAAATTTAATATTTTTTTACAGGGCACTACTTACCCGGACTTCAGGTAAGTAAAAATGGGCGGGAAGAGGGAGATGGGCGGGTGGTGTATTATTCCTGGTCCTCGCTATCCTTGGGAACGGATAGCTTGATTAAGGACAATACCTCATGGCGGCAAACTTTGCGGGTGGAGCTATCGGGGAAGGAGTAGGCTTTTAGGTGTTTCTCGTCGATCAATCGATTGATAATCTGTGAACTGGTGTATCCGAGCAAGCGGGCCGCTTTGGTGAGGGTGATAAATTCTTTTTCTTCCTGATTATCTTTCATCAATACATCTGCTCTAGGTTTAAAGAATAGAAGGCCGCCCTTTACCCCGCTTTTGGGGCGAGGGGCGAGAGCGGGCCTCTGCTAAAAGTTTGTGGAGGTCGCTTAGGAGAATCTTTTTCTTACAGTTACCCGGCAACCAGTAGGGAGTGATTTTCTTTTTTTGGATTAGTTCATTAACCGACACATAGCTCGCATACCCAAGGATGGTAGCTGCCTGGGTAACGGAAACGTAGCGGTCGAGTAGATCCTCGTCCCGGAGCTTTCTAAAATCTGATAATTCGTCCTTCATTTCTGGGTACAATTCAATGGGTAGGCTGAGCCAACTTGAATACATCGGACTTACGCACTCTAAGTTTGTCGGTAAGGGGCAGAGTGTAGGCAGGAAGGATGCCCTGTTTCACCAGTTGGGCAATGCGGGTGTGGTTGCCACTACCAAGCAGTTTGGCTGCTTCCGTAAAAGGAAGGAATTCTTCCCTTTGTTTGGTTGGCGTCTCACTTTTCTTCATAGAAGCTGATCCGAATCTAAGGAACTCTCTTTCCCTTTTTGCGGTAAGCTCATTACATCGTGGTATTTTACCAAGACCCGTTTTGATCCTGGGATGGCATAAGTTTTGAGCATGCCTTGGCTAATGAGCCTTTCGGCCAACCGGTAGTCTTTATTCCCCAGCACCCGTGAAGCTTGCGACATGGTAAGCAGGTAATTGGGCTGCTGATAAAAAGGCTCTATGATGTATTCCGCCATCCTTATGGTGTGCTCGATTTGTTGGAACCTTGCAGGTTTCGTACTTCCTGAAGGCTGTAGAGTTTGCGCTTTAAGGGCCCAACCACATATTCATTTAACCTCTTTTTTCGAACAAGGTAATGGATGGAGTTGTGGTTTTTATAGCCGAGCAATCTTTTAGCCTCCTGGCAGGAAATGTATATTGTTTTCATAAAATCTATTATTTATACGTAAAATTGCTTGAAAAATTAATAATACACAAAAAACGAATAATAAATTACTACTAAATCATGGGTCTTTTGCAATTTATAAATCATCTAGGTTTGTTTGGTTGGCGTACTTTTTTGTGAGTTCGGTTAATTGGTTCGTTGATTGTGATGGTTTTTCTACCTCGATAATGGTTGGCTAAATATTAGTTTCGCCAGTCAGCAATGGAATTGGCTGCGAGTGTGCGGTCATTCAACTTATAAGTTGGGAGACCTGAGCGGTAAAAATTCTTAATTTCATTTTTGAACAAGTTCGGAGGAAAATGACTGATAAAAGGGATATCCAAGGTGGTACTCTTGCTTGATTTCCTGCTCGCTAAAAGCCTTCGACCAGAGAGAAATCTCATCCATTCTACCATCAAAGTTACTAACGATTTTTCCGGTTTGCCTATTTTTGGATGTCCCCAAAAGAAGTCCATCCATTTGAATATGTTTTGTATACTCAGGAAAGGCCGTGCAAATTAAGTTTTTATCCAGGTAAAGTTTGCTAACAACCCGTCCGTTTTCTTTTCCAAAAGTGTAAGTCAATAGTTGCCAATCGTTGACAATATTGTGGTTGCTGATGCGCCTTTCTCGAAGATTTGCTTCCCCCCACATGTATTGATTGATTGTTCCACTTCGATTTGTGTAGATACACATTTTTCCGGAACCGTCCCAAAATAATGGCTTGAGGAGCATGTTACTGAATGATTTCGACTGGTACATTTGTAGCCATGCCTGAAAGCTGAATTCTTCGTATTTTCCCGGTAATTCAAAATAGGCAGCACTCCATTTGTTTCTGAATTCCACAGACCTAGAGCCACTCCCTCGCCAACGACCGTAGGAAAAGGTGCAGTCTCTTTTGATAAAATCGCTTGCGATACCGCTTTTGGCTCGGTTTGAAAATACATTTTTAGGATTATTTGTTTCAAAAAGAGCGGGAGTGATTTTGGGCAGATTATGGAAAAAGTTTTTGGAACTTAGATTAACATTATTCGTGTTATGGGATCCAAAAGTATAAAGCCCGAGCAGGTCTGGATCTTTTGATTTTGCTGCAATCTGGTCGTTCCATCTGGCGTAGCCTGCCTCACCTGGCAAATCATTGGTTAAATCGACAAATGTGAAAGGAGCGTTCCTTAAGTTTGGATTTTTATAAGGTCTAAATTTACCAAACGAATGGACCTTTTTACTGTCCGTAACTTCCACAAGACCTTCGTCCACTTGAAACTGGTCTTTGGTATTTGGACGAATATTCAGGCAAAACTCAGTGCCCCAGTCTATGTAATTTGCACTGGGGGTACGGATGGTGAATTCATGGCCCCGTGCATCATACACAATGGTTCTGATATTTCCTTTATGCACAAAGATTTCCTTTTCGCTGAGGATTTCGAAAATGGATGCACCAGTAAAAATTACATCCACCGATTCTCCGAACCTTAGGTGTAGTTTCCCACTTGAGGTTTTATATTCTCCAACTTCAAACTGGGTTTCTCCCGCAATGAATGGATGATGAGATTCATCCAGTCCGAAAAAATCAATTAATTTGATTCTTGGAAAATTCTTAGAATTTATCGTAATTCCATGGTCAGCCTCTGATTTGCTCGCGGGATCGCTCTGTTGCTCTTTCGACCAGAAAATGAATGCGAGTGTAAGGGAAGCTGCGGCAACCAACCAGGGAAGGTATGCAGGTGGTGTTTTATTTTGTTCTCTCTCGGCCAAGTTTGGGAAGCCAATGCTTTGAGCCCGCAAGTTTTCGTCCAATACCGAAAGCTTGCGAAATTCACGACGCATATCGGCTGATTGTTCGAGGCGGTGGGAAAATTCCTCCCATTTGTCGGCAGGTAAGTTCCCTTCGAGGTAAAGTTCAATGAGGTTGTGATCGGAGTCGTTCATTGGGCAGGGCAGGTTAGATGGAGTATGCGGGGGCGGAGTCTTTCTTGGGGGAACCGGGGGGGATGTCCATGCACTTGGCGAGTGCTTTGCGAATGCGCCGTAGTTTTTGATAGAGGGCATCGGGTGTGGTTTCCCGCTCGGCAGCCATCGCCTTGATCGTTTGTTTGGGCGTGTAGGCCTGTTTGATTAAATCTCGGTTGGGTTCAGGCAATTCTTTGAGGCAGTCCTCAAGCTTTTCTATCCACCGTTCGGTCGAGGCAATATCGTTGACCCCTTCGGTGGAAATTTTTTCCAACAATTTGTCGGACAGCACCCATTTATCTCTCGCCTGAGTCTGCCGAAATTTTAACGCCTGGAAGCGGGCAATGACACACATCCACTTACAAAAGTCATTCTCATCCCCCTCAAATTTTGAATATTTCTCCCACGCGGTAATGAAGGCATTCTGCATGATTTCAGAATGATCATGATAATCCTGTACCAAAGAACGCAGGTAGGACCGTACAACGGGCTCGCTTTTGGCCAGGAATCGTAGGAAATCGGAACGATTTATCTTATTTTTTCTAAACATTATTCAGCTATAAATACCAGAAAATTAAAAACCTGACGCTTTTCTAGTAAAAAAATGTAATTTATTTCGTCTATGCGTTTCAATTGGTACAAACTTTACCTAGTAGGAATTTGAGATATGGGTTAAAAAACACCCTCAAGGTGTTTAGGATGAGTTGACCCCATAAAATCTTCGTTCTTATATGGAATCATAAGAATTAATTACAATTTGCCCATGGGTTCATGCCAACCCTTGCCCTATGATTGCCCGCCCTTCTTCTTCTTATTCGTTATTTTTTAGAATCATCCCTTGTCTGACTACCCTTTGGGGGTTGGCTCTTATGCCTTTGTTGGCTTTGGAAAAGAACCGGTTGGAGGGTCCCCCGGGTTCCAGCTATGCCTTTGGGGATGAGTTTGATGGAGCTATTGTGAACGATGAGATGTGGGCCCTGGGGATCAATGAAAAGAATCTTCAGAACGAGGGGGTTGATTGTATCTATAAAAAAGAAAACATTACCCTAGAGGATGGCCTGCTCGTTTTTACCCAAAAGCGGGAACCTGTGCCAGTCCCGGGTAGGACATGGTCCAAAGAAACCACATTCAATTATTCTTCAGGTGGTGTGCATACACGGGCGGGGTATGAGCTGCGCAATAATATGTATCTGGAATTGCGCTGTAAACTGCCCCAAAACAATGCGGGGTATGGTGCCTTTTGGACGGTTTCCCGCAAAGTGGGAGATTGGAAACCCGAAGATTTACTTGAAATTGATATGTTTGAATTTATCGCCGCCCCCGAGAAAACACGTTTGTGGAGCGGGTTGTGGTGGCATGATTTTAGAGCCCATGAAATCTACGACGGGATTCCATCGGATTGCCTGATCCAGCGTTCGGAAGATCATTTTTTTATTAATAAGCAGGTGTACAAGGGCCATTGGGGCCATGGGGGGAGAATTGAGGGCAACCAGGTAAATTTCTACGAGTTCTTTACCTTTGGATTGAAGGTTACGGATGACGAATTTTTCTGGTACTTTGCTCAGGATGGGCCCGCATGGAAGACCGAGCCCTACTTTCACTTTTCCGGTGGTAAGGTAAAAAACCGGACCTATGGAAAGGTGAAGGATTTTGAGTGGGAGAGAGAAGTCCCCAAAAACTTACATGCCCAGGTAAATGTAAACTACGCGATGCGTAATGCCAAATGGGCTGGCGGGCCGGTGCAGGATGACCAATTGCCTTCGAAAATGTATGTCGATTATGTAAGGTTTTTTAACCTGCCCTAAAATCAGGGCTTGCTGGGCATAAAAACAAGGGTGGTCAGGCGACGGGCCGAAGGTATGGAAAAGGTGAGCTGACCGTCTTGGACTTGCAGGGTGGCAGGTTCCCCGGTGGTGAGGTTTTTACGGTAGCCTGTTTTGGGCTCGATATCTTCGGAGATCCATCGGACTTGCACCTCTTCGCCCTCACTAAACCCTTCTCCCACAAAAAGATGATCGCGGTTGTATCGGGCCCCCATCTGTATGCTGGCGGGTAGGGTGATCTCAATATCCTCTGGGTCTTCATCATCATCTTTGCGGGCAAGCAGAACAATAAACCGGTTGGCGGTGCGGTCGTAGGAGCTGATGCGCAGGTAGTCATCTTCGTCGACCTCGGAAAAAATAATATCGTTTCCTTCCTCGCCCGCGATGGTGTGGTGGATGCATTCGTTTGGACCAGCCGATAACTGGGCGAACCAGCGCCAGAGGTAATAATGGGTATGGTTCGGATCATCATCCACCGCATAGGGGGCACCAAACTCCAGGTCCTCAAACGAGGCCGAATCGTTTTGGATGACTAGCTTTTCATCTTTGCCGATAATCTTCAATTTACGGGAAGCAATGGCTGGACCGCCGGTAAAGTTGGGGAAGAGCTTTTCTCCGAGGAGAGCGAGCTGTCCATTGTAATCAAGCCGCTTGGTCAGCCCCATCGTCCAATCGCTATGGTTGTCGGCCCAGGGAAGGTTGGTCAGGCTAAGCCCGCGCTGGAGGCATTCGCCGAGGATGAGCAGGGTGGATTCGACGGTATCCCCTGTACCTTCGGAACCGTGGGGGGTGCGCTTGCCATCCCAGCAAATCCAACTCTCCGCCGCGACCAGTCCTTTGTCGGTATAGCCCTCCTCGTTGAGCCGTTCACCCATATAATCCATCTGGTCCCAAACCGAGCTTACCCAGGTGAGCAAACCACCTCCCCAGCCATTATTAAAATCGCTGAGGTTAAGGGCAAAGTTATCGATCATGCCCATCAGTTCGGGGTATTCCAGCTGGACATCGTACCATTCCTTGCAGTCGCGGGAGGGAGAGAGGCCGGCGGTGGAGACAATTTTAGTGTCTCCGGTTTCTTCCCCATAATCTCGGATGGCCCGGGCGGCTGGAAGGATAAATAAATCGATTAATTCTTCCCAGGAACCGTCCCAGTATTTGGGGTGGTTGGCCTCGTGAAAAATTCCATAATAATCCACATCCTCGCCAAACCATTCCACCGTTGCCTTGACCATGTCGTAGATGGCCTGGTTGTCGGGTGGGAGTTTGTTGAAATCTGCATATTCCTCCCCGCCATTCATCCACAGCGGAACCTGCCAGATCACCAGTTCCGTTTTAATCCCACGCTCCTTGCAAAGTTTAACCGCATGGCGAATGGCCTGGGCCTCCTTGGATGGGTGGTTTTGGTAATCTAGATTCTTCTCGCTGGGGAGGGTGTGCAGGGACATGTACCAAAAGCTGGCATAACTACCCACCTTGCCGAGTTCGCGCTCGATATCTGCCTCGGAGTTTTTGGGTTGGTCGATATAGGGCTGCCAGCGAAAGCCCACATGCATATGGTTGCGGGTGGGTTCATACTCCGGGAGCGGACCAACCCGCTCAAAAAGCTCGGCCATGCCCGGGCCGACCCGCTCCTTGGGGTCTTCGGGAACGAGAGACTTTTCCTCAGCCAGAGCAAGGGTGGTTAGCCCACATACAGACCATACCAGAATGCCCAGATAAAGGATTTGTACCCGAACCATTTCAGGTAACCCCATCGACCCATTTGTAAAACCCATTGCACTCGGATTTTAGTACCCAGTACAGGTTCCGCAACTGCAATTCTAATGAATAGTGAAGGAAAGATTGAAGAGAGAAAGGAGAAGGGGGACGAGTAAGCAGGGAATAAAGTATGCAGAGGCAAGAATGGAGGGTTTGTGCCTGCGGATGTTAGTTTTTCTTCACCAACGGGTTGGGTAACATTTTTCCATTCGCCTGGTACAGAGATTCGTATGTACATTCCAGATCAAAAGCATCGCAGTACCAGGGAACCAACCACTCATAGGCAATCAGGCCACTAAACCCCAGAAATAAGAGGGCAGTAAGTAAGTAAACCAATCGAAATATATACTTCACTGAACATCAAAAAGTACACTCGGTCGGGTGACATCTCAAATTTTCGACAACTTTTTCTCTCTTCGCTCTTCACCATTCCATTTTGGTTCGCTCAAATCGGGAGTTGAGATCAAGGCTGTATCACTTAGTACATAAGCCCTATGAATAGCCACGAAATAGATTACGAATTGATTGGGGATGATATGCAAATTGTGGAGGTGGAACTCGATCCCGGGGAGACCGTGATCGCGGAAGCAGGGGCAATGAATTACATGGAAGACCAAATCTCGTTTGAAGCCAAAATGGGGGATGGATCCAAGCCACACCAAGGTTTGTTTGGGAAATTACTGGATGTGGGCAAGAGGGCACTCACCGGAGAATCCATATTTATGACCCACTTTACCAACCAGGGGATGGGTAAAAAAAGGGTCAGCTTTGCCGCCCCTTATCCCGGGAAAATTATATGCATTGATTTAAAAGATCATAACCAAAGCATTCTTTGCCAGAAGGACTCTTTTTTATGTGCCGCATTGGGAACCAATGTATCCATCGCTTTTCAAAGAAAACTGGGTACCGGATTTTTCGGCGGAGAAGGTTTTATCCTGCAAAAACTTTCCGGGGATGGAAAAGCATTTGTCCATGCTGGGGGCACAATTGTGCGTAAAGAATTACAGGGCGAAACCTTGCGGGTGGATACCGGCTGCATTGTCGCCTTTGAGGAAAGTATAAATTACGATGTGCAAATGGCGGGTGGACTGAAATCGATGATCTTTGGAGGAGAGGGCTTGTTCCTGGCTACTCTCAGTGGGTTTGGCACGGTTTGGCTGCAAAGCCTTCCTTTCTCCAGATTAGCCGACCGGGTCCTGCAACATGCACCCAGTGTAGGAGGTAAAAACCAGGGTGAAGGCTCGGTCCTCGGTGGTCTGGGCCGAATGATCGATGGAGACTGAGGGAGAGTGAAGAGTGAAGGGTGAATTGGGAAGGGTGAAACACGATAGCCCCGTAATCTTCTGTTTTGATGAGAGAACCCTTGCGGAGGAACGCGTGGAATGAATCCGAAGGAAGAATGGAGGCGCGGGCCGGACCCCGAGCGTGAGCGAGAGGAGGTTGCCCGGAGGGTGACCAATCACCGATTCGCAAGGAGTCGCCAGACGAGTTGCTGAGCAAGGGGGGGGAGTGAAGATTGAAGGGTGAAGAGAGAAAAGAAATCCCAGAACCCTTCGCTTTGCTGAAAAATCCCTTGCGGAGGAACGCGTGGAATGAATCCGAAGGAAGAATGGAGGCGCGGGCCGGAATCGAACCGGCGAATAGAGGATTTGCAGTCCCCGGCCTTACCACTTGGCTACCGCGCCATCCTAGCAAGCGATGAAAAGTATTGACGACCTAGGCATCCCGCAAGCAAAAAGCCAATGAGGCTACGCTATTCAAGCGTAACTATCCTTGCCCATCCTATTCTCATTCATTTCTATCTATGCCCACTCTTATGAAAAAAATATTATCCCTGTTTCTTGTATGTCTGTTTCCTTTTGCCTTATTCGCTGCGGTTGAGAAACCAGAGGGTGAAAAAAAGAAAGGCCCAGGTTTTCCAAGCCGCGAAGAGATGCTCAAAAAATTTGATACGGATCAGGATGGAAAACTGAATGAGGAAGAGCGGGCAAACTTGCGCAAGGAAATGAGTGGAGGCAAGGGGCCACTACCCATGTTGCTGGCCAAAAAATTCGACAAGGATGGAGACGGCGAGCTAAGCGAAGAGGAGAGGGCGGCTTTTCGTAAGCAGATGGTTGAGAATGGCAGAAAGCTTCCTCCGCACCTGATGCAGCGCTTTGATACCGATGGGGATGGCACGCTCAGCGATGAGGAAAGGGCTGGGGCGAAGCAGGCCTGGGAAGACCGTAAGCAGGAGATGATTAAGAAATTTGATGCGGATGGAAATGGCGAGCTTAGCGTGGAGGAGCGCCGGGAAGCGATCAAGCAAGCCAAGTTCGGAGACAAGACCGAAGACTCCCAGAAGGAAGAACTTTCAGCCCCAGCGGGAAAGAAAGCAGATAAAGCTCCGAAGAAAGAGACTAAGGGCCAAGGAAAGAAGTCGAAAGAGAAGAAGAAAGATTCCTGATCTTCCACATCGATTTTATGATTAAGGCCCGGCCAAAGACGGGCCGTTGTCTGCGGGCATGGATTGGTGCCAGGAGACCACCGCGTCCGTCAACCTTTTGACTATGGCTGGTTCTTTGCTGGCTAGGTTTATTTTCTCTGCAACATCTTGATCTAAATCGAAAAGGAGTGGTGCGGTACCGTCGTATTCGCAGAGCAGTTTCCACTTCCCATGCCGAACGGCGAGATCGGGCAGGTCGTTGACCCCATAAAAGCGGTCGCGGTCGGGAGGGCGGCGGAAAAAGATTGGTTTTTCCCGTGAACTGTTTGATTTGCCTAAAAGAACCGCGGGTAAGGATTCGCCATCAAACTGGATTTTTTTGGGGTAGGGTGAATCGCAAATTTCAAGTAGGGTAGGGACGAGGTCGATGGCAGAGAAAACGGATTCGCGGTTTACTTTTCCTTGCGAGGATTTCTTCATCAGGCTGGGAGCCCAGGCGACGAGGGAGGAACGGATGCCCCCTTCGAATAGCTGGGTTTTGTATCCGCGAAAGGGACCGGGGGAACCGAGCCCCGGATCGGGCCCATTGTCCGAACAGGCAAGGATGAGGGTGTTTTTTGCCAGTGCGGGGTCATCCTGTACATGCTGGAAAAGCCGGCCAAGCTGGCGGTCCATTTCTTCTAACACAGCGAGATAGAGTGTGCGCTTTTTTCCATCCCCCCATTGATCCACCGGTGGCCAAAAGGGGCTGTGCACATCATCGGGCCAAAGGTTCAAATAAAAGGGTTTTTCATCCTGCTGGGCCTGCTTGATGAAGGAGAGGGCGGCATCGACAAACCAGCCGGTGATCTTTGAACGTTGCATCCACTGATATCCTTCCCCCAGCCGTTCAGCATGGTGCCAAATACGGCCGGGCTTGGTGGGGTCCTGGCCGGGCTTGAGGGTAAGGGGAAGGAGCTTTGGGCCCATCCCCTCGAAGTTGGTCAGGGATTGATCAAACCCATATTCGGAAATTGCCGGCGCATCGCTTACATCGCGTTGCCCACCCATGTGCCACTTGCCGAAATGCCCAGTCGCATAGCCTGAGACTTTGAGGGCACGGGCAAGCATGGGTGCCTCGGGGTCGAGCCATTGGGCCATCCCCCTCTCTGCATTCTGGGCACGATGACCCAGGTAGGAACTGATCTTCCAACGTTGGGGATATTGGCCGGTGGAAATTGCCACCCGGGAGGGCGAGCAAATGGGAGAATTTACATAGAACTGCTCAAAACGGATGCCTTCATTCGCCAATCGATCAATATTGGGGGTCTGCGCATCCTCATTTCCAAAACAGGAAAAGTCTCCCCATCCCATATCATCAATAAATACGAGGATGATGTTGGGCTGCTCCTTCGATAGAAGCCCGAGGCTACTGAGCAAAAGCAGGAGGATGCCGATGGCCTTCCTCATGCTAGAAACCTTGAGAAAAGACAAGAGTCTTAAGCGAGCAGATCTTTGATGACTTTGGGATGATCCACGCCGGTGAGGCGCTGGTCGAGCCCAAGATAGCGGTAGGTGAAGCGTTCATGATCAATCCCAAGGGCCCGCAGGACAGTGGCGTTGAGGTCGTTCACATGGACCGGGTTTTCCAAAATGTTGTAGGAGTAATCATCGGTCCGTCCGTACTCTATGCCACGTTTGAATCCACCCCCGGCTACCCAGGTGGAGAAGCAGCGCCCGTGGTGATCGCGCCCGTGGCTGTCCTTGGTCAGTTTGCCTTGTGAATACACAGTCCGTCCAAACTCGCCCCCGAAGATAACGATGGTATCATCGAGCAATCCACGTTGTTTCAAGTCTTTGACCAGTGCGGCAGCAGGTTGGTCCACATCCTTACACTGGTTGCGGAGGGCCTGGGGCAAGCTGCCGTGCTGGTCCCATCCACGGTGAAAGAGTTGAACAAAAGGAACATCGCGCTCGGCGAGTCTGCGGGCGATCAAGCAATTGTGAGCAAAAGTTCCTTTCTTGCGGGCATCCGGGCCGTACATATCAAGCACATGGTCTGGCTCTTCCTTGAGATCCACCAGTTCGGGCACACTGGTTTGCATGCGGTAGGCCATTTCGTACTGGGCAATCCGGGCATCGATTTCCAAGTCGCCACTTTGTGTTTTCTTGTGCTGGTTAATCGCGGCGATGCCATCGAGCATGTCGCGGCGCATACTTTTGGATATCCCATTGGGGTTGGAAAGGTAGAGCACGGGGTCGCCCGCAGAACGGAACTTAATTCCCTGGTGTTTGGAGGGAAGGAAGCCACTGCCCCAGAGACGGTCGTAGAGGGCCTGGGGATTTCCGTTACCCCGGGAGATCATCACCACATAACCAGGGAGGTTTTGGTTGGGGCTGCCCATGCCCCAGTCCAGCCAGGCACCCATGGCAGGTTTGCCAGGTTGCTGGGAACCGGTGTTGATCGCAGTGATGGCGGGGTCGTGGTTGATCGCTTCGGTATGCATGGATTTGATCAGGCAGATATCATCGGCAATGGAAGCGGTGTGGGGGACGACCTCACTAAACCAGGTCCCATTTTGCCCATGCTTGGTAAATTCAAACATCGGGGCCACGCAGGGGAAGGAAGACTGACCGGAGGTCATCCCAGTGATGCGCTGGCCGTTGCGGATACTGTCGGGCAGTTCCTGGCCGTGATATTCCCGTAATTTTGGATGATAATCGAACATATCGATATGGGAGGGCCCGCCCGACATGAACATGTAAATCACCCGCTTGGCGGTGGGTTTGAAGTGGGTGCGTCGGAGGGTGCCGTTCAAGGGGACGGAACCGGAAGATCCCATCGCACCCATCAGAGGGGCAGCGATGTTGGCGAAACCGAGGGCACCCATGCCCATCGCTCCGAGCTTGAGCATTTGACGGCGGGTATGAAGTTGGTGAAGGTCGAGTGGATTCATGGCGATTATAAAGTTTTGGATTATTCGCGGTTCAGAGTTTCGTCGAGGTTGAGGATCATGGAAGCGAGTACCGTCCAGGTGGCGTGCTCCTTGGCATCAATGGATTTCTCCCGGGTGGAATCTCCCATAGCCAGCAATTCTTCAGCCTGGGCAGGGTTTTGATCAAAGACAGCTTTCTGTTTGTCGTATGCCTTTTTCATCACCTGTTGGCGCAGGTTGTCTGCGGGGCGGCCGGTGGCCAGTTCAAAGGCACGGTTTACCTGCCCGGGGAAATCCTTCGGCCCGGTAAGCAGGACACGCTGGGCGAGGAAGCGGGAGGCTTCCACAAACTGCACGTCATTGAGGGTAACCAGGGACTGCATCGGTGTATTGGTGCGCTGGCGCTGAATCGTACAGATTTCACGGCTTGGTGTATCAAAGGCTGCCATCGCTGGCTGAGGGGCGGATCGCTTCCAGTAGGTGTACATGCTGCGGCGGTAAATTTTGTCTCCCGTGTCCTGAACAAACTTGCGGCTACGGTCGAGCGAAACCTCATTCCAAAGACCGGCAGGCTGGTAGGGTTTCACCCCCGGGCCGCCGAATTTCTTGTTGAGTAATCCGCTAACATGCAAGGCCTGATCGCGGACAAACTCACCCATCAGGCGGAAGCGGGGAGCCCGGGCGAAGTAGAGATTTTCCGGGTCCTTCGCCAGGTGTTCCTCGGTGGTGAAAGAGGACTGGCGGTAGGTGGCAGAAGTGACCAACTGGCGGATCATCTTCTTTACATTCCAGTCGCTTTCAAGGAAATCGGCTGCCAGCCAGTTGAGCAGGCCAGGGTGGGTGGGCCACTTCCCCTGGGAACCAAAGTCGCTGGGCGTGTCGGACAGTCCGCGACCGAAGATGGTCTGCCAGTAGCGGTTGACAGTGACCCGGGGAGTAAGTGGGTTCTCCTTGTCGGTAAGCCATTTCGCGAGGCCGAGGCGGTTCTTCTCCGATTCGGTTTTCATGGCGGGGAGAAAGTTGGGTGTATTTGCCTGAATGACCTTGGATTTATCTGGCGAGGAGTACTGCCCACGAACCAACAAGTAAGTGTCGCGCATTTGGTTGGGCGGGTTATCCCCCATCACCATTGAGGTGATTTTGTTTTTACGAACATTGTTCAGGGCATCCTGTTTGTTGTTTCGGGCGGCAAGGAGGTTTTTATACTCCTTATCAAAGCGGTTTAGATACTCATCATGAAGCAGGGTGCGCTGGGCATTGGCCAGCGCATCGAGAGGCTTTGCGAAGAGTGGGGAGAGGGTATCCACTTTGCTCAATTTCTCCACATCTTTGCGATTGAGCACCCGGTGGTAGAGTCCAATCTCATCAATCTCGATACCTTTTGCAGGGGTGCCGTGGTAGCGCCGGCCAATGCGGAAGGTTTTATCCGTATGGATGGTGGCATTGAGATCGTCCTCAGCGATATTTTTTTGCTGGCTTGCTCCGTTAATAAAAATATCAATGCCGGCTGCTTTTCCGGAACCATCATAGGTTATACAAAGATGATTCCATTGGTTTAAAGGCAGTGCAGACTTTGCCACCACCTTGATCGCATTGCTTGGCCAGGCATGTATGAGGTGGATGCCGGGTTGACCGCCTTCCATCCAAACATCGTATCCGCGGTGCTTGGCTGGTTCATCCATCTTGCTGAGGATAGCACCGCTGGTCTTTTCGGATGGTTTTACCCACATCGACCAGGAGAATGCCTGGTTGTATTCGAGTACGCCAGCAGTTGGGGAATCGATAAAAGCATCTTGCTCAATTTTGAATCCTGCAGCCACCTTGCCCAGTTCGGTCTGGCTGGCTTTGCCGTGGATGGTGTAACGATCCTTTTGGTTTGCGCTATCCACGGTCTGGTTGCCCTCAAAGGAATTGAAATCGATGGAGGAGACTAGACCCTTGGGCTCGGGGATGAACCGGTAGGAGAGTTCCATGACCTCGGCAATCTCATTGTCCATAAGGGCCCGGTTATAGACCCGCACATCATCGATATCGGTATCGTTGAGCTGGGCAGATCGGTACCGTCTACCGATGTGCAAAGGTTTATCTGTACGAATGCTGTCTTTCTTAAGGGTATGGTGCGGGTTGCCCTTGTCCTGCTTTTTGCCATCCACATAGATTTCCACAGAATTTGCGGAGGCTGTGCCATTGTAAGTCACACAGACATGCTGCCACTGGTTTTGTTTGAGCTGGTTTTTCGCGACCACTTTGTAGGCGTTATCGGGCCAGGCATGGATAATGTGCATGCCGGGGCGTCCGCCCTCAAACCAGAGGTCATAGCCACGAAATTTATTCCCCTCGTCCATTTTACCAATCACAGCTCCGCTTAACTGGTTGTTGGATGGTCTGACCCATGCACTTAAGGAGAAGGATTGATTGTGTTCAAAATCTCCAAAGTTAGGAACCTCGGCGTAGGCATTTTTTTCGATTCTGATTCCACTCTTAAATTTGGCATTGGCTACCTTGATGGGAGAATCCCGTAAAATCGTAGGCGTGGCTTCGGCTATGCCCTTGTCGGATTGATTGTTTTCCAGGTCGACACGGTCGAAGGGGAAGAAGCCCACCAGGCCATCGGGCTCCAGGATGCCTGGGTTTGTTTTGATGTCCTTGGAACACTGAGCGAACCAATTTTTGAAGGGATCCAGGGATTGCTGACGTCGGGCATTGAGTAGGCCCCGTGCATCCTGTAAAGCACTTTCCGCATCCGCTAATTGTTTTTCACGCTCCGGAGTCATGATTTCCACTACAGGAGCCTGATTTCCCCTTCTTGTCTGCATGCCGGGATCGGCATTGTTGTTGAAGAAAGCAAACATCTGGTAGTACTCGTGCTGGGAGAAGGGGTCGTACATGTGATCGTGGCATTGGGCACATTCAAAGGTCATCCCCAGCCAGACATTGGATGTGGTCTTGACCCGGTCGATCACATATTCCACCCGGAACTCCTCGGCGATGGCCCCGCCTTCATCGGTGGTGGCATGGTTGCGGTTGAAGCCGGAAGCGATTTTTTGTTCCAGGGAAGCCTCGGGCAGGAGGTCGCCCGCGATCTGCTCGATGGTAAATTCGTCGAAGGGTTTGTTATCGCGGTAAGCGTTGAGCACCCAGTCCCGCCAGGGCCACATGTCGCGCGGGCCGTCGTCGTGAAACACAGAGGTGTCGCCATAGCGGGCGGCATCCATCCAAACGAGGGTCATGCGCTCGGCATATTCATCGGATCCCAGTAAGCGGTCGACCACCTTTTCGTAAGCATCCGGAGATTGGTCGGCGAGATATTCATTTACTTCTGCAGGGCTGGGGGGGAGACCGGTGAGGTCGAGGTAGATCCGGCGGATGAGGGTGCGCCGGTCGGCTTCGGGGGAAGGCTTGAGCCCGAGTTCATCGAGCTTGGCATGAATGAAGTGATCGATTGGGTTCCTCGCCCAATTCGGATTACTGGTTTCGGGGGTAGCCGGTTTTTGCACGGGGAGGTAGGACCAGTGGCCCTCCCACTTGGCTCCCTGCTCAATCCACTGGGTTAGGATCTCTTTTTCACGATCGGTCAGTTCCTTTTTACTTTCGGGGGGCGGCATAATGTCTTCCGGGTCGTCGGACATGATACGGTGCCAGGCTTCGCTGTCCTCGGTGCTGCCGGGAACGATCGCAGCAAATCCATCCTTTTCGAAATAGGCGTCTTCTGGAGTGTCGAGACGGAGGTCGGCCTCGCGGAATTTTTCCGAGGGCCCATGGCAATGAAAGCACTTACCGGAAAGAATAGGGCGGACATCGCGGTTGAATTGTATTTCACCTTCCGGTTTTCCTAGGAGTATAGAAAATGGAAAAAAGGCTACGATTAATAGGCTGCGAAAAATCATATAATAATATTGTTTAGAAGTAATAGATCTCACTCAAGAAATTAACCCACAAAAAAGCGTAAAATTTCTGTCAATTTGCGACAATTGGCAATTTGGTGTGAGCATAAGGTACGATTTATTTTTGATCTATTCACAGATTAACTCCCTGATATGATGAATTCTTACAAAAATTTCATCGGTAGTTTTGTGTGAAGTGTATTCATTTGAACATTGGCTGGAAGAGAACCGTTGATTAGGGTAACAGATAGATTTAATTTCGAACTATTATGGAAACCAGCGAAGAAGAACCCATCACCGACGAGCAAAACGAACAACCGAAAGTGGAAGAGGAAATCGTGGAGATCGACCCGGTTGATCTGATGCTGCACGGCAATTTGGCTGCCCAGATCCGCTACGGTATGATCAAGGGGTTGGCGGAGTCTCTCGACGAAAAGGCCCAGCTTTTACTGGAAGCCGAATCCAATTACGAGCCTCAGGGCGAAGAGACCTTTGCGGAGATCGCCCTGCCCGAGATTGAGGCAATGGCCCAGGCCCTGACGGAGGATTGGATCGATTTTTCCCGTCTTCGTTATTGGGAGACCTGCCAAACGGCTGAGATTGAATGGGAGGAGTACCCCGGAGAAGACGGCCAACCCGCCCAGCGGGTTCCCTACGCCCGCCCCCTGGAGGATGCGAAGGCGGGGAACCGGTTGCTTGCCAATTTGGAGCAAACCCGAAACTGGTTGGAGCAGGTGCACCTTTTACATGAACAAAAGGGGATGGGGTGGGTGTCACCCCATGGTTGCCCGGAGGATGGGCAGCATGCCTACGACGGCCGGCGGGTATGCCTGGAAAAACTGAACCAGTCGATTGACGCAATCCGCTCGAATTTCGATATCTAGCTACCAGCATGAAGAAATTATTCGTCAGCTTCTTCGCGTGCTTTCTCGCGACCACGGTATTTGCCAGTTGGAAGCCCGATGATCAGGCGGCGGTTTTTTCTGTGAAACCTGACCGGGTGTTGGGAAGTCCATACTTCAAGGAGGTGCTCAATACCTATGGTTTACTTGGCTTTGGTTATACCATGGTGATGAATGATCACCATCTGGTGGATTTGCAAAAGGAGATGGGGGTTCAGATTGAGGATGCCAGCGAAGTCTCCCTGGTGGTGGGAGATTTCCTGAAAACTGTGGTTGATTTGCCCGTTTCCTCTTCAGGAAATTACCAGGCATTACAGGATTCTTCATTGGCTTTCATTCTTCGTACCAAAGGAGAAGTATCCCCAGACACTTTTTTCGAAAAATTTGACCGCTGGGCATCTGGGCCGGCTTTCAGTAAATCAGATATCGAACGATTTCGGAGAGATGGCAGGATTGAACCGGATAAGATCGATGAAATGAGTCGAAGCATCCGGGTTGAAAAGAAACATTACGCTGAAATGGAAAAACCTGAAAAGGTGGGCAAGACCACTCTTTTTTCCTTACCTGTGAGTGGGATCACCCAAGCCTCACAAACAAGTGGAGTGGATGGAATCAACATGACCTTGGGCATGCAGGCGGAAAATGACGCGACTCTATTTGTACTGGGAAACAGAAAGGATGTACTTGGTTTTTTTGAGCACGAAATCGCGGACAATCAGTCATCCCACGATTCTGAAAATACCGAGTTTGCCTCGTTTTCAATTCCCTTGGATGAAGAGCTGCTCAAAAAAATGGAAACCAGCAACCTATCTGACCCAAATGGGCCGCTCGGTCCCCTGGCCACCACTCTTGGACAGGCGATGTATCAGATTAAAGAAATTTCGGGGACCGCAAAATTCGTAGGCGGACATGCGCATCTGGATCTTACGATTAGCTGCAAGGATGCCCAGTCTGCCCAGTCTATATGGAGCGTGGGGCAGGCATCTTTGGGTATGGCCCAGTTGCAAATGATGAGAAAGCAACTCAAGAACCCCGCTGCCCAAACCGCTGTGAGTGCGGATTTTTTGAACCGTATCAAATTAAAGCATCAGGAAGCAGAGGTCCTTGTGCATGTGGAAGCCTCCCCGGGCGAACTTATGCCCTGGGCGGCGAACAAGAAATTTCCCTAAATTACTATTCTATGTCCAGGCAGTGCTGGGCATAGCTCTTGATTTTTTCCCGTACCCCGGTGAGACCATTCCTGCGGTTGGGTGAAAGGTGCTGGGTGATACCGACCTCGGATAAAAAATCTGGTTCCAGCCGGATAATTTCCTCAGGTGTTTCACCACTGTACAATTCGCAAAGAAGGGTGGCGGTACCTTTGGTGATAGAGGCGTCGGAGTCTGCCTGAAAAAAACAGGTGCCGTTTTCAAACCTTGGAAATACCCAAAGCTGGGAAATACACCCTTTGATCAGAAAGGTTTCTATTTTATATTCATCTTCCAGTCCGGGGGCGTCTTTCGCCCGGTCGATCACATAGGCAAAGCGTTCGAGAGGATCTTCAAAAGGCATGAGTTCCTCAATTAATTGATCCCGTTTTTGCTCAATACTCATAGAAATTAGTTTTGAGGGTTTCCTGAAAATTTGAAGGGTTGGTCGGTGTATGTTTTGCTTCCGATTTTGAGGGAGCGGAGGGTGCCTTGAAGTGGGAGCTTGCTGGAAATATTGCTTTCCGCACGGAAAAGAGCACTGTTCCCCACAGCTTCTCCGGTGGCGGGGTCGGCGACGGCTTCCAGACTCATAGTCTGGTTGGAGTCCGAAAGAGTAAGCTCGATGGAGGGCTGGGCGATACGCACATAATTTTCGGCATGAGCATCGAGGATAAAGATTTCCAGCTGATCTTGGGGGTTTTGGAGGATTTCCAGGTTGTATCCCGATCCATGCTTACCCAGTTCCATCAAAACGCCACCCCGTAAAGGTTGGTGAATATGGGCACTCCCATGATCTGAGGAATGGGGATCGGAGCTGCATCCACAAAGAAGCAGGAGTGCGGCTGAAAAAAGAGAAAAGGAGAAGTGCATCGTAAAAAACGCACCCTATTTAATTTGATCTCCTGGAGCAAGAGCAAGACCAAGCATCGGGGCAATTTTTGTCTATTTAGGGTCTTTTATGAATGGTCAAACAGTACCGGAGGATTTTAGAGTGGTTCGGATATGGTCAAAAGCAAATCGTTCGTTTGGAAAAATCTGCCCGCAGGATTCACCGCCGGGCTCCTCTTCTTAGTAAGTGGTTGTACCAGCCAACCCGATCCGTCCGTGGATCCGGGTGTGGCCGTACCGAAAACCGTGGTAGAACCAGCGAAAAAACCAAAAGCTCAGGCTTCCTCCAATCGCCCTAATGTGGTGATTGTGATTACCGATGATCAGGGCTATGGGGATTTGGGAAGCACCGGGAACCCGATTATTCAGACACCGATGCTCGATAGCCTGGCCAATGAATCTGTTTGCCTGACAGATTACCATGTGGCCCCAACCTGCTCGCCCACGAGAGCTGCCCTGATGTCGGGCCATTGGACGAACCGCACGGGTGCCTGGCATACCATTATGGGACGGTCCATGCTTCGTGAGGATGAAGGGACGCTGGGCCAATTTTTCCAGGACGCCGGTTACCGTACAGGGATGTTTGGAAAGTGGCACCTGGGGGATAATTTTCCTTACCGTCCGGAGGATCGTGGGTTTGAGGAGGTCTACCGGCACGGCGGGGGTGGAGTGGGGCAAACCCCGGATGTATGGGATAATTCCTACTTTGATGGTGGATATTTTCACAACGGCGAAATCGTCGAAGCCAAGGGCTTTTGCACCGATGTGTTTTTTGAGCAGGCCAACCGCTTTATTACGGAATCAGCGAAGAGTGGAAAGCCATTCCTGGCTTACATCTCCACCAATGCCCCTCATGGGCCTTTCCATTGTCCACAAAAATACATGGATTTGTATGAGGGACAAAGCCCGACGATTCAGGCATTTTATGGGATGATTACCAATATTGATGAAAATGTGGGCAAGACCAGGGACCTTCTCAAAGACCTTGGCGTCTATAAAAATACCATCTTTATTTTTACCACTGATAATGGGACGGCACGCGGACGGGAAATCTTCAACGCCGGGATGCGTGGGCAAAAAGGGAGCGAATACGATGGGGGGCACCGGGTGCCTTTCATGCTGCATTGGCCGAATGGGGGGATGGCAGAGAAACGAACCATGGAGACTCTTTGTCATGCCGTCGATATTGCTCCGACCCTGCTTGATTTGATCGGTGCTCCCATGCCCGAAGAGTATCAGTTTGATGGAGTTTCCATCAAGTCTCTGCTTCAGGGAAAGGGAGACCAGGGTTGGCCAGACCGTATGCTGGTGACGGATTCCCAGCGGGTGCGTGATCCGGTGAAATGGAAGCAGTCTGCGGTGATGACCCAGGGCTGGCGCCTGGTCAACGGGAAGGAGCTTTACCAAATCGATTCTGACCCTGGGCAGGAAAAGGATGTTGCCCAGGAGTACCCCGAGAGGGTCCAAAAAATGCGTGCTTTTTACGAAGCATGGTGGGCTGAACTGGAGCCTTCCTTTGCCCGGACCACCGAGCTTTATGTGGGGCATGCGGAGCATCCGGTGGTATCCTTGACCAGCCACGACTGGATACAGGAGGAGTACCCGCCCTGGAATCAGGCACAGAACCGCCACAAGTTACCCGTGCACCCGCGTAAAATGAATATAAAACATGCTGGGCACTGGGCAATTAAAGCGGTGCGTGGAGGCAGGTATGAGGTGGAGGTGAGGCGCTGGCCTAAGGAGTCGGGTAGGAAAATCAATGAGGTCTTACTCCCCGGAGCTGGTGTGCCCGGGGCAGACCAGGCCTTTCGGGCCCGTCCAGGCCTGGGCATCGGGGCCACATCGGCAACCATGCGCTTAAATGGGAAAGACTTTGAATCCAAGCCGGTGGACGAAAATTCCGAAAGTGTGACCTTCGAGATTGAACTTACACAGGGTAAGCACCAACTATCCCCTTATTTTACCATCCCTCAGGGAGAACTGGGCTGCTATTATGCAATAGTGAAGGGGCCCATGTAAGGCCTCATCTTTCCCAAGCTGAAAAGGCTCTGCGAATTGATGAAGAAATCCCTTCGCTGTTGTTGGTTCTTTTCCTTGGTTGGATTATTCGGGGGACTGGCCCAAGCCAAAATACCCACGGCTGCTCCGAATCTGATCATCATTCTTGCCGATGATATGGGGTGGGGTGGGTTGAGTTGTTACGATAATCAATTCTTTGAAACGCCGGAAATCGACCGACTGGCAAGCGAGGGTCTTCGGTTGACCGACTTTCATTCCAACGGAACTGTATGTTCACCCACCCGGGCTGCCCTGATGACTGGTCGGTATCAATACCGTTCTGGTTGCCATGTGGTGATCAATGCGGATCGTTCTCATATGGATCATAACCGAGGCATGCCCGACCGGGAGTGGACCTTGGCGGAGGCACTGAAAGATGTAGGCTATACCACCGCGATCTTTGGCAAGTGGCATTTGGGATACAAGCCGGAGTTTAATCCAACCCGGCATGGGTTTGATCAGTTTAATGGATTCATCAGTGGGAACATTGATGCCCATTCCCACTACGACCGGGTGCTGGTCAAGGACTGGTGGCAAAACGATGAGGTTGATGATGAGCCAGGATATCATACCGATCTCATCACCGAACATACCATCAAGTTTATCCGGAAAAATCAGGATAAACCCTTCTTTATTTATGCCGCTCATGGAACTCCGCATAGCCCTCATCAGGCAAGGGGTTCGCTCATTCAGCGGGGTCCTCAAAAAGGGAAGATGCCCGCCGGAGAAACACCCGTGGAATATTCCCATGATCCAGGGGATGACAACTGGCTGATCAAACATTTTGTCTTACCCCTGGATGAGGGAGTGGGCCGGATCCGCAGGGAACTGGTGAAGCTCGGGTTGGCTGAGAATACCATCCTCTGGTTTATCTCCGACAATGGGGGAACCAAAGCAAATTACTCCACCAGTCCCCAGACCCGTGCAGCCAAGGGATCGGTGTACGAAGGAGGCCATCGGGTACCGGGGATCGTCTGGGCACCGGGCCGTATCCTGCCAGGTACCTGCTCCGAATTGATTGTGGGAATGGATCTGATGCCGACCAGTTTGTCGCTGGCACAGGTAAAGCGACCCGAAGATGTGGATTTCGATGGAATAGATGTGGGTCCTGCACTTTTTCAGGGGAAGGCCCTGCCGGAGCGTGCAGTCATTTGGGGAAGAAACCCAGAGGGTGCGATCCGGGTGGGTTCCTGGAAACTGGTTGGAAACGAACTATATCACCTCGGGGAGGATCCTCAGGAAAGGAAGAACCTGGCTGATCAGCACCCCGAACGGGTACGTCTAATGATGAAACAACGCCAGAAAATTTTTGCTCAGGCAATCAAGGATTCTCCGTACGATTAAAGAAGCTGATCCATCGGAAAAGCCTCGCTTCCTTGGGGAAGCCAGGTGGGGTAACTGATTTGAGAAAGAGAAAGAAACGGAAAGCGTTAAGCCGCTTTGAGTTCTTGTGCAGCCAGCTGGTTTTTGAGCTCGCGAAAGCTGATCATCTTGCCATTGGCTTCATCCCATAAACGAAACTTAATGGTCTTGATACTGGTCCAAAGGTTGAGTTCCGGAGCCACCTGAAAGAATGGGTCGGAGTGGTGGCATTTTTCCAAATTGTAATTCGGGACCATCGGATTGAGATGGTGAATGTGATGAAATCCGATGTTCCCGGAAAACCACTGCATGATTTTGGGTAGTTTGTAGTAACTGCTCCCCTCCATAGCAGCGGCGGTAAAGTCCCACTCCTTGCCCTGGGCCCAGTAGGTGTCCTCGAACTGGTGCTGGACATAAAAGAGCCAGATTCCGCATCCACCAGCCACGCCCATCATCACAGTCTGGAGAATTAACCAGGGTATGAACCCAAAAATTAAACTCATGGCCACACCCCAAAGAAGGAGGGTGAAGTTCATCAAATAAACGGAGCGGCGCTCGCGTGGTTTACACTTGGATGAGGGAAAGCGCTCGAGCACGAAAAAGAGGAAGAGGGGAGCCAGACCAAAAAGGATCAATGGATTGCGAAGGAGCCGGTAGCTGATTTTAACCCTACGGGAAGAGGTGAGGTATTCCTCCACCGTCATGGTCCAGACATCGCCAATGCCACGCTTGTCGAGATCTCCATTGGTTGCGTGGTGGACCGCGTGTTCCCACTTCCAGTGATGGTAGGGGGTGAAGGTGAGCATACCGGTAAAGAAACCCAGTGCATCGTTGGCCTTTTTACTTTTGAAAAAAGAACCGTGCCCACAGTCGTGAAAGATAATAAAAGCACGCACCAAAAATAACCCCGCGAGAGCGGCCAGAAGGATAGATGCCCACACAGAAACAGGGTAAAGGAAGTAAAGAGCAATCCAGATGCCCAAGATTGGACCCAGTGTATTGGCACATTGCCAAAGAGCCCGACCCCGGTGAGGTTTTTGGAATTCCTCCACCAGCTTTTTCCATTCCGCCACAGATTTTAAATTATTTTTCATTCAAGTATTTCCCCACTTTTATTAATTCCCAACGATACCAATCATAGGGCATGGAGGCGCTCAGGCAAGTGTTGAAATGAATTCGGTCAGTCGATTAATTTTGCCCAAATTCAACCGATGTCGCTTGTCGGGAATGAGGGTTGCTTTATGGTGGGCAATTCAAAATGAAAGAAACAACAGATCATAATCAACTGACTTTCGGGCGTTCCATCGAATCAGGTTTGGAACGAGTCTCAACCGACCATCAATTTCTGGTCGAATCTTTTGCAGGGGTCTTGGAAACCCTTGGGTTTGCAGAATCTGCCACGCTCTTAAGGGAAAGAAATTTTGCGGAGGCAGAGGGGGTGCTGGACCCACAAACCATTCAGGCCCTTTCATTTTATTTCCAGCTTCTAAATCTGGTGGAGGAACACGGGGCCGGTCGAAGTGCCCGGTTGCGGGAGAAGGAATTGGGCGGAGATGCCGAGCCTGGGCGCTGGGGGCACTATTTTAAGCGATTAAAGGAGGCCGGGTTTACCGAGTCACAGGTCCGGGGGAAACTGCCAGAAGTGCGAGTGGAACCAGTTTTTACCAAGCATCCGACCGAGGCGAAAAGATGGGCGGTATTGGGATTGCACCGCGAGATCGTCCGACTTTTGCGAAAGCGAGATGCAGTGGAAACCTCGTACGAGCAAATTTTTTGCAACCGTTCCTTGCAGGCAGTGCTGGAGCGTCTCTGGTTGACCGGAGAAATCTTTTCCCAGAAGCCAGAGGTTGAAAATGAGCTGGAAAATTTGAGTTATTACCTGAAGCAGGTATTTCCAGTGGTCTTTACAAATTTGGATGACCGGTTGCGTCATGCCTGGGGTACAGTCTGGCCGGAAGCCCTGCCACTTCAGGATGATGAACTACCCACCCTGGTTTTTGGATCCTGGGTCGGAGGAGACCGGGATGGGCACCCCAAGGTGACCGCAAAGGTTACCCGAAGCACCCTTCTCACTTTAAACGAGGGTGCGAAGGAGGTTGTCCGGGCCCGTCTCATCGAATTAGGGCAAAAACTGGCTTTTAGCCGGGCGGGCTTGCAGGCACCTCAATCCTTGATGGACCGATTGGAAGAGTGGGGTTTTCCGCCCGAAGTGGGGGAGCCCTGGAAAACTTTTGTTCTGGGTATAGCCGATCGTCTGAGTGAGGGCGTTCTTCCTTTGCGGGAAAACCTCGACCTGCTCATACAGGCTCTGGAAGCTGCAGGTGCATTAAGAACGGTAAATTTATATGTCCGCCCAGTTTTGCGCTTGGTGAACAGCTTTGGGCTCCACCTGGCCCGTCTCGATGTCCGGCAAAACAGTGCAGCGTATGACTTGGCTCTCGGGCAGATGATGGAAGCGGCGGGAATTGATGGTGGGCTGAATTTTTGGGAGTGGTCCCTCGAACAAAAGCTCGCCTTTTTAAATCAGGAACTAAGCCATCCCCGGCCTATGACCCATGCTTCCATGGCTTTACCGGCTGAAGCGGAAGAAGTGCGGGCCACCTTTACTGAATTAGTGCATCACCTTAATACTAAGGGGCCAGAGGGCCTGGGCTGTCTGGTGGTGAGTATGACCCGCAATGTGGCCGACTTACTTGTGGTGTATGTACTGGGCAAGGAAGTGGGTCTTACCCGAATGGTGGATGGAAAAATGAGCTGTGCGTTGCCGGTGGTTCCCCTGTTTGAAACCTTTGAGGATCTGGAAGCTGCCCCTGCGATTATGGAGGCTTTTCTGAGCCATCCATGTGCGCAGGCAAGCTTGCAGAATGTCGGAGGGAAGCCGAACCAGGTGATTATGCTGGGATACAGCGACAGCAATAAGGATACAGGTATTATTGCCAGCCAATGGGCCCTGCAGCGTGCCCAAAAGCGCTTGCTCGAGATTGGCGAGGATCATGGGGTTTCCCTTACTTTTTTCCATGGCCGTGGAGGAACAGTGGGCCGGGGAGCCGGTCCAACCCACCGCTTTTTGGAAGCTTTGCCGGATGGTTCCTTGTCGGGTGGTTTACGGATCACAGAGCAGGGCGAAGTGATTGGGCAGAAGTTTAATACCGCAACCACAGCCTCTGCCAATTTAGAAACCTTGCTGGCTGGATCCCTTGGTGCCCAGATGCTCCCGTCGGAAAGGGGAGAGTCTGAACAAACCTCCGTGGTGATGGACTGCCTGGCTCAGTCTTCCCGGCTGGCTTACCGTGAACTTTTGGAAACGGATGGTTTTGTGCAGTTTTACCGCCAGGCCACTCCGATTGATGCGATTGAGCGCAGTCGCATTGGTTCCCGTCCAAGTCGCAGGACCGGGCAGGCCACCTTGCAGGATCTAAGGGCGATACCCTGGGTATTTAGCTGGAATCAGTCGCGCTACTACCTGCCTGGGTGGTACGGAGTGGGTGCGGGCTTGGAAGCCTTACAAAAGGAAAAACCTGACCTGTTTGATAAGTTGCCTGAATTGGTACAGCAAAGCTCCTTCCTCCGTTATGTATTTTACAATGCGGAAAGCAGCCTGGCCAGTTCCGACCCCAATTGGATGTCTGCCTATGCGGAATTAGTGGAAGATGAAAAGTTGCGCAGCTTGATGCTGGGTAAGATTCTTGCTGAAAGAAGTCTGGCCGAACAACATTTTACCAAAATGTTCCGGGGGACTTTGCAGGAGAGACGTCCGAGGTTTTGGAAAACCCTCCAGGCCCGCGAAGATGCCTTACGCTTATTGCATGGCCAGCAAATCCGCTTGCTCAAAGAATTTCGTGCAGAGGGCGGAGACCAACCCGAACGGGTCGAGCGTATGCTTTTGGTGGTCAATGCGATTGCCAGTGGCTTACGCACCACGGGCTAAGCCTGCGAGAATCTCAGGAAAAACTAAAATTTTTCAGGAAACGGGAGGGGGCTTCCTCGGCAAGGTCCAGCACTTTGGAAATATTGAGGAAGGTGATTTCCCCCATGGTGCGGCAGGATTCGAAACGCTGATCCCCGTGCATCCGGGCGAGTTCCTCGCGCAGGCGGCGAACTTTCTCGTCGCTGGATATACGGTCCTCACACATACAGGTGCGCAGCCGTTTGATCCGGGTCTGGGAAAAGTTGAATCTTCTTTGAATCAGGGTGCGCTCCTCCCGTTGGTACTGTAAGCTGGTGTCCCGGTTGATCAACCGGGTGCAAAGGTTGACCACAGGCAGGTTGTTTTTAAAAAATTGGGGAAGGTAAAAGCTACGCCTTCCTTCATAGGACTGCTGGTCAAAATCGATCGCCCGTACCCGGTACTGGGTATGCTCGAGATCGGGAGTCATTTCCACCACATAGTTGTAAGCTCGCATATCTCCAAGGAGGCGAACAAAACAACGCTCATTAAATTTGATAAATTCCTTGGCCAGACGGACTTCGTTTAATTCCTCCCGTTTGAGGTAGTCGCGGATAAAATCATCTCCCGGTACCCCAATGATATGCTCCTCAATGAGGGTATCGTGATCGACCTGAAAATTAATCTCATTGGGAGAGAGCAGTTGCTCAAGCTCAAGCCCATAAACCCGGGAGGCATCGGCTTTTTTTACATAAAAGTAGTCGTGGTTATCGTTGTACTGATTAACAATGCGGATGCGGAATGGCTTGGTGTTGCCAAAGGTGCAGTAGTCCACCCGGTCCACATAGAGGTTGGGCAAAATGCGTTCGTCTCCACCGGAACGCAAAAGGACATAAATCTTTTTTAAGCCCTCAAACATTTCCCGTCCATAATTCTGATCATAAACCATGGTTTGCCAGAGGGTATCCTCATTTTTGGCATTCATCACCGGGTAACAATCTTCTGACTGCAAGAGGTTTTCGTAATGAACCGGCAAATCAAGCTGACGCTTGTAGTATTTGAGGTATTCCCGCAACGGATCGCTCAGGGGGTAGAATTTCTTCTTTTGCTGCTGTTGGACTTCTTCCTTCATCGGGTGGGGTACCTGCTTATGAATGGGTTATCTTAGTGCAGTCCAATCCATGCGACAAGGAGCAAAGAGAAGACGGTTTAGGCTTCCCGCAGAAGCACAGCAGGTTTTTGTCTCAAGGCTTTACGGACTCCAAAATCTGCGGTCAATATACTTAGCACAATGACCGCCAGGATGACCAATACCGGGAGGTCCCAGCGAAAGCTCCACACCCGGTCAAAGACCTGTACTGATAAGATATAACTGGTAAGTAAGCTGAGCAGGGTGCCAATCAAGGCGGCACAACCCCCAAGCAAACCAAATTCCAGCCATACCTGTTTGCGAATATCCCCAAGTGTGCTTCCGAGAACTTTTTGCAGGTTCATCTCCCAGCTTTGGCTGCGGGATTTTTCGCGCACCACGCAGTATAAAATAACCAGCCCAGCGAGGATGGAGAGGGCGGCCATAAACTGAAGGGACCAGGTCATCTGCCCGACCACCTGAAGGATTTTTTTTCCTGTGCGTTCCACATCCAGGATGGAAACGGTGGGGAATTGGTGAACCAATAAATCCTGCAGTTCCTCTTTCTTGTTGAGGGTGAGTTGATGAACCGTGGCGAGAAAAGTTTTGGGTGCCTGTTCCAGCACCCCAGTCTGCATTTGCACAAAGAAATTGGGCTGGAAACTGGTCCACCTCACTCTCCGCAGGTTGACCACAACCGTATCAATAAGGATGCCGGCAACTTCAATGGTCATTGGGTCACCCACGCTCAGGCCCAAAGCCTTGGCGTACTTTTGCTCGACCGATATTTCGGCGGGTAATCCGCTGGACGGATCATAGACTCCAGAAAAGGGCACGCCTTCCAGAAGTTGTTCACTTTCCAATAGTTGCCCGCGGTAACTCAGGTTGAAACTCCGGTTGCGAAAGGCATTTCGCCTTTGTTCATCTGGGTTATTAAGTTCCTGTTCTTCCCGGATCGATTTCTCATAGGGTTTTCCCTGAATGGTTTTAATCCGGCCACGCACCCATGGGGTCAGGTTTTGCAGGGGGATATTTTGCTGTTCCAAAAGAGCACGGATTCCAGGGAGTTGTTCTTCCTGCACATCGAAAAGAAAAAGGCTGGGCAGATTGCTCCTCGGTTGGTCGATCCCGATCTCTTTGCTCAAGCCGTGGTAGGTTTGGGGAATCAGGGTGAGGAGGAGCACCCCGAGCCCAATGGCAAGAAACCCGGTCAGGGCACCGGCCCGGTTGCGGGAGAGGGAGCGGGCGGCCAGACGCAGGGGGAGCCTGGCCCGGTGGAGCAGTTTTTCTCCCATCCGAAAACCAAATCCGGCCACCCCATAAAGTAAAACGAGTGAAACTAAAAAACAGATAAAAAACAGGTTGGCCAGTTTGTCCGAATTTGCCTGAGTTATGCAAAGCAGCCAAAAAGCAAAGAGTCCGGGGATGGTATAAAACAGGTATTTACGGATGGGCCGGGTACCTGGCCTGGCCGCTTCCTGAAAAAGTTCGGCCGGTTGTAATCTGCGTAGCTTTTGCAGGGAGGGCAGGGCGAGGAACCAACCCGAAAACACGGCCACCAAAAAGGTTTGAAGGACGCTCTTTGGGCTTATGGTAATCTCGACCTGAGTGGAACTGATCCCTGAGATCGTATCACTGAGCATCGGTAAAAAAATCGAGCAGGCAAGCACCGCTGGACATGCAGCCAGAAATCCCAGAAGGATGAGTTGCAGGATAAAGATCCGCAGGGTGGTGGATCGGGTGGCACCCAAACTAATCAGGGTGGCCAGTTCGGGGAGACGATGGGCCAGAAATCCATGAAAGAGAAAACCACTCCCGAGGCAGGCAAGAAATAAAGCAACCAGGGAGACCAGGGATAAGAAGTCGGAGAGGTAACGAAGGAGACGACCCGCCCGGTGACCAGCCTGTTGGTGGGAGTAGGTGCGTACTTCCGGAGATTCAATGGTTTTTTCCAGGCCCTCGATTAATAGGTTTGCATCTATTTGCTCAGGCAGACGAAAGAGGTGGGTGTGAAAAGCAAGGTTTCCCGTGCCGAGCAGTTTGGTATCCTCGAGAAAACGCAGGCCGATAAAGATTTTGGGTGCCAGATCGGTTGGCTGAAAAGCGAGCCCAGACTCTTCCTCGATTAAATCGGATACCCGGAATGTGGTCTCTCCCAGCTGGATGGACTCGCCCACCTGCACCCCGAGTTGGGCCCGGGCTTCGGGGTAGATCCATGCAACTTTTTCTTGGTGCAGGGAAGCGATGTTTTGCCCGCTTACTTTCCCCTGACTCTGCAGGGAAAAGGATCCATAAAATGGAAAACCCGGATCGATTGCCACCACTTTGACCAGTCGGCTGCGCCCCCCTGGGCCGGCGGCCATGGAGAAGAAGTCCACTGTCTGGGTCTCAGCGGTCTGGGCGGGGAGGTTTTTACGGGCCTGAATCAGTTCATCGGGAGAAATGGGCCGGCGTGCACGCAGGGCGAGGTCGGCTCCGAGCAGTTCCCTGGATTCGCTTTCAACCTTGGAGGAGATCGACTCCTGAAAAGTGTCGACCACCAGAAAACCAATCAATCCGAGGGCGAGGTTGAGGGAGTAAAAAAAACAAAAGGAGCGACTGTTGCGAATCTCGCGCCAGGCCTGGCGTACGATAAACTTCATTTACTTTGCTCGTGGAGCCCGCCCTCAGTTAATTGCAGGATACGGTCGCACCGCTGAGCAAGTTCCCGGTTGTGGGTAACCAAAAGAAGGGTCGTATTGTGCTCCGTGCAAAGATGGAAGAGCAGGCTCATTACCTCTTCGCCCGTTTTTTGGTCGAGGTTGCCCGAGGGTTCATCTGCGAGGATCAGAGATGGTTTAGTGACCAGGGCCCGGGCAATCGCAACCCTTTGGCATTCACCCCCAGACATCTCGGAGGGGAAGTGGGAGGAGCGGTGAGATAGGCCCACTTCGGTGAGAGCTTCCTCAGCAAGTTGCTGATCATTCGCTGAACCCAAAATTTCCAAAGGCAATCCGACATTTTCCAGGGCGGTTAGGTTGCGCATCAGGTGATATTGCTGAAAGATGATGCCCAGTTTTTGGGATCGGGTCTTGGATCGCTCGTCCTCACTCATCGATGCAAGTTGCACCCCATCCACTTCTATGGTGCCAGAGTCTGGGTTGTCCAATCCACCCAAGAGGGAGAGCAGGGTGGATTTCCCGCAACCACTCTGGCCAAGGATGGCGATTTTTTCGCCCTTGGATACTTCCATGTTGATGTGTGTGAGCACCTTCACCTCTTGATCTCCCTGGGTGTAGGACTTGCATAGTTCGGATACTTTTAAGATTGGATTCACTGAGAAAAATTGGGCAGGTGTTGGGTGAGGTGTTGGTAGACGGTTTCGCACATCATCTGGTGCCCGGCTGAGTTTGGATGGATCCGATCGGGCAGGTTCATCTTGGGGTTGCCTCCCACTCCTTCGAGTAAAAAAGGAAGAAGGGGAACTTGTAATTCATCGGCAAGTTGTGGAAAAATATTTTCAAAATCCTCGAGGTATGGAGTGCCGTAATTGGGGGGGAGTTTCATTCCTGCAAGCAGGACAGGAAGATTGATTTGCTGTGCTTTTTGAATAATTTTTCTGAGGTTATTCTTTGTCTGCTGGGGAGCAATCCCGCGCAATCCATCATTGCCCCCCAGGGCAATCATCAAAAAATCGGGGGGAGATTTGAGGTGCCAATCGATCCGGGTGGCTCCTCCACTGGTGGTGGAACCGGTTACCCCCCCGTTGATCACCTCATAAGGTTGGGAGCCTGTGGGTAGCTGGGCATTTAATTTTGCCTGAAGCAGATGCGGATAGGCATCTGTTGGAGGGATCCCATATCCTTCGGTAAGTGAATCCCCGAGGATGAGAATCCGGTATGCTCTTTCTTCTCCGTCCTTTTCTGCAGGAACGGGCGTGGGAGAACCAGGGTTCGGTGCGTTCTCCGTGCAGGAAGTCACCCACAGGATAAGAATGGAAAAGAACCAAGTGTTTGCCCGCATCTGCTTAGTTACCATAATGATTCTTTATTCCTAATCAACTTTCCTAAACCATATGAGCTTAGTCCTGGAATTTTTAAATGAGCATGCCCTGAGCATAGATTTTGCCATGTTTATTCTTATAGGTTTGGTCCAAGTTATCGTCTATCCGGTTTTTAGGGAAATCCCTGAAGACCGTTTTGCGAGTTGGCATCCGAGGTATTGCAACCAAATCGGGTGGTTTGTCTTGCCGCTGATGTTTGCCCAGTTGATGGGCTCTTTGTCTGCCTGCTTTTTTATTGGGGAGGTCCTGAGTTGGACTCATCTGTTTTTCGTGGGGGTGGCTTGGTCGGTTACATTTTTTGTATCCGCTCCCTGTCACAGAAGATTGATGAAAGAGGGTAAGATCGATTCGGTGGTGGAACGATTAATCCGCACAAACTATTGGAGAGTCCTGGCCTGGTCGGGGACCTTGGTTTGTTCGTGGATTCAATATTGAATGAGCGATCAAAAATCCAGGCTCGAAGTGAAGGATTGTGCCCGGTGCGGACGTCCATTCCGTAACCGTAAAAAATGGATTTTAAAAGGGATTTGGGATCAGGTGATTTATTGTTCTGAGAAGTGCAGGCGAGCGAGGAAAAAGTAACCCCTCCACAAGGAAGAACGGTTTGGTGGATTAAGCGGGATTTTCGGGTGACCGATAACCATTGTTTGTATCGGGCTACCCAAACATCTTCGGAAGTGATCCCCTTTTTTTGCTGGGAACCGAGCGTGATGGAAGGTGAGGACTCTGGACGGTTTCACCTACAGGCCCAGTGGCAAGCCCTGCGTGGACTTTCCGCAAGTTTGCGAAAGCGGGGATCCGGTTTGGTGGAACGGGTTGGTGAGGTGGTGGCAGAATTGGAGGCACTTTTTCGAAGCCATCCTTTTGCCTGCCTGAGATCCTATCAGGAAACGGGGAACGATCTTACTTTCCGGAGGGATCTTGCTGTTCGGGCATGGTGTGCCAGGCGGGGGGTGAAGTGGATTGAGCCGGTGGGTTCGACTGTGGTTCGGGGGATGTCTGCCGAGCAAAAGAGAAAGGTACGATCCAGGAGTCCCAGAGGGAGGATGGAAGTTTTACCTGTTCCTCATCATCTTTGCCCACCGAGGGATGCATCCATTTTTACCGAACCGATGGAGTGGAATCATCTTTGTTCCTTTTTCCCGAAAATGGGAAAACCTTTGGTCTCTTCGAGTTTGCAAACCCTCAGCGAAAGATCGGCCTGGGATGTGCTCGGTAGTTTTTTGACAGAAAGGGGAGCCGGCTATTCAGGTGGAATCTCTTCGCCCAATTCTGCTTTTACCTCTGGGTCTCGCCTGTCTGCCCACCTCGCCTGGGGAACCATCAGTACAGGGAGTGTGTTTCTTGCCCTGGACCAAAGGAGGGAGGAACTTTCCTCCGACCCCAGGCCTAGTCCGTGGAAAAGAAGTCTGCGTGCCTTTGAGTCGAGGTTGCACTGGAGGGATCACTTTATCCAAAGGCTGGAAGGGTGCCCAACGATGGAGTTTTCGGCGATCAATCCAATCTTTAATCTGGTGGAGTATGAGGACGATCCGGAAATGCTAGCCAGTTGGTTGGCCGGGAAAACCGGGTTTCCATTGATTGATGCATGCATGCGTTGTTTGCAGGAGACTGGGTTTCTGAACTTCAGGATGCGGGCAATGGTGGTTAGTTTTGCCTGTTTTGGTCTCCATCTATCCTGGCGAACGATCCACGGCCCGCTCGCCCAAATCTTTTTGGACTACGAACCGGGTATTCATTTGTCCCAGTTGCAAATGCAGGCAGGGATCACCGGAATCAATGCCATCCGGGTATACAGCCCGTCCAAGCAATTACTGGATCATGATGCAGATTGTGCCTTTGTCAAAAGATGGGTTCCTGAATTGCAAAATTTTAAGTCCGTTCAAATTGCACATGCAGAAGAAATTAAATTGGAAGGGTATCCAGAACCCGTGGTTTGTTTGAAAGAGCAGGCCAAAAAGATGAAGGAGCAAATCTTTTCGATTCGCAAAAGTGCAGAGGGTAAGGAATCCAACCGCCAAATGCTCCGAAAACATGGTTCCGCCAAAAAAATATCGAGAGGAAAAAAGACTTCAGGGGGAAGCAAGGGCCAGTTGGCCCTTTTTAAAGACTCAGTCCTTTAGCCACCCGGAGGTCGCACCGCAGGTCTTCCATGGAGAGCAATCCGCGTAGCCACTTACGCGGGACCCCACATCCAATCCCCAGGGTTCCCCCGACCACCACCGACCGGTAGCAATTATCTCCCCCAACTTTGGCATTCTGTAAAAGTGCGAGGGAAAAATCGTCGTGGTACTTCCAGGAAAAATATAAGGAGGCCACAAAAGATTCGGGCAGGTAGCAAGCGGTGGATAGTTTTTCCCCCACCACCACCCGGTCTGGGAGATCGACCCAGTTCATGAATTTGGATACCGAAACTCCCGAGATGGGCAGCTCGGCCAATACTTTACGGATGGGGATACCGTCGGCAAGGTGAAGGAGGATTCGGGTAAAATCTGCAGCTGCCCGCAAAGCATGTTCGTGATCATGGGAGGAGCGTACCAGAGAAATGGCATGCTCCATTAGAGTGGCGGGGTCGGTGATATCAAGGGCTTCCAAGCCGGCGAGTAATCCAGGGATTAAGCTGAGGGCACCAATGTGAAGATCAGCAGAGCCACAGGAGTGGAGTGTTTTACCCCGTGCATAGTTGGTAAAAAAGTTACGGTGGTATTCTTCTGCATAAGTATCGCGATGCCAACCTGGGGTGAGCATGACTTGGACATAGCGACGCAACCAACCATCGAGGCTGTATTCTCCGTTCAGGATAATCCAGCGGTACAGTTCCACAGAGAGTTTTAAATTGAGGGTGTTTTCTCCTGCTTGAAGAAACTGATGGTAATGGACCCCTCTCGTGCCCCAGTATTTTTTTTGCTCGTGCAGGATGTCTGCCTTGGAGTTGATGGGGTGGTAGCTTGACCTCCACAGGATACTGTCTGGGTGAGGGTTTTTCGGTGCCAGGTAGTCATCGAAGTCGCCGTAGTCCCGGTCGAGAGCATTGCGGTCGTAGTACCAATGGACGGGCATCGAGAGGGCATCGCCAACGAGGGAACCGAGGAATGCGTTTTGCAAGCTCATAGGTAATAGGATAGGTACTTTCGGTTCATGGACAAATTTACGGAGTATGAAAAAATCATGCCAAGTATGGGTATGACTTTATTTTATGATGAAATTTATTCATCTGGTTTGGATCGAACAGCCCGTTTCCCGGTGGACCGATACCGGTTGATTGCCGAGAAGATTGAAAAGGTAGCAGGGAAAGGGTTACTGGCAACCAAGCGGCCCAGGTTGGCCACCCGTTCGGAAATCTTATCTGCCCATGAACCTGATTATGTGGACCGTTTTCTTGCCCAAAACCTCCGGGACGAAGAAATCCGACGAATCGGGTTGCGTCCATGGAAACCCGAAATTGTTGAGCGTACCCTGCGTTTGGTTGGAGGGGCTTTGGAAGGACTGGATTTATTGGAAAAGGGTGAAAAAATTGCGGGGAATATGGCTGGGGGAACCCACCATGCTTTTCGAGCGGAGGGGGCGGGGTATTGTATTTTTAATGACCTGGCGGTGTGTGCGAAAGTTGCTCTCGAGCGGGGGCAGGCATCGCGTATTCTCATCCTGGATCTGGATGTGCATCAGGGGGATGGAACCGCGGAAATTTTTAAGGAGGAAAACCGCGTATTTACTGTTTCTTTGCATGGTCAGGATAATTTTCCATTTCGGAAGAAAACCAGCGACCTCGATCTGGGCTTTCCCAAGGGAACAGGGGATGCACAATATTTGGATGGTCTGGAGCGTATCTTGGCCCGTTTAAATGATTTCTCTTTTGACCTGCTTTTTTTTCAGGCAGGGGTGGATGGATTGAGGGAAGATGCCCTGGGGTTGTTGGACCTGAGTCGGGAGGGCCTGCAGCAACGAAATCAAATGGTATTCGATTGGAGAAGGAAGAGGGGATTGCCCATGCTTATTTTCATGGGAGGAGGCTATGCCAAACCCATAGAAGCTACTGTGGATGCCTTCACCGATCTGTTTATCGGGGCGGCCCGGGAGTACCAGGCCACTCTTTCAGGCACCGTTAGTTGACTTCCTCCTCGGTAGCGTCTGTTTGGTTTGATTGGGGAAGAATGCTCCGCACCGTGGAGACTACAAATAAACCGATATGCAAAATGGTGGGCAGGGCTGCAGATACGCCCATGATCAAACCGAAGTAGATGTTTTTGGCATTTTCCCTCCCGGTGGGATCCTGAATGGCCTGAATCGCCCGGTTGGTATACTTGGTGCCCCGGTCGGCCAAGTGCTCGGGTGCAGATTCCCAAAGACTGATCATCCATCCGCCAAAAGTAAAAACGAATAAAACCCAAAAGGTGGCTAACACAGCGATCACCAGGTCCAGGGAAAGGTGAAAAATATATTCGGATGTACGGGTCGAGGCCAAGGCCCGCCGGATGATCCAAATGGTGATGAAGAAGGACAGACTGTCAAAAAGGGCACCCAGTACACCCACCGGGATTTGCAGTTTAATGTAGTGGGCTGCCTCGTGGGTCATCATGTAATGGGGAAAGGCTGTGAAAATAGCCCACCAATAACAGGCCACATTGAGCACAATGAAAAATCCAAAGAGAATGGGGAAAAATACTTTGAGGGATCCACGCCTGCGCTCATAGATGTCGAGGACCTGGTGCAGGGCGTCCCGCCAAAGTTGAATGATACCTTCCACTCCTCCTTCAAATAGATCAATAGATGGGGGGATACAATCGAGATCTGCTTGATTGTATGAGCGAAAGCGGAAATAAAGGGGGGAGTGTGATTTCTTTGTGTGAACGATCCATATCTGCCCCTGCGGTATTTCTGAAAAGAATTTTTCTCAGCTTCTTATGGCTGTTTTCCTGGGGAAATATTCTGGCCGAAGAAGGGGTGATGGAAGGCATACTTTCTGCCAAGGCAGACAGTTGGATAGAGGTGGTGGATGATGGCGGGTTTTTACACCGCTTTATTCCGGTGTGGACAGGGAAAGGGCCAGCCAATGGCGGAGGCTTTGATACCGATACCCTTGAGCAAATGAAAGAGATGGTTGTGGGGAACCGGGTGGAAGTAGAGTGGGTGCATGACGGGCATTTGCGGGTTCTATCCGCCAGGGTGCTCATGCCCAAGTATCCGGAGGGTACTTTTGTGGGCTACCTCCTGCGCTCAAGCAAGAGATGGATTGATGTGCAAAATATAGATGAGGGAAAGCCCTGGCGCTTTTACCTGCCCTGGGTAGGTGGGTATCCGAGTGAAGGGGGAGGATATGACACCAAGATTTTACGGGATTTACAAATCCGGAAAGCAACTGATCCGGTTCGCTTTAAATGGAAGTACAACCTGCGCCCAACCATCGTCTCCGTTTTTGATAAATTAGTGGATACGACCACACCGTTCTGGGTTGGAAAGAAAATGCCGGAAGTAAAAAGGATCAGGGTAGAGAAATTACCTGAAAAAGCCGGAGGTATGGAGCCGGCAGGTGATCAACCGGTCAATCCATTTGATCAGATCTCCCCGGCAAAGCCAGCCAACCCATTCGACCAGTTGCCTGCATCCAAACCAGGCAACCCGTTTGATCAGGCAGCTGGAACCGTCACCCAGGAATCCCAGACGAACCCTTTTGATAGTCTGCCTTCGAAAAGCAATCCATTCGATCAGCTTGGGGGGTCTAAAGAGCAAGGGAAAGAAGAGGTGAAAAATCCATTCGACGGGCTACCTATTCCGCAGGGCGGGAGTCCGTTTGATATGCTGGATAACTAAGAGCCCGCCCAATTTCCGTCTTAGCGGAGGGTGGGCATCAAAATGGATGGATCGTTTTGAGGGTCGTCGGGGTCTTGCCGGATAACCAAGTTTAGCCCTGTCGGGATAGACCATTCCGAAGCGGTCGATTCTCCAGCTTCCCAAAACCGGTGAATTCTCTTTCTTTTTTTAAGGATTCTTGATTCGAGATCGAGCGTGTCTTTTTTCGAAAATGTACTCCACAAAATATCGACCACCACCCCACGATCATTAAGGGCGATGATTTCGATGGGAGAGTTGCTTTGCAGGGCCACAGGTGCTTGGTTGCCCTGGGATAAATCGTAGGTCAGGGCCAGCTCTTTGGCCTGTTTAACCGCCTGATCCCGGTAGGATTCATAATTTGGATCAAAGCGCTCGGGGAGGATGTTTCCACCAAAGTCCCGGATCGCCAGTTTCATGATCTCTGAAGACCAAACCGGAGCAATTTTACCACCCCTTTGATCGACGCAAAAAACTTTGGCGGGTAAGCGTTTAGGGTTTCGGTAGGCGGGGATTTCCGAAATGGCGAGGTAGCACTCATCGATAGCTTTGGATAAACCATGGGGAGTCGGTTCGTGGACGGTTTCCAGCGGTTGGTTGTTGGGGAGATAAACCATCAATCCCTCTGTTCTCGGATAGTAACATACCTGATTTCCGATCAGTCGGCCCATCTCGTCAAATCGTCCTTCTTCTTCCAATAAATCCTCCTTGGATAGGCCGGACTGCCCACGGGGGTGAAAATAAGTGCGGTAGGGACCCGCTGGGATGCCTTTCGAAAAAGAGGTCTCCAAGCGAATATGGCTGGTTACGGGGATCTCTCCGGGTTTGGCTCCTTTCTCGCGAATCTTTTCAAAATATCGAAAAACCTCTGCATTGGATAGAGAGTAAAAGAGGGTGAGGTTTCCTTCCAATTCGTCCTGAAAATAATTTTTTTCGTAAAGGATTTCCCCCGCTTTTCCATAGGCGGTAAAGGTACCTTCCCGTTTTCCTCTTTCGTAGGATCCGGTTAATTTTTTGACCCCGTTGGGTTGCCAAAAGAAAAAGGCACCATGTCGCAAGCCGTCAACAAAACCGATTTCAAATTTTTTCTCCCCATTGGGGTAATTTTCCGTTACCCGGGCAAATTTCCATTTTCCAACCGGATCATCTTCTCCGGCCCGGTATAGACGAACCAGCCCGTTGTCATCCTTACGGTACTCCAAATGATCCGTCGATACTCGTTCCTCCTTGGTGCAGGAAAGGGAAAGAAAAAATCCAACGGCGATGGAGAGGAAGGTAAACTTCTCGATAGGGAACTTACAACAGGTCACAACACACTTAATTACATATCCTACAAAACAATGGGCAACGGCAAATTTAGTTGGTCCGTTGTCTGACCTGTTGGGCGATTTCCATCACATCCTTGGCCGGTACGGTGATCACGCCCGATGGTTTCCCCCCTTCCTTTCGAAATGCGGTGATCCCGATCCACTGTCCAGAACAGTCAAAAACAGGGGTTCCCGGAGTGACATTTTCAATTACATAATAATCGCGGGGTTTATCGATAACCGCATTGACCCAGCCTCTTTGCAGGGTGGATTTCCGGTACAGGTTACTCCCCAGTCTACCCAGCGATACGACTTCATCGAGTACCTGAATGGAAGAGTCCCCCTCCGGAGGGTATGGAACCTTTTGGAAGTTCGTTTTGGCAGAGTCAGCTAAATCCTGGATAGGACGAATAAATGCCAAATCGAGATCTTCATCTTTAAGTAAAAAATTGGCGGGTATTTCTGTTCCATCCGGCAGTAAGATTAAAACCTCGGTGTAATTTACATTCACATCTCCAGGGGTTCTCATTCTTGAAAGGATGGTGTCGGATGGATCGATCTCATTGAGCGAGAGAACCATTAACCCGTCCTCTCCCAAAACCGTGCCAAGTGCTTCCAGCTTTCTTTCGGATGGGGGAAAACTTCTTCCTCCGGCACTGATTTCAATCCGGACGGTCGTGGATACCCAGGTCACGGAATCTGCCTGCTCGGTCAGCAAATTCCTCCACAGGGAATTCTTCTTGGTCTCAGGACTGGGTTCACCGAAGGTGGAGAATGTCCACAGGGCAAGGGAAGCCAAAAGGTAGGAGCGTAGGTGCATCACGATGGGTTCCATTCTGGTTCGATTTCAATAAAGAGGGTATGAATTCCCCGTTTCACAAAAAAGACAACCCGCTGGGGCTTGGATTGGTGAATCTGATCCATCACTTCATTCATTTGTTCGACCCCATGGACCTCCGTCCCGTTCACCCGCAGAAGTAAATCCCCCTGCCTTAATCCTGCCAGAGAAGCCCATCCGGCGGATTCAACATTTTCAACAAGGAGGGCATGGTCTTCGGGTTCGATTCTCAAAAACACCCGGTCTCCAAAGGAGAGTTCACGAACCGTGTATTCAAGTTCTTCATCTTCATATTCGGGGAGTTCATTGGCAGGGGTGGGCCTTTTATCCAGGGTCGCGTTGAGATCAATGTTTTGTCCATCCCTCCAAACTTCGAATCCAACCGTGGAATCAACCCGGTACTGTTTGATCATATTTCCAAAGACTTCCACATCTTCGGGCCGATAGGCCTGAATGATTTGGCCATCGATCCGGAAAAGTAAGTCGCCCGCCTGCATGCCTGCTCTTTCGGCTGGGGTATTGGGGAAGACCTGGGATAAGCGCACCCCCCTGCTTTGTGTGGGTAGGCCAATGGCCTCGGCTAATTCCGCGGTTAAAACCTGGGTGCTCACACCCAACCATGGCTTCCATGCTTCCAGCGGTCTTTTCTCCTCTGCTTCTGGGCCAATTTTTACAACGGTCAGATAATTGGCCAGGTTTCGTTCAAATTTGACCAGTACGGGAACTGCTTCGGTCTGACCAGTAGTCCGTTCGCGGGTGATCTCGATTAAGTCCGTAATTTGATGGATGGGCTGGCCGTCGACTTCGGTAATGACATCATTTTCAACCAACTGAGGCTTGGAACTGTAAGAGGGACCACCCTGGGCAACGGAATGCACCTGCACCCCGGTTTTCCCGTCCCTGCGTGCTTCCAGAGAGGAGAGTTGGGTGAAATCGCGCAGGGTAAGGCCCCAGTTTTTAAGCTCTTTTTCTGGGTGAAAAGCGGGTTGGCGCTTCTCCGTTTTTAGAGTCCACTTCATCGCCTTGTCATTTCGAAAACCGGAGAAACTAATTTCTCTCTCTGGGGGAAGGGCAGATATGATCTGATGAAAAAGAGGGAGGTCTTCCCTGATTTTAGCCAAAACTTTTTTCCCATCAACTTGGGTAACCAGATCTCCAGGTAAAAATCCCGATGCCTGTGCCGGAGACCCATCAATCACTCCCGAAATCAAAACCCCCGGTTTGGTGTCTTGGATGAATGGCTGGCATTCCAAACCGATCCAGGACCGTTCGATGTATCCTTTTTCGGCAAGTTCCAGGGATACAGATTTTGCCAGGTTCGATGGAATCGCTCCCCCGAGGCTGGCAATGGCCACTTCATTGATGCCAATAATTTCACCCTGCTGGTTCACGAGTGGGCCACCACTATTTCCGGGGAAAATTACGGCGTCGTGCCCAAGCCAACGCACCAGTTCTCCGACATTTTCGCCATCCAATCGAAAAGAACCGGAACGATTTGAAATGAGAGCCAGGTTCGAAATGATTCCCCGGGTGACAGACTGGGATAACCCAGCCGGGCTGCCCATCGCAAAGCAGGGATCCCCAACCCGCACAAGGTCCGAGTCCGCAAAGACCGCAGTACTAAGAGACTGGGCATCCTTGGGTCGGTCCTCCAGGCGAAGGCGCAGGACAGCAAGGTCGGTTAATGCATCCGCTCCGAGTAAATCGGCCCCCACTTCCTCCCCGTCGTAAAGCCGGCAGGTCAGTCTGGTTGCTTTGCCGGCAACATGGTGGTTGGTGACCACCAGACCTGAAGAGTCAATGATTACCCCGCTACCCGTAGACCCAGATTTAAGCATCCTTCCATTGGACCCTCTTTCTGAAACCACTTCAATCCGGACAATAGCTTGGTAAACCGCATGCACCCGGTCATTGATTTCAGTGGTTTCTTTGCCAAAGATGGAGGAAGTGATCAAGAGACCGAATATAAAAGCTGCCAAATGGATACAAGGGATATGCATAGGTTATGGAAGCGTTACCAATCTCTAAATAAGTGGATTCAAGTTGTCTGGTGGGTAAAAGAGGTTCTTGCCCTTCCCATCAACTAAAGGCAAGAATCAAACCATTAATCCCCAATGAATGACCAAGAGAAAAGTGATCCATGGCTCAGTCCTGGGCTGAAAAGCGTATTGAATGTTACGCTCACGGTCCTTTGCGTATCCATTCTTTTTGTTGTGACGGTTTGGTTTATCCAGTCGATGGGTTCTTTTTTGACTTACTTCTCCCCAGTTCTTTGGCCTCTGGCAATTGCTTCGATTTTAGCGATCTTGCTGAGACCTGTGGTCCGGGTGATGGAGGGAAAATTTGGACTGAGTCACGGTCTCTCCATTGGCCTGCTTTATTTTTTAGTGATTGGGGTGGGGGCTTTTTCCCTTTGGGCGGTTGGGGGAGAAGTGATCCAACAGACCAAGGAATTGAGTGGAGCCTCTATGGGGTGGCCTGAAAAAATTGAGAATAAGGTAAAGGATTCCCTGAGCCCATCCACCTGGGATGCAATCGCCGAAAAATTCAATCAATTTAAAAAAGACTGGAAAAACCGCACCCATCTGCTCAGCGAAAAAGTAGATGGATTACCCAGCGGTTCAACCGAAGCTTTGCAGGGGGCGTGGTCCAGTATGGGCTCTTTATTCAGCTTCTTCACCTCTCTCGCGATTGTTCCTATCTATTTGTATTATTTCCTAAGCTCCAAACGGGATCATTTGGCCGACCTGGCAGGGCAGTTAAGCTTTTTAAAGGGAGATGTGCGTGGGGATGTCCTTTATTTGATCAGGCAATTTAAAGAAATCCTCGAAGTTTTTTTCCGGGGTCAATTGATTATCGGTTTCATGATGGGGGTGGGGTATGCGGTTGGGTTTAGCCTATCTGGATTAAAATTTGGAATCGCTCTGGGTCTGTTTTTTGGACTCTTGAACATCGTCCCTTTTTTGGGGTCGGTTCTGGGTATTTTTACGGTTTTGGTCGTATCCTACCTCCAAACCGGAGGGATATTGGAAAGTGGAAACTGGAATATTCTCTGGGGATGTGCCATTACCTTTGCTGGGGTTCAGGTTTTGGAAAGCTATTGGCTGAGTCCCAGGGTGATGGGAGATCGGACGGGCTTACATCCTGTGGTCATTATCGCATCAGTTTTCTTTTGGGGGCTAGCCTTTGATGGAGTGCTTGGGATGATTCTGGGTATTCCATTGACTGCTTTTTTGACGGTTTTCTGGAGGCTCCTTCGAAAAAAGTACCTGCCCAATCGCATCTCCTAAGCCAGATCTGTACCCCCACAGAAAAGCAGCGTTTCAAGCGGTTGTGCGCAAGATTGCCTTGAAAGGTCGCTGGGCATACGAAATGTAAGAATGGTAACCCCCTTTTTGTTTGGCCACTCAAGATAAAGATTTCGTACATCTGCATGTTCATTCCGATTACAGTCTGTTAGACGGCTGCTGTCGGATGGACCGCTTAATGGACCGTGCGGTGGAATTAGGGATGTCTGCTATGGCCCTTACGGATCATGGGAATTTATTTGGAACCATCTCCTTTGTGAAACAGGCCCAGAAGCGTGGGATCAAACCGATTATCGGGTGCGAAGGTTACATCGTAACGGATCACAAAAACGATGAACGCCCAGGTAGGGAAAACCATAAGTCCTATCACCTCGGTCTTTTAGCCAAAGATTTTCAGGGGTATCAGAATTTGTGCAAGGTGGTATCCGATGCCCATGTGGATGGATTTTATTACCGCCCACGCACAGATTTGGAAACCTTGGCCGAGCATGCCCAAGGTTTAATTGGATTTACCGGTTGTATGCAGGGTTGGGTGCCCCAGCTTCTCTTGCGTGAACAATACGATGAGGCGGAAAAGGCTCTCGGTCAAATGATTGATATTTTTGGCAAAGAAAATTATTTTGTGGAGCTTCATAACCATGGAATCGAGGAGCAGGCCCAGTTGGTTCCAGAATTGATCAAACTGGCTAAAAAATTCGACCTGAAAACGGTGGCTTCCAATGATGTGCACTATGTGCAGGGAGAGGACTGGGCCCCACACGATGCCTTGCTCTGTATCCAAACAGGCTCGAAGCTGGATGATGTGAATCGCATGCGTTACGAGGCCCGCGAGTTTTATTTGAAATCCAGGGAAGAAATGGAAGCACTCTTCAAGGAGGTTCCGGAATCGATCACCAACACCTTTGCAGTGGCAGAGATGTGTGATGTGAAACTACCTTTTGGAGAAAATAACTACCCGGTCTTTACGCTTCCCCCAGAGATCAAAACTGAGGTACCCGACAATGTGGAATACCTCAGGAAGTTGTGCCTGGATGGTCTGAAAAAAAGATACCGATTAGGGTATGAGGATGTCGATAACCGCACAGAGGAAAAGCCACTGGCGAAGGAACTCAGTGAACGGTTGGACTATGAGCTGGGCGTGATTGGGAAAACTGGTTTTAATGATTACTTCCTGATCGTGGCAGATTTTATGAACTGGGCACGCGAACAGGGGATACCGGTGGGGCCGGGTCGGGGTTCTGGAGCGGGTTGCCTTGTTGCCTATGTTCTTGGAATCACCGATATCGATCCCTTGCGTTTTGGGTTACTTTTTGAGCGCTTCTTAAACCCGGAGCGGGTATCCCCACCAGACTTTGATATCGATTTTTGTATGCGCCGCAGAGCAGAAGTCATTGAATATGTCCGTGAAAAATACGGCCGGGATTGTGTGGCCAATATCATCACCTTTGGTACCTTCGGGGCCAAGATGGTGATTCGGGATATTGCCCGGGTACGGGATCTTCCCTATGCGGAGGCCGATAAACTGGCCAAAATGATTCCGGATGACTTAAATATCTCCCTCGAAGATTCCCTCGCTAAAAGTCCTGAACTGGCTGCGGAGTATCAAAATAATCCAATTGCTAAGCAAATTGTGGATACCGGCCGAGTCATCGAGGGGATGGTGCGAAACTCCGGTACCCATGCGGCGGGAGTGATTATTGCGGACCGTCCACTCCGCGAACTCGTTCCCCTTACCACTCAGGACGGGATATTAACCACCCAGTACCCCAAGGATCCGGTCGAGGAACTGGGTCTTTTAAAGATGGACTTTTTGGGCTTAAAAACGCTCACCGTTATCTCGGAGGCGGAGTCTCATATCCGTAAAAAGGAAGGGTTGGAAGACTTCCGGGTGACCGATGCTCCCCTGGATGATGAGCCAACCTTTAAATTACTCAATGAAGCTCGGACCATCGGAGTCTTTCAGTTGGAGTCCGAAGGGATGCGCCGGCTTTGCCGGCAGATGACGATCTCCAATGTCGATGAGATAATTGCTTTGATCGCATTGTACCGTCCTGGACCGATGGACTGGATACCGGACTATATCAAGGGTAAGGAAGATCCATCGACGATTCAATTTCCCCATCCTTTGCTGGAAGATGTATGTGCTGAGACCTACGGGGTGATGGTGTACCAGGAGCAGGTTATGGAAGCGGCCCGTAGGATTGCCGGGTATACCCTGGGCGGTGCAGATATTTTACGCCGGGCAATGGGTAAAAAGAAGCCCGAGGAAATGGCCAAGCAACGGGAAATTTTTGTAAAAGGGGCGAAGGAGGTCAATGGGATCGAGTCCAAAAAAGCCAACGATATTTTTAATATTTTAGAAAAATTTGCCGGGTACGGATTTAATAAGTCCCACTCAGCAGCCTATGGAATTATCAGTTATCAGACTGCTTTTCTCAAAGCGAACCACCCGGTTGATTTTATGGCGGGTGTGCTTGCCTGTGAGTTGGGTAATTCAGAAAAACTGTCCCACTTCCTTGGGGAGTGCCAGGCTATGGGTATTTCTGTGCTCGGGCCAGATGTCAACGAATCGGGAGAGAATTTCACCCCCTTGGATGGTGAAGGGGAGGGGATTGGATCGATCCGTTTTGGACTCTCTGCGGTCAAGGGGGTCGGAGATGTGGGCGGTAAATGTATTGTGGAGGAAAGGGAGCGTGGAGGCCCCTTTGCAGATTTTAGTGATTTAGTGGAGCGAGTGGATGGGAAGGCGGTTAATAAAAGAGTGCTGGAAAGTTTGATCAAGACGGGTGGGTTTGATGCTCTTCATCCAAATCGAGCTGCCTTGCTCGCAGATTTGGACCGGGCGATGGGCGAGGCTCAATTACGACGCAAAGATCGCGAAGCCGGGCAGGCCAATCTTTTCGACTTAATGGGGGGTGGTGCAGAAGAGGAGACTCCTGAGCAGCAGGAAAATTTTGGGCACAATGCAAACCTGGAAATCCCCGAGATGGATAACCTCCAAAAGTTAAAGTTTGAGAAAGAATTGCTTGGTTTTTTCCTCTCCGGACACCCAGTCGATACTCTTATGGGATTGGGTGGGCTGGTGGATACACTCTCTCAGGAACAATATGCCAACCTGACTGAGAAAATTTCCTTTCGTTTATGCGGGGTAGTTTCGGAGGTGGAGAGGAGATACACCAAAAAAGATTCCAAGCCCTGGGCACGATTTAATTTATTAGCCAAAGAAAAAGATCTGTCTTTACCCATGTTTCCAGAAGCCTATGCAAATTTTGGGAGCCGCTTGGAGGAAGGGGAACTCATGGTGGTCACTGGAGTTGCCTCGGTTAAAGATGGTGAGAAACGGTTAACGGTGGATAAGGTGGAAACGATTGATGAATGTCTCGGTAAAACCATCGAGGAATCCACCTGGTTGATCGATCCGACCAACGAGGATGCGGCCAGTTTCCTTTCCGATTTGCACCAGGAAAGCGAAAAAGGGCGTGGGCGTGCCCGGGTGAGTGTTGCCTTTGCTGAAAATGGGGCCGATGATGGTATGGTGGTTCAGTTGGATGACCGCTTCCGTATGCGAGTGGGCTTGGATAGTTTTAAAAAATGGAGAAGCCGGCCATGTGTGCTTGGAGTGCGGGTGAAAGTTTTGGAACCAGACCCACCGGTGGAGAGAAAATTTGGGAAAAGAGAATAGGATGTCTTCCTGCTTGACCAATCTCTACGACCCTATACTTTAAATCTTTTGTATTTTTATTATGTCTATCGAAATCAAATTGCGTAAAGGTGAACCCATGGATCGTGCGATCCGTCGTCTCAAGAAAACTTTGGACCGCGAAGGCGTGATTCGTGATGTCCGTGCCAAACGCTACTTTGAAAAACCTTCCGATAAGAAGAGGCAGGCACGCAAGGTTGCAGCTTTCACACAAATGCTGCGTACCCGCTACGAAAAGATGTAGTTTTGGGGGACTGATCCCCCTATTTTTTTAATCTCGTCAAAGACGGGATTCATACCTAGCAATGTAGATCAATGTCTCAGTTGATCAAACGAAGTACGGTTAGTTTACGTCGCGAATGGCGTCTATTTGATCGGGATCATGCTAAATCTGAATCCTTTCTCAAGCTGTGTGAGAGAATGATTGAGGTGGGCGAGTTTTTGCTGGCTCATGATGTGGCCCGGGCGGGCCTAAAGAATTACCCAAACCACAAAGCCCTTGCCCAGAGAGCAGCCCATGCCCTGTGCAAAGCAGGTTCTCCCTTAATTGCGACCCAAATTCTAGAGGAATTGGCAGCTTCGGGAGTCAACGATATTGAGACTCAAAGTTTATTAGCGAGTGCATATAAAGACCTCTGCGAAAACACGACTGATAACGAAAAGAAGCAAGAGTATGCAGATTTGGCCATAGCCAGATATGAGCAGGCTTATCAGAGACGAAAGTCCCTTGGTGCCGAAGAGAGTGCACCAGACAATCTATATTATCCATGTATTAATATAGCTTTCATGCACTTTGTCTGCATGAACTATGAGAAAGCACGCGAGTATGCCGCAACGGCGTCGGAAATGTGTTTTTCTATTTTGGAGAAAGATGATTCCAATTATTGGGTGCGGGCTACGCAGGCGGAAGCTTTTCTATTGCTGGGTCAAATTGATGAAGCGCTGGATGCCTATGCACTTGCGGTTGAATTACCTTCCGCCAAACCATCCTACATCGCCAGCACACGTAAGCAGGCTTTGCAGATTTGTTCTTTATACGAAGACGAGAGTATCCGCCAGCGAATCACCAATGCTTTCCCGACACTTGGGATTGTCGCTTGCTCAGGGCATCTGATTGATACCCCAGGGAAAGCCCGTCGTTTTCCTCAGGAAGCAGAGTTGATTGTCCGGGCAAAAATTGAAGAAAAACTCGATTTTATGGGAGCTACCTGTGGGTATAGCTCTGCGGCCTGTGGAACGGATATCATTTTCCTTGAAGCGATGGCGGATCGGGGTGGGGAAACCCATATTTTTCTACCCTTTGACAAAGAGGAATTTATCCATACCAGCGTGGTTCGTGGGGGCGGAGACTGGGTGGCCCGTTTTGAAAAAGTCTTAGACGATGCCACCTCTGTCCACTACGTCACCAACGAGGGGTATTATGGAGACGACACGCTGTTTTCATTTTGTAACGATGTAATGCTTGGTTTTTCTGCGATGCGTAGCAGGGGTTTGGATGAGATTCCGAACCTCCTCCTTTTTTGGGATGGAAAAGAAGGGCAGGAAGGGGGCACAGCAGAAGTTGCGAAATCCTGGAAGGAAACTTTTCAGGAACCGATGATCATTAATGCCAACGAGGTGCTTGAATTGCTTGATCAAATCGAGGAACCTCCAATCCCTCGTGGCGACACCAAGCCTATTTTTGTTAAGAGCTTTGGAGATACCGTCACAGCTCTCCGATCCGTTAAAACCATGCTTTTTGCGGATGTGGAAGCCTTCTCCCGGGTACAGGAGGAATTGACTCCTCAATTTGTGGAGGTCTTTCATGGTGGAGTCGCTAAAATGATGCAGGAACTGAATTGCAAGCCTGAGTTTGTGAATAGTTGGGGGGATAGTTTTTTTGCCGTTTTTGATGACCTTAACGATGCCCTCAAACTAGCGATGGGGATGAGAGATTTTTTTGGCAATGGGCAATGGCCTGAGCTTTCGGATTCTGGGAAGCTCGATGTGCGTATATCCATGCATGCGGGCCCTGTTTACGAAGAATTTGATCCGCTCCTGAAAAAGAGAAACTTTTTTGGCCGTCATGTAAATCAGGCTGCCCGGATTGAGCCGATTGTTTTACCAGGGTCGGTTTTTGTGTCTGAAACGGTCGCGGCTCTCATTTCTTATTGCTACGGAGACTTTGATTTTGAATATGCGGGTAACCTTGAACTCGCTAAAGACTTTGGTTCTTATCCGGTTTATATTCTGCAGCGAAAAGGCTATTAAACTTTGGCTCGATGAAGTCACATACTCAGTCAATTGGTTTATCTGCTCCCTTCGATGCCTATTCGGGGGAAGGACCCTATTCTTTCGTAAGCTACGCTCATGCTGATAAAGTAGCTGTTTTTAATGCTATGCGTAAACTCCACCAAAGGGGGGCTAATATCTGGTATGATGAGGGGATTAAGCCTGCAGGTGAATGGGTCGAAGAAATAGCCAACGCAATCAAAGGCTCGTCTCTTTTTATCGTATTTATTTCGCCACGATCGGTGGACTCCAGGTATGTCAGGAGCGAGGTTGGCTATGCCCTAAGTGAAAACAAGGAAATCCTTACAGTGTTTGTTGAGGAAACCACGCTTCCTGCTGGACTTGCCCTTTGTTTGCAACAGTTCCAATCCATCTTTCTTAGCGAAGAAAATTGGATGGATAAGGCACTGGAAGCCGTTTTTGAAAAGATGGATGCCCCAGCTTCCACCAAAACTGAGTTGGTGGACAGCGAGGATGAGGTGGTCGACCACGGAAAAATTTTATGGGGCTTTTGGGAAAAGTCTCGTGAATCTCAACTTGCCCGTTGGAAAGAACCGCTTCCAGTTACTCCCAAATCCTTATTCAAAAAAATAGCTCCGTTTAAGCGTTTGGATTTGGATCAAAGGGTGGATGCCGAACCACCGGCCAAGACAAGTTATCCCACTAGGCATCCGTTTGCCACAAGGGTCGAGGTTGTCACTGAACCAACCGAGATATATAGCCCAGGGGATTTATATAAGGATGATAATGCCGGAGAATTTTCATGGATTCCCCCAGGAGAGATTTCCCTTAAAGTTCCTTATTCGGAAGAAACGAAATTGGTGCGGTTTAAAAATGGTTTCTGGATGTCCAGACTCCTGATTACTCAGGATTTATATTCGAGGATAATGGGGAATAATCCTAGCCATTATGACCCCTCTATCCGAGAGAGTGTTCATGGTTTACCGGTAAATAATGTATCCTGGTTGGATGCGGTATCCTTTTGCAAAGCTCTCACCATCCTTACTAAAAGTGAAGGGAGGTTGCCCGATAAGTATGAGTTCCGGTTACCTACCGAAGTCGAGTGGGAGTACTCATGTAGGGCAGGCACACTTACCGATTACTATTTTGGTAGTCAGGCACATGAACTATCAGAACACGGATGGTTTCGTGGGAACAGTCAGAAAAGAATGCATCCAGTTGGTTTAAAGAAACCTAACCCTTGGGGTCTTTACGATATGTATGGCAATGTCCGTGAATGGGTGGGGAATTCCTTTGTGAATACACTTTTGAATAACACCGAGCAGGATGAGTTTCGGATCAGTCGGGGTGGGGCATACATGAAATCTGCCATCGAGTGTCAGTCTTCCTCCCGATCCACCAATTCCTTAAACCATCGATTCCGCAACCTCGGGTTCCGTCCGGTTTTAGCGAAAGTACCTGCGTAAGGTTTGCTTCTCCATCGGGCAATTTCCATTGTCAGTTGGTTGGCGAGGTGTCATGTTGGTTATCTTTTGTAATGAGCGAAGAAGATAAGAAAAAACCCGCCCAACAAGAGCAGTTGGACGGAAGCGACCAAGTGGCAGTCCGCCAGGCCAAACTGAGTGGTTTATGTGAGAATGGGCAAAACCCATTCCTTGCAAACTGGGAGCAAACCCACGCATCCAGTGAAGCGATTGGTCTCCTAAGCGAAGAGGAGGAGAGCGGACCTGAAGTTTCGGTAGCTGGCCGGATCGTTGCTTTTCGTTTGATGGGCAAAGCCGCCTTTTTGAAGCTGCTTGACCGTGAAGGCAAAATCCAGGCCTATGTGCGCAAGGATGAAATTGGGGAGGATGAATATGCCACTTTCAAAAAATTAGACCTTGGCGATTTCATTGGTGTTCGTGGACCTCTTTTTCGAACCAAGACCGGAGAGGTCACCGTTCGGGCAAAGGAATACCGGTTGGTTTCCAAAGCCCTTCGTCCATTGCCAGAAAAGTGGCATGGGCTCAGTGATAGTGATCAAATTTACCGCCAGCGCTACCTCGACTTGATTGTGAATGATGAATCTCGCGAGCGCTTTAAGGCACGCAGTCAAATCATTCGTGAAATCCGGGAGTTTATGTGGTCGCGTGATTTTATTGAGGTGGAAACTCCCATGCTCCAGTCGGTCTCCGGAGGGGCGGCCGCCCGTCCGTTCCGTACCCACTTTAATGCATTGGACTGCGACTTTAATTTACGCATCGCATTGGAACTTCATCTGAAGCGTATGCTTGTGGGCGGGTTTGACCGGGTATTTGAAGTTGGTCGGGTCTTTCGCAATGAGGGGCTTTCCCGTCGTCACAACCCAGAGTTCACCATGCTGGAAGCCTATCAGGCATATTCAGATTACCGGGGTATGATGGAACTCACCCGGTCCTTGATCCAGCAGGTTGCAGAGCGTGCCCTGGGTTCTCTACAGATTGAAAGACCTGAAGGGGATGTGATTGATCTCTCCGGAAATTGGAGGGAAGCGAAGTACAAGGATTTGATCATTGAAGCGGTTGGCAGGGAAGACTGGTTTGAGTTACCCAAAGATGAGAAGTTGTCCAAAACCAAGGAGATGGGCATTGATGTAGATCCCGAACTGGAAGACTTTGAAGTGACCAACGATGTGTTTGAAAAAGTCATTGAGCATACCCTCGTGCAACCCACTTTTGTAACCCATATACCCAAAGAACTTTGCCCCCTAGCCAAAATCACACAAAGCGACCCATCCACCATTGATGTGTTTGAGCTTTGTATCAACGGTCAGGAAATTGCACCGGCTTATTCCGAGCAAAATGATCCAGCTGTTCAAAGAGAAGCCTTTTTGAAGCAGGTGGGTGAGGAAACCCAGGAATTGGATGATGACTTCCTTCTTGCCCTGGAACATGGTATGCCTCCGGCTGGTGGGATGGGTATGGGGATTGATCGCTTGGTCATTTTCTTAACCAAAGCGGCCAATATACGGGATACGATTTTGTTCCCGACCCTGCGCCCGCTTTAATCCATCTTTTGTATGGGCTTCCTTCGTGGTGAGGTAGAGTGAGGAAGAACCAAAAGAGAAAATATGTGGTGGTAAAGCCGATTGGGTGGAGACAGGCATGTTTTACTCTTTTTTTACTGGTGGTTGCAGCTTTTTTTGCGGTGGTGAACCGATTTGGCCCCGTTGTAAGCTGGGCAGGTACTCTCTTGACTGGTCTCTGTTGTCTGCTCAGTTTGCTGGATCAGATATGTGAATGGTCCCGTTTAAAGATCGATGAACGTGGGTATTCTTTGCGCGGTTGGTTCCGTAACCTTTGGATTGATCACCATGAGATCGTAGATTTTCACTTGGTTGAGTTTGCCGGTAAAAAGCTCCTCTCGGTGGAGTTAAAAAAGGATGCCCGTTTGGCTAGAAACCTGGATGATCAACCCCTGCCTTTTCCCTGCTGCTTTGGGCGTCCTGCAGAGGAGGTGCTTGCAATCGTCCGTGCACACATAAACCGTAAGCCCCGGGCCCGTTTATCGAAGTAACTTATTTTCTTTGGGTTAGGCTGTTCCAGTGAAGTATTGGGTAAGTTTTCTTCTTGGGTTCCTGAGTTTATTCTCAGGCTGCCGGATGCTCGACAACAATCCTTACGCTTCATCCAATAGGGATTTTCAAAAAATCCAGGAGTATGAAAAGAACTACGGTTCGCGAATCGAAATTTTCTTAGACCTCGCTGAAACTGAGCTTCTTGAAAATTATAAGAAGAAAGAATTTCTTATGATTAGAAGGGACCAACCCCGGGCAGTGGTTCACCCACGCAAGGATGTTACCCTGCGCCAACTAATCGATTCAGCTTATGAAGAAGGGGATTTATCTAAGAATGAATTCGATCGTTATACGAAGCGATGTGATGAGCTGCACTCTCTGTGGGAAAAACAATGGCATTCAGCAGATAAAAAAGCACGCACCCTTGGGTACGATCGATAACCCAACCAAGGGAATCAATTCAATATCTAGGCAACGATGGGTTAGATTACTTGGATATCCTTCTTGCGAGTAAGCAAACCGAAGAGGGCAGGCAGATAAGCTAATCCAATCACGGCAACCTGTGCACCGATAAAAATCATCAGGGGCATGAAGGCCTTGTCCATGAAACCATAGGCATGCAGGCCCACACCGAGCATATTGGTCCCAAACCAGGACCACGCAGTGACCACATTCCCAAAAATAGCCAGAGCAGAAAGACCCCGTATTTTAGCGACCCCAGCCCAGCGGGCATGCAGGATGATTGCGTTCCATATCACAATCAATAAAGCACCGTTCTCCTTGGCATCCCAACCCCAGAATCTTCCCCAGGATTGATCGGCCCAAATTCCGCCAAGAACAGTACCCACGAGGCTGAAAAAGAGGGAGAAACAGGTCACTCCAAAGATCATCGAAAGCAACTTACTGTTCAGTTCTCTGCCATCATTTTCCCTTTTAAATAGAGAGCGTACGAGTAGGGAAAATACATAAGCAATCCCCAGGAATCCGGCCAGAAAAGTAGTGGAATACCCAATGGTTATAGTCACCACATGAGTGGCCAGCCAGAAGTTGGAGTCGAGCACCGCACGCATCATCTCCATCGTATCTCCTGATGGATTGAGGGAAGAATCAATGCTCAGGTTATGGGCAACCACCAATCCACCAAAACCGATCAACGAGCCCATCGAAGATGCGATCCCTAACCGTAGGAATTTTTCGGTCAGGAAGCACAAAAGCACGGCACCCCAACTGATAAAGAGTGCAGAGGAGTAGAGGTTGGTGACCGGTGGTCTGCCTTCGATATACATTCTGCCTGCCAGACCAAAAGTGTGGGCAAGTAAGACCAATCCAGTCAGGATGTAGGCACTATTGAGGAGGGTTTTGGATGCTTCATTGGTACCAATGCCTGGCTTCCTGTATCCAGCAAGCAACCACGACGAGCAGGCGATGACCAGAATCCAGATATATCCAATCGAACTTCGATAGAAAGGCTCATACCCATTGTAAGTTTTTTCAAAAGCGATGGTTCCTGTGTCGCTTGGGGCTCTTTGATCAATCTGGTTACGGATTTTTTCAACCAGAGTATTGAAGGTTACGGCGTCGGAGTTTCGGTACGCGATTCCGAGTTGCTCATAATCCTCGATGATCGGATCAATTCCTTTTCTCAACTTGATCGCTTCCGCATACTGGGCAGCAAAGAGAGCCGTGCTGTCTAATTTTAAGTTCTCGCGAATGCTCTGAATGTTTTCGACCAGTTCCTTTTCCTCCGTGCGAACCAGGGATTGTACAGTAGCGATAAAACGGGTTGGGTCGATGGATGCTTTTTCTTTGGATTCCAGTGGCTCTGTCCCCACGAGCGACTCCCCAATCTTTCTCCATTTCCCTCCAGACTCACCTGTTTCTGGGGGAAGGGGGAAAAACTCCGCATACAAATTATATCTCGCGTAGTAATCGATGAAGTACATCAAGGGCCCAAGAGCCTCCTTGTTTCCCAGCACAATTTTTTCCGGGTGCTTGATTAAATCTGCGGTGAGTTGGCGAAACCTTTGATACTCACTCGTCCGGTCCTTATCCTTTTCGGAATCGTAAAAAAGTGGTTCCAGTTCTGCATGGTCGTGGACAGCAGAGGACGGGGCGTGCGGAGGGGGAATAAGGGTAGTCTTGAGGTTTCGGTACAGGACCAGTCCGTGGTACAATTCAATGATGTTTTGCTCGAAGTAGTTACGGAACTCGCGCTCTACTTTTCCGGCTTCCTGTGCACTGGCCTCAATCTCCTCGATAAAAGGTTCCAGGTCACGGTAGGAAAAATGCTTCCCGTCCTGCACTAATTTTTTTCCGATCACCCCAAGCACCTGGTCGTGGTCGATCAGGAAAGTTTTAAGTTCGTCCGCCCGTTCCGGTGCGAATAATACATCTGCGAGCCACTGAATTGCAGGTACCTTGGTATCATTTTCATCCAATGCAGTGCGCTTGTTTCGCAAAACCAGCAGGGTGTTTCTGGCCACACTGTCCATCGGTTTTACCCGTCCGCCCCGCAGCACAGGTATACGGGAAAAAGCATCGAGGTTAATCACCTCTTTCTTTCCATCCTTTTCAGATTTAAAGAAATCCAGCAGGGATGCCTGGGTGTATCGGTTGGGTAAAAATACAAAGTAGATCCCACAGAGGATCAGCACCCATGACAGAAATTTGAGCTTTTTCGACTTCTTTTCTTCGTTCATGAGGATGCCAGGCCCGCCTTGGAGGATTTCGTAAGAAAGCGCAGTAAATGGAAACTGAATTGCCAGAGCAAACCAATCGATACCAGGATACAGGCGATGTAAGGAACCAGCCAACTTGGGTTGCGTACGACTTGAAACACAGTGTAGTCAGCCGCCTTGTTCATTTGATACTGGTAGAATGTTTTCCCAGCATGCCGAAGGGGTGTGTTCATATAAACCAGGGCTCTGCGGGTCTGGTTTTCTTCCATTCTTAAAACAATCTCACTCTCAAAATTAAACGGGATATCAGTGCCCTGGTAAAATTCATTGGCGATTCCAAGCAACTCGATGGAGTAGGGCAGGTATTCTCTTTGCGGGCGCAGGGTAGCTCCCCAAAGTCGCCCATTTGTACGGATGGGTTGAAAAGCTAGGTCCCCCATCTTTGGGTTAATTTGAGCCCACCAATGGTTGCCCGCAGGGTGGGAAATCGCTGCCCATGTACCCAGACTTTCTGATCCGTCAAATAACTCAAAGACCACATATCCAAAATTCATCCCTTCACTGCTAAAATCCTCTGGTTTCGGGCGAATTTCAAGATTGGCGGTTTGGATGACCCCACGGTTTACTCCTTTAGCGGGACCGGAGATTTTCTGGGCTGGGGGCAGGGAGTTAAATTCACAGTTTGGTCCAAAATCCAAAACCTTTACCTTAAATGGTAAATCTTGGGCGTAGTGAATCCCGCCCTCTTCGAGCAAATCCTGGGGTAGGGCAACCACCTGCTCAGTATCCGGGTTGGTCACATCAATAAAAGCCAATTCCACCCCGTGGAAGCGTTCGAGATAATTTTTCGATTCTCCCTTATCGATTTGCATGCGGGACTCTTCCTGCATCGCCTGAGTGGCGAGCTGCCCGACCAAAAGCATAATGATGCCGAGGTGAATGAATTGAATCCCCATCTTTTTTCCAGTCCATTGAAAACGGGTAATAAATGCGGCAAGCAGGTTGAGGATAAGCAATCCGCCCAACAGGTATCCACCAGGAATGGGAATGGGGATGGAGTCGAAGTATTCTCCTCCCCAGAACTGGGTGGGGTAATACCAGATCCCATACATCGACTCAAAAAATTCTGCCTGAGCACCCCGTATACCCACCCGAACCTGCTCGAGGGTGGCTACAAAAATGAGAACCATCGATAAGCTGAGAAGAGTCAGCGTCAGACGAAGGTCGGCAAAGGGAATGAGCCAGCCAAACCTTTTTCTGCGTTCGCTCAGGGAGGATAGACCTTTGTTTTTTGGAGGCATGGTAAAGCGTTCTCTTTAGTGATCTCCGAGGCAGAAGGAATCCACCAACCCAAGAAAGTTTTCTTTTTCAGCCTGAGCGAGTGCCCGGTCGCCCATGAGTTTGAGAAACCATGATCTATCTTTGTGAAAAAGGATGGCGGCATACAATGCCTGATCCTCCGACTCGGCCAGTACCAACTTGGCAGGTTTTTCATCGACGGTACGGTCGCTCAGGTACTGCTTGAGACCCTCCTCATCCGTTTGTTCGATCCCCACCTGCCCAAGCCAGCGGTTCACATTGGCAAGGATACCACCGACCTGCCCGGGGAATGAAGTGATGGAGAAATCAAGGGTTTGCCCGGCATCATTGGTTACTGCATAGTTTCCAATTCTCATCTGGGTGGAAGCCTTGCGTTCCCAATGAGCAGGAGCTTCCCAGGTTGGTTGGTGGGAAGCAGTTGGAGCTTGAGCGGGAGGTAAAGATGGAGCGATTGCACGAACAGGGGTTTTCCCGGCCCGCAGAGTGGTGGATCCGAGGAAAGCATAGAAATTATCTAACTGCTGGTTGACCAATTCTCTGTTGGCTATGAATGGAAAGAGCCAGGTTTGTTCGTTTTGCCGGTGGATCGCAAGCAAGGCAGTTCTGGGTGGGTCCTCTTCACCGGTCTTATCTTCCAAGCGGGCGAGCTCAAATGTCCGGCCCGAGAAGGTCTTTGATTTTAGTAGACCTGTTAGGGTTGTGTCGTTGTAGTCTGCATGACCAAGTTCCCGGGCAAACATATTTACAATACTGGTAGTCTCCACCGATTTCCGAAAAGGCATCACCCCAATTCTCCCCTGTGGGCCTTCCTTCGTTTTTACATGAAAGGATCCAGCCATAATTCCGCCCATGCCCGGATTTTCTCCCCATTGTTCAGGGAGTTGCCAGGCGACTACCGGGCCTTCGTAATGGTTGGGTGCAGTGTAGGATTGGATCTCCGCATTGTCCCCACACGAAAAGATACCCACGCAAAGCACGGTGGGTATAAACTTAGGCCAATCAGGGATGTGAAACTTCACAAAATACAGAATATGAGAAGGAGAAAAGCAGGCAACCCGAAGTGGGTTCTTTTAGGCATTACATTTGAAGAGGACGACATCCCCGTCCGCAAAAATGTACTCCTTCCCTTCGAGACGTAGTTTACCAGCTTCGCGTGCCGCACCCATGCTTCCAGCAGAGATTAAGTCCTCGTAGGATACCACTTCTGCTTTAATGAATTTTTTCTCAAAATCGGTATGGATGACCCCGGCACACTGGGGTGCGGTCATGCCCTTGCGAAAGGTCCAGGCCCGGGCTTCCTTCTCTCCCGCGGTCAGAAAACTCGCTAATCCAAGTAAGTCGTAGGTTGCCTGGATCAAAGAAGTGACCCCGGAGTCAGATACCCCCATAGCCTCGAGGTATTCTTTGGCTTCTTCTTCCTCCAACTCGGAGAGCTCTTCCTCCATCTTGGCAGAAATCGCACAGCAGGCAGCATCCTGCTGGGAGGCTGCCCATTCGCGAAAAGCCACGAAACGGGGGTTGGTGGAAGGATCGGCAATTTCATCCTCTTTCAGGTTGCAGGCATAGAGCATGGGCTTGGAGCTGAGGAGATGAAATGTTTTTAAACGCTCTGTCTCATCCTCATCCATCGGGAGTAGGTTGGCTGGTTTGCCCTCATCCAAGTGTGGGGTGAGTTTTTCAAGAAGAGCCACACTGGCTGCTGCATCCTTATCATTTCCCCGGGCTTTTTTGAGGTTTTTTTGGAGCTGGCTGGCGACCGATTCAGCATCGGCGAGGATCAGTTCAGTCATAATCACTTCCGCATCCGCCACCGGATCGACCCTGCCCATATTATGAATCACATCCTCATCCTCGAAGCAGCGCACTACATGGACAATGGCATCCACCTCTCGCACATTCGCTAAAAACTTATTTCCCAAACCTTCCCCTTTACTCGCACCTTCAACCAGTCCGGCAATATCCACCATCTCGATAGCAGCAGGAATTAAGGTGGTTGTTTTGACCAGTTCTGCAAGCGGGGTGAGACGGGCGTCCGGCACCTGCACCACGCCTACATTCGGATCAATGGTGCAAAACGGGTAATTGGCTGCCTCCGCCTTGCGGGTCTTGGTCAGGGCGTTAAAAAGTGTGCTTTTGCCCACATTGGGCAGTCCTACGATTCCGGCTTGGAGCATAACAGTAATGAAAAAGGGATGATCATGCCCAAGGTAAGGCTTAGGGTCAATAAGGATGGATTGCTCAGGCCAAGCTTTCCCATTGACGATTCAGAGCATATTCTTAATTTCTTGTTTTCTTTTGTGGCGATAGTAGCTCAGTTGGTTAGAGCACTGGTTTGTGGTACCAGGGGTCGCCGGTTCGAATCCGGTCTGTCGCCCCACTTTTTTACGCCTAGATAAATTCGAAGTTAGTGGGTCATTTTTCCAAGATCATTCTTCTTTTTGTTGGGGGTAGGCTTGAAGGATGGCTTCCAATACAAGAGCATTTGCCTTCTTATATCTCAGGTTTGGGTTGTCGATCAGGAACTTGTACACAGCTGCGATCAGGTGAGTGGGTTTGGTACCCTCAGGGATAGTGAGTTCTTCACGGTTGGAGTCGTAAACAGCACACACATACCCGTAAGCTCGTCCTGCATTCAGGAGCTGCTGGTCGGTCATCCCTTTTTCGATGTAGTAGTCCTTTAACTGACTGAATAAATCGTGCCCGGACATATCAAAAGCAAAACTGGGTGACAGTCCCGCGACAAAAAACAGAAAGAACCCTAGGAAATTTTTCATACATCTACCTAATTGGCCCCTTCATTAAACTTGTCAATTGGCAGATTGAAAATGAGCTGTTCGGCACTGGTTGAAAAAGGGTGGGGGGTTGGTTTATCACCCCTGTTTTAATTGGTTTTTTTCGGATAGGTGGTGATGGAGATACCCATATTTTCGGGGTCTTGACAAAAATACCCCTTTACAGAGATAAATGTACACACAAATGCCACAAAGATGTCCAAGGTGAAAAAAAGAGAAGAATGGATCAGGAAGTTGCTGATCACTGCGATGTATATCGCTGTTATTTACAAACTCTACTATCTGCCCCAAATACACATCATTTTGGGAGCGTTACTTAATGGGAGAGATGGTTTCAAACCATACCTTGTCCTGCTGGGCATAATCATTGTGCTTGGATTGATTCACAAAGGGATCAACTGGGTATTCTTAAAAGCAAATCGCTGAGCATTTTAAGACACGAAACAAAAGAAAATATGTTATTTTGGGGCAAACAAACACTTCTCATTTTGAGCGTAGGTTTTTTCTTAGCAACGAAAGCCACGCTTGGGAGCGAAAAGATCGCTTATGATCTGGCCCATACGGCAGAGGAACTGATGACTTCCAGCGAAAAGCAAAACGGCTCCCCTTTGACTTATTCCTTTGCGGATCCTTCCCGTGAAAACTGGCATTTCTTCCCCAATTGGTCGGGCCGTACCGGAGTTCCTCTGTATCAGTTGTCCAAAGAACAACGGCTCTTGGTCAAAAAAATGGTCGAACTCCTCCTAAGTGAGGGTGGGTATCTGGAGTACAAGAACCTTCGGCTGATCCATGGAATCAGGAAAGATCTGAATGCACCCGATAACCCCATGCATCGCTACTCTATTTCTATCTTTGGGAAGCCTTCGATCAACTCCACCTGGGGGTGGCGTTTGGAGGGTCACCACCTCTCCTTGAATTGCACATTGGTGGATGGTCAGGCCTTCTCCGTAACCCCCTCATTTTTGGGAGCCTCTCCAGTGCGGGTAAGCAACGGAAAATATGCAGGGATGGAATTGTTTAAGCAGGAGCAATCTCTAAGTCTGGAGTTGGTTAACTCCTTTTCTGATAGCCAGAAGCGAAAGGCGGAATTGGGTTCAGGTAATGGGCCGGAAGCCGTTTCCCGGGTCTCTCGTGAGCGCTATGAAAACCTGCCCGGAATTCCATTCCTTGAACTTACTGAAGGTCAGCAAAATTGGCTTGAGCAAATCTTTCTTTTATTCGCGGAAAAATATCGGCCCGAAATTGTTGAACAAATTAATGATCGTAAGAAAATTTTTGATCCCTCCACCCTGCGATTTTCCTATGTTGATTCTACTCGTGGTTATATTTCCTACTTTTGCATCATCACCAGCGATTATCTGATCGAATTTGATAACCAAGGGGGGAACCACATCCATGCGGTTTGGCGCGATTTCGATGGCGATTTTGGGAGGGATTTAATCGGTGAGCATTTAGATAAAGAACGCCCTTCTCAGAATTGATTTCAAGGTAGATTAGCTTTGCTGATCCGCAAAGGTATCCCTTCTTAATTGCGGTAATTTAAAAATCATACTTTGCCGTACTATTTTTTAATAAAATGCCAATGAAAGGCCTCTATCAACAATTACGAATTATGGTTGTATTGATTAGTTGATATAAATTATAAATCAATTAGCTTTATTTAAGCTTAACGAAAAGTAATATTCTAATTTGCGAAAATTTTTTTAATTTGAATATCGTTTCCAAAATCATCAGAAGATCACACCCATCTCGGTTTGTGTGCTTTTTTCTTTTCTGTATAGGTCTTGGTTTTTCTCATTCCTCCCTTTCAGCCGATGCCAACTTTACTGTGAGCGGTGGTGGGTTTTCCGCACCGTTTTTTACTTTTACTGATGGGAACGGGCAAACGCCTGATTTTACGACTCTGCCTCTCTACCGAGGGGCGACCTATCAATTCTCCGATTCTGGAATATCCGGCAGCCATCCATTTATGATTGGGGAGAGCTATGGGGACACCACCTCCTCCTTGGTCAGCGGTGGCCCGCTTAATGGGTCGGGTGGTACCATTACCGTTACCAT
>CAXBQX010000006.1:0-61486 GCA_963978365.1 uncultured Opitutales bacterium | reverse complement strand
CCTGGTCTGGGGAAGACCTTAGTCTTTACCTTATTTTCGGTATCTGGGGCGACATACTTAATAGATTCGGTAGCCATGGCAGTATATGGGTTCTTTCAGTTGTGTTTTAAAAGTTAGGATTGTCCGAGGAGGTAAGCAATTAACTGGTTGACCTTAACATCGTCCTCTTCGAGGTTACGTAGTGGGTGACGGTCATCGACACCCTCACCGTTCCACATGAGGTTTCCGTACTTGATTTCGTTGGAATTTTTTAGCCATTTACGGAGGCTTTCTTCATCATTACGCATCCACCCAGCAGCTAAGGAGGTACGAAGACCGTAAAGAGTAAGATTTGGTCCTTTTGCTCCTAACCCGGTACGATTCACCGCATGGCATTGGACGCACTGCAATGAGCCAAAAAGTTGTTTGCCAATTTCATAATCATCCGAATGAGCTTTTTCCCAGGCACCAGGGTTGAGTTGCGGAGATTGACCAGGGGTTGTATTACGAATGGAACGGTATTCACGGTTGGCACCTGAGCCAAGCTTGGGGTCTGCGAAGGATATAATATCTCCCTTTTTGTAGGTAGACTGAGGATCAAATGCTTTGGTTTGAAGGTTGGGATTCTGGGCGTTTTGAAAACGTTTCACCCACTGATCAAAGTCTTCATCCGTTTGAGCCAAGGCACGGAAGGACATGTAGGCGTGAGAATTTCCGCAATATTCAGCACATTGCCCGTAGAAAAGTCCGCCGACCGGTTCAAACTCGTCGGTAAACTTTTGTTTGGCAAATACCTGGGCACGCATCTCGCCATCATGAACGGAGGGCATGGCCGTGGCTGCATCCGCGTCTCCGATGATTTTACTTTGATCTGCAATAAACCACATGAAGTTTTCCTGACCGGGCATAAGGTCCATTTTTCCAGCAAGTTTGGGAACCCAGAAGCTATGAATCACATCTTCGGTACGAAGGTTAATACGAACCGCTTTCGATGCTGGGAAGATTAACTCATTGGCAGTGACAATTCCGTATTGTGGGTATTCAAAAACCCAAAAGAATCGTTTGCCTGTAACATTCACGGTAATTGCACCGTCAATTTGGCTGCGATCCAGACCAAGTTTTTCAAGGGTTTCAGCATCGTTGGCATCTGGCACCCGATTCAATAAGACGATGCCCTGAAGAGTAGGAACAGCGAGGATAACCAGAATAATTGCAGAGGCGATGATAAGACCAGTCTCAATCATGGAGTTACCATGGGATTGAGGAGGGATTTCCTTTGCTTCTTCAGCAGTTTTGGCACGGTATCTCCAAAGGACATAAAGTAAGCATCCACCCACCGCACAGAATAGAAAGATCGTGATCCAGACGGAGAGCATGAAAACATCATACTGGTTTTGTGAAACCAATCCTTTGGGATCGAGGGCAGACTGTTTGTGGTCAATGCGGGAGCAACCACCAGCGAGCATGAGGAGGGCACCAAGCGTGAGGTGCCTGAGGGAGATGAGCTTGGATAGAATCGAGGTCATGTTAAAGTTAGAGATATCTGTCAATCACAAGGGCGGCAAACAGGAGGGGTAAATAGATGATGGTAACAAAGAAAAGTTTTTTCGCAGATTGATCTCGGTTGGCTGAAGTTAAAAACCTTAAGGCAGGAATGAGAAGATAAAGAGAGAGAAATAGTGCAGAGGCAAGATAGAAGGTGCCAGGTATGGATTGTTGAAGGGGTATAAAGTAAGGGGAGAATACAAAAACGGTTAAAAGAACGGAATAGAAAAGGCTCTTGCGGGCGAGGGCACGGCCATCTGGCTCGCCTAGTTGGTGGAGTTTAAATCCGCCTTTGGAATAATCTTCACGGAAATTCCAAGCGATGGCCATAAAGTGAGGGAGTTGCCAGGTAAAAAGAATGCCGAAAAGAATCCAACCATAGGTGGTTGGGGAGCCTTCTGCCGCAACCCACCCAATCAGGGGAGGAAGAGCCCCAGAGATTGCCCCAACTTCAGTGGCATACGGACTCCGTTTTTTCATTGGAGTGTAGAGCAGGAGGTAAACCACAAGGGTTGCAAGAGTTAGAGTGGTGGCCCAAGGGTTGGTTCCAACCCATAAAATGTAGAGTCCGATGGAAGAAAGGATGATTCCGAAAACGACAGCGAATTGAGGAGATACCAAACCAGCAGGGAGGGGGCGTGACGCAGTGCGGGCCATTTGGGCGTCTTCATTTTTTTCCATCCATTGATTCAGGGCAGCAGCTCCAGCTGCAGCAAGAGCCGTCCCCAAGGTAAGACAAATAAAAATAGACCAATCTGCCTGCAGGGGTTCACGAACGAGGTAGCCGAGGGAGGCAGTGAAAACAGACATCAAACTTAACCGGGGCTTGGTTAGTTCGTACATCCCATGCACAGAAAAACCCGGCGAACTTGAAAGCGAGCCGGGGTGGGGCTTTGCGGGTATGGGTTTTCCTAGACTCACGTCAGTAGAATTTCTAATAATGCAATTATGATTTGGCAAACAAAAGCAAGCAAGGTGATAGCTACATTATTATTGATTGAAAGCTGAGCTAATAATTAGGTGCAGTTTCGTTAACTTAGGCTGTTTTGCGTGCCGGATGAACTCTTAGTAGCAAACCTCTAAAACTTAGAAAATCTTCCACAATTTAGGGAATTGAAATTGCTTGCAGGCATTGGTTGCAATAATAAGACATCGTGAATTTAATTCGAGTACAGGTTCTTCTTACAACCTTGTTTTTCTTCGTTTCATGCGATCAGCGTTCGCAAAGCAATGGGATCAAAACTTCCCTCAAAAGCGAGGAAGTCCGGGCGAAAGTTATTCGGCTAGATGTTAACAACAGTCGGGTGCAGACGGAAATTCTCGGATGCGGAAAAGGACTTTACAAAGACTGGGGGGCGTTCTCGGGATTCGAAAAGTCCTTCAGCGTCCAACCAGGTGATCTCAATCTACTGTCTTTTAAGGAAACATTCCGAGCTACTGCAAAATTGACCTTCAGTCCTCAGGAAGGTGAGAGTTATTTTTTAACCCGAGTTTGGCCGGATGATCGTGCCGAAAGAATTCGGGTCAATAATGTAAACCGGCTTCTTCGCAGAGATACCCTAAGCTTGGGAGATAGCATGATTCGTTCGGTCGGGGATACCTTGCCTCCCTTTGCTCTTTACGACCAGGATGGTCAAATCCTGACCACTGACTATTTTGATGGGTCGGTGACCGTACTGAATTTTATCTTTACCCGCTGTTCAATTGCAGAAATGTGCCCTGCTTCCACCATGAGGATGAAGAAACTTCAAAACCTGGCCCAAAAAACGAAAGTTCCACATGTTCGCTTCCTTTCCGTGACTCTGGATCCTGACTTTGATACCCCAGGGGTGCTGAAATCCTATGCCAGGGCTTACAGCCTAGACGAAGCTAATTTTCGTTTAGGGACAGCCAGTAAACCAGTCATTGACGATCTCACCCGTCAGTTCGGTATATTTCGCAAAAATGTAGATGATCTTCCCCTGGACCATACCATGAGGACGATGATTATAAATTCGAAAAGGCAAATCATCTATCAGTTTCCTGGCAGTCAATGGTCTGCTGAAGACTTTTTGGCAAGGTTGCCTGAAGGCGTAGAAGGTTGATTCATTGATGAAACCCTTTTTTGCCACTAAGTTTGCTCCCCTGCTTTTATCCATTCCGTTTGTTGTTATTTATTTTGTGGTTCGCTCCTTACCTGTGGAGCAATGTGATTTCCTCCACGAAGAGACTTACAACCTCGAAGGGGAATTAGATTACTGTGGACCGGGTGATGATGGTTTTGTGGATTTATCGATCCGACGGTGGCCTATGAGCCTGGACTTCCGCCCATTGGACCCTTTAGAGATTGGTAAGCCTTGCCGGTTCGAGATGAATATCAAACAGGCGGATGGATCTCCTTTGGGGAAAGAAGATGTGGCCCTGAGTCATACAAAAAGAATTCATCTCTTGGCCATTGATCCTACGATGGATGATTATCAACATCTTCACCCTGAGCCTGATCCCCTGTTTAATGGTATTTGGCGATTTACGCTTACCCCCAATAAGGCCGGGGAATATAAGGTCTACTTAGATTTAATTCCTCTTCGCAGCCCCCGAAGAGTTTTACTCGCTGCTCAATTCAAGGTCCCGGGTGAGTCCGGAGTCATCCAATCATCCGAAACCCCATTGATAGTAGTAAAGGGGGACCGTGATTTCCTTTTGGACGCATCGATTGTAGAAGGTTCTAATGATGACTGGCTCCTTACTTTTTCTGCCTTGGATAAAAATGGGAATGACCTGCCCCTAAAGCCGGTGATGGGTGCTTTTGCCCACCTCGTTGCCTTCGAGCCAAATACAGCTGGATTTGCTCATTTACATCCTCTTGAATACGAACCGCCTAAATCCAAGGAGGACAGTAGAATGGGGCCTCTCTCTTTCAGTTTTAAATCCCCAGCGCCTGGGAATTATCGCTTGTGGGCACAAATCAAGGTTGGTCAGGATGAGGAGGAAACTTTCCTCCCGTTTGACTTAAAAATTTAAACCCAATTTTATCCTAGAAACGAACCCACCTGCGGAGGAGAAACTCTGGATTATCATCCAGTACTTCTTCTGGCCGGAATTGATCCTTAAACTTTGGAAAAAATGCATCCCCGTCCGGTACTTTTTGCCTGACTTCACTGATGTACAATTCATGGCATAGAGGGAGTGCCATCGAGTAGATTTCACCACCCCCAATGATAAACAAGGTTTGAGTTGGGATGAGTGCCTGCTTCACTTCGTCCATTGATCGGAAAACGGACATACCTTCCTGCGGTTCCGCGGTGCGGCTCAGGACCCAGTTTTGCCTGCCGGGCAAGGCTCCTGGAAGAGATTCCCAGGTTTTTCTACCCATGAGAATGGTATGCCCTAATGTGATCTTTTTAAACCACTTGAGATCCTCTGAAAGCCGCCAAGGCAGGTCTCCTCCTCGACCAATCACGCCATCTTCAGCAACCGCAACTATGGCTTTGTAAGGATGGACCAGACTCATACGGCAATGGGGGCTTTGATCCCTGGATGAGGGTCGTAATCCACGAGTTCAAAATCCTCAAATTTAAAGTCTGTAATTTCTTTTTGTTCCCCATGAATAATCATCCTTGGCTTGGGTCGGGGTTCGCGGGAAAGTTGCAGATCTGCTTGTTCACGGTGATTGGAATAGAGGTGTAGATCACCAAAGGTATGAACAAACTCGTGAGCCTGGAGGTTGCAGATTTTGGCAATCATCATGGTAAGCAGAGCGTAGGAAGCAATATTGAAGGGAACCCCTAAAAAGAGGTCGGCACTGCGTTGGTAGAGCTGGCAGCTTAATTTTCCATCTGCCACATAAAATTGAAACAGAGCATGACAAGGGGGGAGGGCCATGAGGTGCAATTCCCCCGGGTTCCAGGCACAAACGAGATGTCTACGGCTGTCCGGGTTTTCCCGAATAGATCGAATCACTTCATCGATTTGATTGACCGAGCCGCTGCCATCCGATTTTTTCCAGTCCGTCCACTGGGCTCCGTATACCCGCCCGAGGTCACCCTTTTCATCGGCCCACTCGTCCCAGATAGAAACTTTATTTTCCTGAAGATAGGCCACATTGGTGTCTCCTTTCAAAAACCAAAGTAATTCATGGATGATCGACCGAAGATGAAGTTTTTTTGTAGTCAGGAGCGGAAACCCATCGTGGAGGCTGAATCTTACCTGCTCGCCAAAAACAGACCATGTGCCCGTACCAGTGCGGTCGCTACGATAGACTCCCTCGTCGATTAATCTTTGCAGTAAGGATAAGTAAGCTTTCATTTATTTAAGGGTTCAATCTTGATGCGGGATGGAGACAATTGTATATGTTTTATTCATGAGCCGTTCGGTAAAGTCGAGGATTTCCTGCATCTTTTGTCTGATGTTTTTTGGGGGGATTCTGGATAGTTCTGCTCAGCAGAAAGCCAACGATTTTACTAAAAGAGTTCAAAGGTTGGACGGTAAGATGAGTTCCCTGAGTGGGCGGGCCTCCAAATTCAATCGGCTGAGTCCATCCTCTTCCCGCAGAATATCAGTCGAGGAGTGGCCTTCTCATTTCTCCCCATTTGGTGGGAAAAGGTTTCCCATGGGGAATGCCAAAATCTTGGGGAGAGAGAGGTTTACCACCACTCAAATTGAGATTGAAACGCCTTTGAATGATCAGATTGCCCAGGAAAATTTCAAACGGGCTACCAACCAAAATCTTTCCAAGCGTGATCCGGCGGTCAATGCGGTTGAATTTAGGGATGCTTATTATACTCGATTGAATGATCGAGTGGATGAATGGATGGATAAGGTGAATAATATGTCCCTCCAAGATATTAACCGTTATCAGTTTCGCCGAGATCGCCCCAGGGAACCCGGTTTTCCTGTCCAGCGAGCTGGTGCTGCAGGTACGACCGATGCCCTAAAACAGAGCCCCATTCAAGGTTCTGGTCTGCCATCGAAAAGAGGGCAACCAATTCCCGCTGGGAATAGCAATTATTGGATGGGGCCGAAAAAGATAACTAGTTCCGGTTCTACTTCCCAAAAAAGAAGCGGATCCGAACAATCTTTATCCTCTTCTTTTCAATCTAGTTCTTCGCCGGAAAAGTTCCAAGCTTCGCCCAAGCCTATCCTGGGACCAAAAACGATTCGGGTTGAAGTTGGTGCAAGCGAATGATTCACGCTTGCCACATTGGATGGGATGCTTAGTTTGTTTCTTTACTTTAAATTAAGGACGGCTAGCTCAGTTGGTTAGAGCGACTGGTTTACACCCAGTAGGTCACAGGTTCGAGTCCTGTGCCGTCCACCATTTTTCCACTCAAACTGTCATGCGTCACGTTATATCCGTACTAGTTGAAAATAAATTCGGGGTACTTGCCCGAATTGCTGGACTTTTTAGCGGTCGTGGTTTCAACATTGACACTCTTAATGTTGCGCCAACTCATACAGATGGTCGTTCCCGTATCACTGCTACGCTCAATGGCGATGAAAAAGCCTTGGATCAATGCATCAAACAACTGGATAAACTGGTCGATGTGATCCAGGTCGAAAATTACCATGGGGATGAGGCCGTTGGGCGAGAACTTGTTTTACTGAAAGTGGATGCCGATTCGAAAACTCGTCCTGAAATAACCCAGATCTGCGATGTTTTTCGGGGCAAGATTATCGATGTGGCTCCAACCAGTCTTATCATCGAGGCGACTGGCAATGAAAATAAAATTAAGGCCTTCCTCAATCTCCTGGAGTCTTTCGGTGTGTCCGAGTTGGCACGAACTGGAGTTGTATCCCTCAGAAGAGGGCTCAACGAAAATTAATTTTAAAATCGGAAACTATTAACCTAGTAACCCCAAAATAGCATAATGCCTGCGAAAGTATACACGCACAAAGAGGCCAAAATAACTCCTCTGAAAAAGAAAACGCTTGCCGTCATTGGTTACGGCTCCCAAGGACACGCCCATGCCCTCAATCTGAAGGAAAGTGGATTGAATGTGATTATCGGTCTTTATAAAGGCAGTAAGTCCATCCGAGTGGCAAAGCGTCATGGTTTTGAAGTCTTTGAAGTAGCCGAGGCCGTTCAAAAAGCGGATGTCATCATGATTGGGGTGCCAGACATGAAACAGGCAGAAGTTTACGAGAATGAAATCAAACCGAATCTAACCAAGGGCAAGACTCTTTTATTCACCCACGGTTTCGCCATCCATTTTGGTTTAATTACGCCTCCCAGTGGGGTTAGTGTAATCATGGTCGCACCCAAGGGCCCCGGACATTTGGTTCGCTCCCAATTCAAGGAGGGTAAGGGAGTTCCTGCCCTTTTTGCGGTTCTTAAAGGTTCGGCTAAGGATTCTAAAGAAATTGCTCTCGCTTGGGCTGCGGGGGTTGGAGGTGCCAAAGCAGGTATTTTGGAAACCACTTTCAAGGAAGAAACTGAAACCGATTTATTTGGAGAGCAAGCCGTTCTCTGTGGGGGTGCATCTGCACTTGTTCAGGCCGGTTTCGAGACCCTTGTGGAAGCAGGTTATGCTCCTGAAATGGCTTACTTTGAGTGTCTGCATGAGCTCAAACTTATTGTGGATCTTATGATTGAGTCTGGAATTGCAGGCATGAGATTCTCTATCTCGGAAACTGCAAAGTATGGAGATATTACCCGTGGACCAAGGGTTGTGAATGCCAATGTTAAGAAAGCGATGAAATCCATCCTCAAAGAAATCCAAAGCGGAAAATTCGCTAAGGAATGGATCAAAGAGCACCAGGCTGGACTCCCCAATTATAATAAATTGCTTGAAGAGGGTGAAAATCATCCAATCGAGGTTACCGGAAGAAGTTTACGTGCGGTGATGCCTTGGATACCTAAGAAAAACATCAAGGGTGCCCAGGCCTCCTATTCCTAATCTTATTTCACATTGTTGGGTTTTCTTGGATAGCCCAGCTCCTTTGGTCTTCTTGGCAGTTTAAAGCCTATGGCGAATAAGCCCTTAGTCTTAGCTACCCGGCGCAGTCCACTTGCTCTTAAACAGGCCGAGCTTGTTGCAGAGCGTATAACTGGTAAGCTTGGCCGAGATGTGGTTCTTCTTCCGATGGTTACTACGGGCGACCGTCAATCGGAATGGTCTTTGGAAAAGACGGGAGGGAAGGGACTATTTACCAAAGAGCTTGAATTGGCTTTGCTGGATGGTCGGGCTGACCTTGCTGTACATAGTGCAAAAGACATGCCCACCGATATGCCTGCTGGCTTGGATCTTGTGGCTTTTTTACCTCGGGAAAACCCAGCAGATATTTTGGTGGTAAAAGAAGGCGTTTCGGTGCCCGAAAAAATTGCTAGTGGCAGTCCTCGTAGGCGTGCCCAGGCAAGCTTGATTTTTCCTCATGCCAAGTGGATCGAGTTTCGTGGCAATGTAGAAACCCGTTTACAAAAAATTGCTCAAAGCGGGGAAGCAGAAGCAACCTTGCTCGCTGCTGCTGGATTGAATCGCTTACATATTGATGCATTTGATGGCGTGACCTTTACCTGTTTGAATTTCGATCAGATGGTGCCGGCTCCTGGGCAGGGAGCGATTGCCATTCAAGCAAGGGCAGAAGATAAACCTTTATTTATTCCGATCAATGATCAAGAAACCGAGGAAGCTGTTTTAATTGAAAGATCGGTGTTAGCTGCTTTTGGTGGTGGATGTCAGGTCGCCTTAGGAGCCCATTTTTCTAAAAAGCAAGGCACTCTCCATTTTTTCCATGAAGTTTGCGGAATTAGAAGTTTGAAGATTGATATGAGTGAGCAGGAAAGCTGGTTAAGTGAATTAATCGAATGGACAAAAAAGAAGTAAATCAAGGAATTGTTTATCTTGTGGGTGCGGGCCCTGGAGATCCAAATTTAATCACTTTAAGAGCTCGTGATTTAATAGAATCTTGCGATGTGTTAGTGTATGACCATCTGGCCAATCGAAGGTTGCATGATTGGGCACCCACCGACTGTGAAAAAATTGATGTGGGAAAAAGTCCGGGGCGGCACACCATGGATCAGTCGGATATCTGTAAAATCCTGGTAGAAAAAGCCCAGGATGGTCTGAAAGTGGTACGATTAAAGGGCGGAGATCCTTTTGTTTTTGGACGGTGTGCCGAGGAAATGCTCGCCCTAGATAAAGAGGGTGTGCCTTACGAAGTAGTGCCTGGGGTCACGGCTGCCCTGGCCTGTGCAGCCTATGCGGGTATCCCATTATCTCATCGGGATTTTGGGTCTTCGATTTCATTTCTTACTGGGCATGAGGATGTCGCCAAAGAGTCTTTACGGGTAAACTTTGCGAAATTTTCCGAGGTTGGTGGGACCCTATGTATTTACATGGGAATGAGTAAGCTGGAGGAGATTGTAGGAAAGTTAATCGAAGGAGGATTACCTGCAGACAAGCCAGCCGCCATCGTTTCCCATGGCACTCTTCCCATGCAAAAAAAATTGCTCGCACCTTTGGGAGATTTGGTTGACCAGGCAAAAGAAAATAACTTCCTTGCACCCGCGATTATATTTGTAGGGAATTCGATTGGATTGTCCCGTACCGCCACCTGGTTTGAGCAAAAACCACTCTTAGGCAGAAGAATCGCCCTTACCCGTGCATCTGGACAAAAAAGTAGAATGCGTGCAGCTCTTGAAAATCTGGGAGCGGAGGTACTGGATCTTCCTCTGATCCAAATCCAGCCGTCCGAAGATCGTAAATTGATCGCCGAGGTGTTTGCGGGTATCGCCAGTTATGAATGGGCTGTTTTCACAAGTGCGAATGGAGCCCGTGAATTCATGAAAATATTTTTCCGAGCATTTCCGGATATCCGAAGCTTTGGGCCAATGAGAATTGCTTGCGTGGGGGATTCTACAGCAGAAGTTTTCAGGCAATATAACTTGGATGTTGAATTGGTAGCGAAAGATTCTACTGCTGAAAGTTTAGCCAAGGAATTAGTTGCCTCAGACAGTCTGGATAGTGCCAATGTTTTAGTCGTAAGTGGTAATCGAAACCGAGAAATTATGGTGGATATGCTGGAAGGGGTGGGGCGAGCGATTGTGGATACATTGCCGGTTTACCAGACAGATTTTGCCGATGTGCTGGAAGCCCCGGATTTTGTGAGGTTCCAAAAAGAGGGAGCCGATGCCATCGTTTTCACAAGTTCCTCCACCGCACTCTCCTATGTAGAACAATCGGAAGATATTGTTTTTGAACAGGATGCCGTTATCCCAGTGTTTTGCAGTTTTGGTCCACAGACTACCAAGACATTGGAGGAAAACGAGCTTACGGTTGGATTGGAATCTTCTCATCCGAGCTTGGATGGTTTGTGCAAGTCGCTCGTTGCCTATTTTACCAAATCCTGATGCGACCTAAACTGGTTAAATTCTGCGGGATCACCGAGCCCATCGTTGCCCAGCATTGTGTAGATTTAGGTGCAGATGCTTTGGGTTTTATTTTTCACCCGCAATCCCCCAGGAATTTATCTATCGAACAATATCGTAATCTCTCTGGGCAGATCGATTTTAAAGGATGCATCAGAGTTGCCGTGGCCGTTGCTCCGAATCAGAAATTAATTGAAGAATTCATTTCGTTGGGGTTTGAAAAATATCAATTTCACTTTCCTATGGATCTTCCCAAAGAAGTTGTCAAGAAATGGTCTGACCTTGTTGGCAAAGAAAACCTTTGGTTGGCTCCCAAATTGAAGCCTTCGGATGAGTTCCCGTATAACTACCTCGAAGAAGCGAGAACCTTTCTCATTGATGCCTACTCAGAGAAATCCTTTGGAGGTACAGGACAAACAGCAGATTGGAGAAGGTTTTCAAATTTGAAAAAAGAATTTCCGGAAAATTTCTGGGTATTAGCTGGTGGGTTGGGTCCAGATAACCTGGAGGAAGCCATCCTTCAAAATCAACCCTATGGAGTAGATATCAACAGCGGGGTAGAGTCTGAACCCGGTGTTAAAAATACCAAAAAAATCGAACAGGTTTTCTCCGTCTTAAAAGAAAATTAAGTCTGTCACTGACTACTTAAACTGCTTGGCAAGTCTAGCCAATTGTTTGGGGTCCATGCCATCGAGGTCGGGCATTCCGCCACCACCTCCAAATGCATTCATTAATTGTTTCATTTTACCGCCTTTCATTTTTCTCATCATTTTCTGCATTTGGGAAAATTGTTTGATCAGTAAATTGACATCCCGAATTTGTACTCCAGCCCCATCGGCAATCCGTTTTCTACGGGAACCACCAATGATTCTTGGGAACTTTCTCTCCTGTTTGGTCATGGAAAGGATAATGGCTTCGTGCCGCCCCAGGGCAGCTTCTTCTTTGTCCCCAACCTGTACATTTCCCATACCAGGTAGCATTTTTGCAATCGAACCCATCGATCCGAGTTTTTTCATTTGCTTCATTTGAGAGAGGAAATCCTCGAAATCAAATTCGGCTTTGAGCATTTTTTCAGCCATGCGGGCTGATTCTTCCTCATCGAAATGCTCCTGAGCTTTTTCAACTAGGGATACCACATCTCCCATGCCCAGAATTCGAGAGGCAAGCCGGTCTGGGTGAAAGGTTTCAAACTCATCGATCTTCTCGCCTGTGCCCATAAATTTTATGGGTGCACCGGTTACTTTCTTCATCGAAAGGGCAGCCCCTCCACGGGCGTCGCCATCTGTCTTCGTTAAGATGATTCCGGTTAATCCTAGCCTATCATTAAAAGTTTTGGCTACATTAACGGCTTCCTGGCCAAGTGCGGAATCTGCAACCAGCAAAATTTCGTGTGGCTCGATCTCACGCTTGAGATCCTCAAGCTCAGATACCAATTGATCATCGATTTGTAAGCGCCCAGCGGTATCAAAAATTACAAGATCCGAACCTTGAGTCTTGGAGTTTTCCCATCCCGCCCTGGCGATGGCAGGGACATTCTGGTTTCCACGGTCTGCATAGAATGTGAAATTTTCTTGTTTGGCCAAAAACTCCAACTGGTCAATGGCAGCAGGTCGGTAGACATCACAGGCCACCAACATGGGTTTTCTACCACTTTTAGAGAGGTGCTTGGCAAGTTTTGCGGAGGTGGTGGTCTTGCCGGCACCATGAAGACCGACCATGAGTACTCGCAGGGGGCGATCTTCTTTTAACTCCGAATTTCCTTCTCCGAGAAGCTGGACCAATTTGTCGTTAATGATTTTTACGACTTGTTGCCCAGGAGAGACAGCTTTGAGCACATCCTGCCCAAGGCAGCTCGCCTTGACATCATCGATAAACTCTCGGGCGACCCGGAAATGTACATCAGCGGAAAGAAGAGCTTTCCGCACTTCGGTAAGTGCTTCGGCAATATTGTCTTCCGTGAGTTTACTTTTGCCTCCAATCGATCGAAGAACGCCGCTTAATTTATCAGTTAGACTCTCAAACATGGGGATGTAAACATGACATCGACTGGCGAGCGGGGAAAGCCCGAAATCATCATCTTCCTTTACGCGTTGCCAAATAACCCGAATGACTTAGTCTATTTTTTTCCCTTTTATTATTTACCACCCTATGAAGATTCTTGTCGCGGATCGTATCTCTCCACTCGGAGTGGAATTTCTTAAAAAGCAGGACGGTTTTACTGTTGTTGAAGCCTATGGTTCATCACCAGAAGAGGTGATTCAGCATGCAAAAGATGCTTCTGCGATTATCGTACGGAGTGATACTCAAATCTCCCGCGATGTCATGGAAGCAGCTCCTTTGCTAAAGGCCGTGGGTCGTGCAGGTGTTGGGGTGGACAACATTGATATCGATGCGGCCACCGAGCGTGGAGTAATCGTCATGAACACTCCTGGAGGAAATACCATTGCCACGGCTGAGCTAACTTTCACCCACATGCTTTGTGGAACCAGACCCATTGTTCGGGGAGCAAGCGGGATGAGGGAAGGCAAATGGGAGCGAAAACTTCTCAAAGGCTCGGAATTAAGAAATAAGACCTTGGCCGTTCTTGGAATGGGTAGAATCGGGGCGGAAGTTGCCAAGCGTGCCCAAGCCTTTGAGATGACGGTGATTGCTTATGATCCTTATTTAACGGATGAAAGAGCGAAAGAGCTCGAGGTTGAAAAAGTGGATTTGGATGGAGCTTTTTCCCAAGCCGACTACCTCACCGTCCATATGCCGATGACTGCAGAGACCAAGGGCATGGTGGATGAGGCTGCGTTTGCCAAAATGAAAGATGGGGTGCGTGTATTTAACTGTGCCCGTGGGGGAATTATTAAAGAATCTGCCCTGATCGAGGCTCTGAAGAGCGGAAAAGTGGCCGCTGCCGGGCTCGATGTGTATGAGCAAGAGCCTCTTCCGGAGGATCATGAATTCCGTTCCTTAGAAAATTTAACCTTAACCCCCCACTTGGGTGCATCCACCGAAGAAGCCCAGGAAAGTGTTGGGGTGGAAATCGCTGAAGCAATCGCAGAGGTCTTGCAGGGCGGGCGTATACGAAATGCAATCAATATGCCTTCGATTGATCCCAAGGACTTAGTTACCCTAAAACCTTACCTGGAGCTATGCATGCGGTTGGGTGCTTTCGCCCGTCAGGCATGTCAAAAGACGGTTCAGTCTTTGCATATCACCTACTGGGGAGGAATGGCTGAATTTGATACAATTCCTCTAACAAGAGCTGTTCAAAAAGGCTGGCTTAAGGGGATTGCCGGGGATGAGGGTGTTAATGATGTCAATGCCCCCTATAAAATCAAAGCGATGGGCATTAAGGTCGAAACTACAACCTCTTCCTCCTCGGTTGATTATAATGAATTGATTGAGGTGCGAACCATAGATGCAGATGGAAAAGAACAATCTGTTCGCGGAACCATCATCGGTAAAAATGCGGATCCCAGAATTGTGGAAGTGGATGGAGAATCGATCGAAGCCCGTCCAGTCGATACTTTACTAGTGGTGCGCAACTTGGATAAACCCGGCATTGTCGGTAAAGTGGGTACGATTCTTGGGGAGTTTGGGGTAAACATAGCGAACATGTCCCTGAGCCGTTCTGAGGGTTCGGAGTCTGCCTTGACCATCCTGGAGTTGGATAATGAACCATCTGCAGAGGTTTTGGAAAAGCTTGTATCGCATTCTGATATTCAGGAAGCCAGGGTATCCAGGCAGAACTAGGCTCGCTAAGTCTTTTACAAGATGTTCTCGATCGAAACTATAGCCGTTTTAATCATTGGATATTTAATTGGTTCAATTCCCTGGGCTGTGATTGTTGCCAAGCGGGCAGGGGTGGATATTTTTTCTGTTGGGAGTGGAAACCCCGGTGCCACCAATGTTTTACGCACTTTGGGAAAGCCGATGGGATATACCGTCTTTGTACTCGATTTCCTTAAAGGTGTATTCGCTGTTTGTTGGTTTCAGTTTCCTTTGTTTTCTTTTTCTGGGGATCTGACTTTGGGCTTATGGGGACTCCCTGCTGCAGTCCTTGGGCATACTTATCCGATCTTTACCGGGTTTCGCGGAGGAAAAGGGGTAGCCACTGCCATGGGAGGCTTACTGGCTGTCATGCCTGCCTGTTTATTGGTTGGTCTGTTTGTATGGCTGCTCACTTTTTATCTCACCAAATATGTGGCGGTCGCATCGATTGCTTTTGGACTTAGCCTACCCGTTTGTTCCTTGGTTTTTTCTGCGAGTGAGCAAGGTGCGGCTGGGCAAACGATTTTAGCTTTTGTGGTTATGGGTTGGATTGTATGGAGACACCGGTCCAATCTTGCCCGCTTGCGTGCGGGCACGGAGAGCCGTTTTGAAAAAAAGAAAAACCGTAACCGCTGAGAAAATGAGCGTTGATCCTCCCAGTTCTCCCCCGGCAATCCGCATAGGCATTCTTGGGCTCGGTACCGTGGGGCAGGGCACATGGAAGCACCTCCTGGAGAATTCTGCTTTTTGGCCAAAGATTCTTGGGGCCGAATTGCTTCCGGTTCGGGCATCGGTCAAGTCGCTTTCCAAAGAGCGTGCGGTTGAGATTTGCCCCGGGCAGTTGACCACCAATTCCCAGGAAATTGTGGAAGACCCGGAAATTGATCTGATCTGTGAATTAATTGGCGGGGTGGAAGAAGCAAGAGCCCTGACTCTGCGGGCTTTTGCCCTGGGGAAATCGGTGGTAACCGCCAACAAAGCATTGATTTGTGAGCATGGAGAGGAGCTTTTTCAGGCTGCTGAAAAGGCTGGGGTTACCTATGGGTTTGAAGCGAGCGTGGCCGGGGGAATTCCCATTATCAAGGTGCTTCGGGAAAGCCTGGTCACCAATGAATTTCCTCTGATCTATGGGATTCTCAACGGCACATCTAATTACATCCTTACCCGGATGGAAAAAGAAGGGGCCAGTTTCGACGAAGTGCTCGGGGATGCCCGTTCGCTCGGTTATGTAGAAGCGGATGAGGCCCTTGACCTCGACGGTGTGGATGCGGCCCATAAAGCAGTCATTCTTGCTTACCTCGCCCATGGAATTTGGGTCAATTTAAACGAGGTGACGGTGGAAGGCATCCGGAGAATCTCCAACGAGGATTTAAAGGCAGCCGACAACCTGGGTTGTCGGATTAAACTGATCGGTGTAATCCGCAGAAACTTTTCCAATAATCATGTCTCCGTCGCGGTGCATCCCGCCTTGATACCCCTGGAAGAAACCATTGCCCGCACCGATGGGGTGCATAATGGAGTCTGCCTAAGCGGGTCGGTTGTAGGCACCGTCGTTCTTACCGGTCGTGGTGCCGGACAGGACCCCACTGCAAGTTCAGTAATTTCTGACATCGTTGATGTGGTTAAGGGGATGAAAGGAATCTCTTCTTCTCCTAAACTTCGTCATGTCTCCCCTGAGGAATGCTCACCCGCATCTCCCGAAGAAATTGAGGGTCGCTTCTACCTGCGACTGTCGGTGGATGACCGCCCTGGGCAGTTGGCCAAGGTGGCGGAATGTATGGCCGGTCACGGGATCAGTCTGGCGACAGTCTCTCAGACCCCCCATGAAAATGACCAACCGGCCAGCTTGATTTTGACGACTCACCAGACCAATGAGCACTCCATCGCCCAGGTATTGGAAAAATTAAAAGATCTTCCTGGAGTTATGGACGAGCCCGTGCTTTTTCGAATGTTTGATCCCAACGGAATTTCCTAAAATGAATGTGGTGGTACAAAAGTATGGCGGCACCTCAGTCGCCGATGTGGACCGGATTAAGAAAGTGGCCCGTCGGGTCAAAGCCACGGTCGATGCAGGCAGTGGTGTATTGGTGGTGGTCTCTGCCCGTGCGGGGGTAACCAACCAGTTGATTGAACGGGCCAAGGCCATTCAGAAAAATCCCTCCGAGCGGGAACTTGATATGCTTATGACCTGTGGAGAGCAGGAAACCATTGCTCTTCTCTGCATGGCCCTCCATGCCATCGATGTGCCAGCCGTTTCCAGGACTGGTTGGCAAGTGGGTATTGTCACCGAAGGATTGCATGCTAAGTCACGCATCCGGGAGGTTCAGGGCGGGGACTTACGCAAACAGATCCGTGCTGGCAATGTGGTGGTGGTAGCCGGATTTCAGGGAGTTAATGAGAAGGGCGATGTCACCACTTTTGGCCGGGGTGGTTCCGATCTTAGTGCGATTGCATTGGCTGGCTCTTTAAATGCGAAAGCCTGTCAAATATACACGGATGTCGAAGGTGTTTACACCGCCGATCCCCGCATTGTTCCAGATGCCCGTAAGATCACAGAGATCAATTACGAGGAAATGCTCGAACTCGCCAGCAGCGGATCTAAAGTGATGCAGACAAGAGCGGTTGAGTTTGCCCAGAAACATGACATTCCATTTGAAGTACGATCCAGTTTTTCCAAAAAATCCGGAACCATGGTAAAAAAGAAAGTAAAATCCTTAGAGGATATGCTCGTTAGCGGCGTAGCCACAGACAAGAATCAAGTACGCATCAGTGTGACCGAACTGCCCGACCGTCCAGGTGCCGCCGCTGCAGTCTTCAAAGTAATGGCGGATGCGGGTGTGATCGTGGATATGATCATTCAAAATGTTGGCCGACAAGGCCTTGCCAATCTTTCCTTCACGGTTCCTTCGGAAGATGCTTTCCGTGCGGAAAAAGCACTTAAGGAACATTTTGCTGATGGAAATGGGGGCAAGCTTGGTAAAAGCACAAACATTGTCAAAGTTTCCGTCGTTGGAGTGGGCATGCGTTCCCATTCGGGAGTAGCGGCGACCTTTTTTGATGCGCTTGCTAATGCCGGAATCAATATGCTTATGATCAGTACTTCTGAGATCAAGATATCTGTTGCCGTTGAACCAGATAGTGGAGATGAAGCTACCCGGGTGGCTCACCAGGCATTTGGTTTGGGTAAGTAAGGTCGGATTCTCATGCATATGCAGTACCTCAGTACGCGTGGAGGTGCCGAACCGGTCCGCTTCTCGGAAGCGGTTTCTCAAGGCTTAGCTCCCGATGGCGGGCTATACCTGCCCGAGTCTTTTCCTGATCTTTCAGGTCAGTTGGACACATGGACTACCTTGTCTTACCCAGAGCTCTGCTATGAATTTTTTAAATATTTCGCTACGGATTTGGAGGATTCAGATCTTCGCGATGCCATTTTCAAAGCTTATTCAAACTTTTCGCATTCGGAAATTGCTCCACTAGTCCCTCTGAGTGAAAACTGGCAGGTCTTGGAGCTCTTTCATGGTCCCACCTTGGCGTTTAAGGATTTTGCTCTTCAACTGCTGGGCAATTTATACGAACTGCAAATCAAGAGAACGGGTCGTGAACTTTGTGTGTTAGGGGCTACTTCTGGGGATACCGGTGCTGCTGCCATCTCAGGTCTGCTAGGAAAGACTGGAGTCACCGTATTTATACTTTACCCAGATGGGAAGGTCTCACCTTTGCAGGAAAGGCAGATGACCTGTACTGGGGCTGATAATGTTTTTCCCCTGGCGATTGAGGGAACCTTTGATGATGCCCAAAAAACAGTGAAGGAATTATTTGGCGATCTTTCCTTTCGCGAATCAATAGGTCTTTCTGCGGTCAATTCAATTAACCTCGCAAGAATCCTCGCTCAATCGGTTTATTATTTATATGCATGGTTAAGGCTTTCCCCTAAAGATCGTCAGGACACTCAATTTGTTGTCCCCACTGGCAATTTTGGAAATGTTTTTGCTGGCTGGTTACTTACCAAGATGGGAATTAAGATGGGAGGCTTTCGAGTGGCAACCAATCAGAATGATGTGCTCCATCGCCTTTTTGATTCAGGAAATTATTTGTTAGGAGAAGTGAGCCCGAGCTTGGCTCCATCCATGGATATCCAAGTGGCATCGAATTTTGAGCGTCTTCTTTTTTATTTTTTTGATGGAAATGCAGAACGGGTAAATGAGGTAATGAAAAAATTTCGTTCCGAAGGAAGATATGCCTTTGAAGACTTTTCTATCTCAGGGTTTTCCAGTTCTTCCACTTCAGACGCGGAGATTCCTGAATTAATCAAAAAGATTTGGGTAGAACATCAATACTTGGTTGACCCTCATACGGCCTGTGCATTCAAAAATTTATCCAGTTCTGATAAGGCTGTCATTTTAGCAACCGCTCACCCAGCTAAATTCCCTCAGGTTTTCGAGGACGCTGGATTAAGCAAACCAACTTCTCCCGTTTTGGAAGCCTTGCTCGATCAAACTCCACAAAAATACAAAATTGGCGTAGACTCGGGTGCGGTCCGTTCTTTCATCGAACAGAAAGTAAAGCCTGCTTAAGAAGCATTCTTTATTTCTATAAACTCATCAACCCAAAGCCCTTCAGGGTGAAGATTCCCGTAGTATTTTTGCGTGGAGGTGGGTTAGGTGATTTTATTTTGACCCTTCCCCTGGTGAAACTTGCCTATCAAAGGGGGCACTCCGTTCGCTTGTATGGGAGGAGTCATTATTTGAAATTATTAGATTCCAAATGGAGTTGGATCGAGCCATTGGATATCGATGAGCTCAATGGAAAACCTCCACCCAACATAGTAGATGCAGCCGTGGTCAGTTTTTGGAACGATAAAAAGTGGAAGGAGGAAATGGAAGAGGCTGGTGCAAAGCAAAGTTATGTCATCGATCCAAGACCACAGGCAGGGGATAGTTTTTTGATGCAGGCTTGTCGAAAACTGGGTTGGGAATTGCCCGCAAATTATATGACTGACCCAATTCTCGGTGATCATTGGAATGGGCAAGATCGCACCTATTGGATTCATCCCGGAAGCGGTGGATTGAATAAAAATTTACCGATGGTGGATTTTCTTTCCCGAGCTCAGGATTGGCTTGAATCTAGACCGGACCGGGAAGTTATTTTTTCTTTTGGTGAAGCAGACCAGGATTTGAAAGATAAGCTAAGCCTACATAAAATAAGCCAAAACTCACGTGTCCATATTGTGGAACCAAAGACCGTGGTAGAATTAAAAAACCAACTTCTAACCCGGGCAGATCAATACCTTGGGAATGATTCGGGACCTGGGCATTTGGCTGCCAATTTAGGTATCCCAACAGAGATATGGTTTCGCTGTACTGATGCGAATGTGTGGAAACCAACCGGACCTAGGTTGCTGAGCTAGGTTGTTGAATCTGATTCGAGTAGGATTTTATAGGTAACCGAGTCCACGAGAGCTTCCCAACTCGCAGTAATCATATTATCACTGACCCCAACAGTTCCCCAGGTTGCGGTCCCATCGGTGGATTCTACATGTACCCGGGTAATTGCGTCCGTACCTTGGTTGCTTTCAAGAATACGAACCTTGAAGTCGACTAATTTTACCTGAGCAATGTAAGGAAAATCCTTTTCCAGTGCTTTGCGTAAGGCATGATCCAATGCAGAAACTGGGCCATTGCCTTCTGCCACGATGTGACGCACCTCATCTCTGACCTTCAATTTCACCGTGGCCTCGGAGATAACATTATCCTCATGGCTCGATCCTTCTACCCCAACATGGAAACGCAGAACCTCAAAAGCTGGTTCTTCTCCCCGTAAAAATCTGCGGAGAAGGAGGTCAAAAGAAGCATCAGCAGATTCAAATTCGTACCCCTTGAATTCCAAGGATTTCAGCTCCTCAAGAAATGATTTCATCTCTGGTGACCTGCCGTCCACATCCATACCCATCTCTTTGGCTTTGAGCATGATGCTGCTTCGCCCGGACATGTCGGAAACCAATACACGGGTGCGATTTCCTACCGTGGCCGGATCAATATGTTCGTAGCTGCGGGTGGACTTAGATGCGGCATCCGCATGGACGCCACCCTTGTGTGCAAAGGAAGCTGCCCCAACATAAGGGGCACGAATGTCTGGCCTGAGGTTCGTGGAGTCGTCAATAAACAAAGAGAGGTCTCTGAGCTTCGATAGATTTATTCCACAATTTGTTTTCCTCTCCATTTTTAATTCTAGGTTTGGAATAATTGTGGTCAGGTTGGCATTTCCGTTTCTCTCTCCATAGCCATTCATGGTGCCTTGAATCATGACCGCACCAGCTTCCACGCCTGTCAGGCTTACGGCAACACCCACCCCGGCATCGTTATGGCAATGGACTCCGATTTTGGATTCAGGAAAGCGTTCCACCACCGTTTTTGTGGCCGAGTGGAACGGGGTAACTAATTTCCCCCCATTCGTTTCACAAAGAGTTAAGAAGTCTGCCCCTCCACGAGCGGCTGCCTCCAAGGAGGATAGGGCATATTCTGGGTTATCTTCAAATCCGTCAAAAAAGTGTTCAGCATCATAGACCACTTCTTTACCCATTTCTTTGAGATAACGAACGGTATCTTCGATCATTTGAAGATTTTCTTCCGGGGTTGTCCTGAGTACATCTGTCACATGTAAGAGCCATGATTTTCCAAAAATGGTTACAACAGGGGTGTTCGCATCGAGGAGTAATTTAACCTGAGCATCTTCTTCAACGGGGGTGTTGGCTCGGCGGGTCGAACCAAATGCGGCTATCTTTGCATGGGAAAGGTTTAAATCAACCGCTTGTTCAAAAAAAGCCATATCCCGGGGATTGCTCCCGGGCCATCCTCCTTCGATATAATCGACTCCAAACTGATCGAGCTTTTGGGCTACCCGTAGCTTGGATGCCACCGTAAACGATACTCCTTCCGCCTGGGAACCATCCCTCAGCGTGGTGTCGTAGATCAAAATATTATTATTACCCATATTTATATAACTGGTGCATTGTTATAAATAGTACTTCACGCACAAGGGTGCAAGGGATAGTTAACAAGCTCTTGAAAGGTAGGAACCCGACTCCGAACTCTTTTCTATAGAGGTTGGCAATGCTCATTCATTTACCCTAGGGTTTCAATGTGTCTTCTTCACTTAATAGTCATCTGGCTAGTAAACTTTTTGATTCCTTAAGGAATGGTCCCTTTAAGGAATTTATTTGTGATTATGGGCTCCCTGTCCCCAAAAAATTGAGTCGTGGAATGACTTTAACACTTTCTTTACTCTTCAGCTCTTTCCTTAAACGAAGGCTTGGACCAGAAAAGCGGGTTGGGGTTGTTCTTCCCGCAGGTTTTGGCGGGATTTTATCTAACCTGGCTCTCTTTCTGAGCGACCGTATACCCGTTCATCTAAACTTCACATTGGGAAATCAGATAAACAAAGAAATTATTCAAAGAACGAGTTTAAAAGTGGTGATCACGGCGACACCAATCATTCAAAAATTCCCCGAATTTCCCTGGCCAAAAGAATGCATCCTGGTTGATCAAATTCTCAAGGATTTCATCCAAAAAAGAGTCGTAATTTTCTTCACTTATATGATGGTTCTTATTTTACCTAAATGGGTGCACTCCAGGTTTGATATTCCAAGAATTGGAGGAAGCAAAACGGCGGTATTACTTTTTACCAGCGGAAGTTCTGGTAAACCTAAAGGAGTACCTTTAAGCCACTGCAATATCCTCGCTAATTGCGAACAAATGCTTTCCTTACATTTATTTGAGGAAGATACCAAGGTTCTCCTCAATTTGCCTTTTTTCCATAGTTTTGGGCTATGTGTGGGAATGATTTTTTCAACCTTACGCGGTATGGCACTTGTTTGCACCCCAAGCCCCTTGGATAGTAAATTAAGTTTGAAAGCTATACGGGAACAAAAGGTTGAAATCCTTCTAGGTACCCCAACCTTTTTACGGGGTTATTTAAATTTAGCCAAAGAAGACGATTTATTGAGCGTGAAATATGTTGTCAGTGGAGCCGAAAAAAGCCCTCCAGGATTCAGCGTTCAATGGGAGAATAAGGTAGGATGCGAATACCTTGAAGGGTACGGTCTGACAGAGACTTCTCCAGCTATTTCGTTTAATTTACCTGGTCACCAGAAAAGAGAGGGTTCGGTCGGACGATTGCTGCAGGGAATAGAATGTAAAACCATCGATCCTGACAGTGGGAATGAAACCAATCGACAGGAGGGTGGGGTGCTCTGTTTCAGGGGGCCCAATATATTCAGTGGTTATTGGGAAGACGAAGTCTTATCCAAAGAAGTCCTAGGCGCAGACGGTTGGTTCCGAACTGGAGACATGGGTAGATTGGATGAGGATGGGTTTCTGTGGATTGAGGGGAGGGCGTCCAGGTTTTCAAAAATTGGGGGTGAAATGGTTCCGCACGCTAAAGTGGAGGAAGAAATATTAGCCATGCTCAATCAGCCCACTGAGGAACAGCCAAACTTGGTTGTTTGTGCGGTCCAGGATGAGCAAAAAGGCGAAAGACTCATTGTGATGAGTACTTTTCATATAAATTCAAAAGATCTTAAGCTCAAACTCAGGGATAAAGGGATCCCGAACCTTTGGATTCCCAAGGTATTTGTAGTCGTGGAAAAGATCCCTACACTCGGAACCGGTAAACTAGATTGGCAATCGATCCGTGTGCTCGCCTCCGGATTTGACACGAGTGGTTGAGAATGCTTGGGGTGCGAAACAAGTCGCTTGGTAGGCCGGCCGGGACTCGAACCCGGAACCAATGGCTTAAAAGGCCACTGCTCTACCGATTGAGCTACCGACCCGCAAGCAAGCGAAAAGATATATTATAGAGAACAAAGAGCGTCAATTCTGATATCCCTTCCTTTCTCCCAAGAATAAAATTGATGACGGGGATCAATCGAATCATTTATTTTCGAAAACCTCTTCCAAAGGAATTTTGAGTGAGTACCATTTTTTAGCCCATCGATTGTATTCCTCCAGCTTAATTAGTTCAAAGCGCTGATCAAACTCGTCCATTTGTTTTTTTAGTTCAGGTACAATTTCTTCAGAAGAAGATATTTCTAGTGGGGAAACCCCGCTGTTTCCCGAAGAAGTTGGGTCGTATTTCACCAAGATTTCTTTAGCTAAAATGGATTCCTGCCCTTGTGTAACAGAACTTTTAAAAAGGGTTTTGACCATTGTTTGAGAGAAAATATGAAGGGCGTCCCTGGCGTCGTAGGCTAAAAAATATCTGGTTGATACTGTAGCTCGGTTATCCAGCCTGAATGTAAATTTATATTCTTTTAACGGAAGATTAGATTCTTGAGCTTTTGTTTGCATATCTAAATGGAACCGCGTGAATGATAATTAAATTGATACCAAGTTTAACTTTAAATTTGTAATCTCTGGGGAAGAACATTCTCACCACAATTCGATTGCTACAATTCTTATTATTACAATGATTTTACAGACCCCATGAATCGTGCAGTTGAAATTGTAAATTCCTTGCGTGCCGGAATGGCTACGATGCTAAACCAAGACATTCCGCAAAGAGTAAGCACTCTAAGAATGTTTAATTTCGAAAAAAATCGTGTATCCTTGAGAATGGAACTCATCGATGATGAAATGGGAAGCCGGCCTATTGGAATGATAGATGTGACCGAATTTCCTACGGGTGCCAAGAGCCAATCAAGTTGTAACTGCTTTATGACAGACCTGGCCACAGGTAAGAGTGAGAAATTAATGCTCAAGTTAAACACTCCTGAGCAAAAAAACACAGAATGTGCCAAAGTGTTTAACTTCTTCCGCAAAGTACTGAATTTACCAAGCATTGGTGAAAAAACCGATACAGTAGTGGATTCAGTCCCCCCCATAACTCCAGTGCAAGACATGGCTGAAACCGATGATGTGCGAATGTACCCACCCGCGGATGGAAAAATGCCAGAGCAACCGAGAGGGGCTCAATAAAAATCTAGGAGCCTCTTTACCTCCGAAATAAATCCTTCGCTTCTACGCGGGTAAGCGTGCCTAGTTTCTCGAGTTCGCTTTGGTCAATTTTAGTAGAATCCCCAACAATGGAAAAGAGGATCGGCCGGGACTGAATCTTTTCAGAGTAAAAATTCTCGAACTCTTTCATATTTGCTTCCTCTAATTTTTGATAACGAGATTCCCGTGGATCCATCTTGAGACCCAAAGCATCCACATCGTAGACAAAACCAGGGATGGCACGGGATGCAATCGGGTTGGTCCTGTAGGTGCTGAGAAGAGAGGTTTGAGCGGACGACCACCGGTTTGTACTTAGGGGCATATCCTTGAGTAAAGAAAGGAATGCATGGACAGCATCCAAGGTTTTGTCGGCCTGGCAACCAATGGAACCAACCAACACATTTTCCTCATTCTGGCGGGTTGGTGTAAAGAACCTGGCCCAGGCAGAATATGCAAGAGCTCTGGCTTCTCGAAGTTCCTGAAAAACCAGTCCAGCCATACCGCCGCCAAAATACTCGTTAAAAATCTGGACAGAGGGTGTGATAGATTCATCCAGTAAACCGGATGAAAATTCTAAGCGTACCTGGGCTTGTGCCATTTCTTTGTGCAGGAAGAAAACTTGATTAGCTGAAGGATTAATCGATCGATCTGGTTTCACAGAGGTAGGCTGGTTGTTGGGCTTCATTCCAATGAATGATTCTTTTAGCAAGGAGACCACTTCTTCAGGAGATCGGGGGCCGAAATATAAAACCGTGCGGGGAGATGAAACCGTTTGTTTTAGGATTTCGGAAAGGGATGCGACGGTAGACTGATTAAGTTCATCATCTGAAGCCCGTTTTAAATATCTCGAACCTGCTCCGTATCTATGAAAATGTGCCAGTGCATGAGAAAGAGCGTTGGGATCTTTTTGCTCATCATCCCGTTCGGAAAGGATGATCCCTTTGGTTTCATTCCAAACCTCATCGGAAGAATGGGGGTGCAAAAAATGATCTTCACATAATCCGATGGACGCCTGAAAGTTTTCATCTAATCCATTGATGGAAAAGTTTGCAAAGTGCTCCTGGATACCAAAGGCGAAGTCAGTGCCAAGTCTATACCACTCTACTTTGAGATCTTCAGAATTCATCGATCCTGCACCTGCCCGATCCAGCATCCTCTTGGCAAAAGAAAGAAGGGGTTGGTGGTCAAAGCCCATTTCCATCCTAACTTCTAAATTAAAAAGATCGTTGAGTGGATTAAATGCGTGAATTAACTGCACATCTGAGGAGATTTGATGAAGGGTGAAATCTTTTTCTTCTTTTAAAAACTTGGGAAGCAGTGGATCAAAAGGTAATTCCTGAACCTGCTGCATAAAGGTAGATTCCTTGTTGGGATCGATCGACAAAGGATCAATCGGCGGTTTCTCGATGGAGGGGAGGTCGTGCTGGGCGTCCACTCGAAAACCGACCACATAATCTTTGTTGTAATATTTTTGAGCAACCCGGATGACATCTTCCTTGGTTATCTTTTCAAGATCAGAAATTTCGTTGAGAGTTACTTCCCAATCCACAAAGGCCAAGAAAGTATCCCGGAGGAGTTCCACACGCTTATCGTTGCGCTCGTAATTTTCCTTTTGCCGTTTCTTGAAGTCATTAATCACAGCCTTGAGAATCCAGGGATCAAAATCTCCCTTTTTGATTCGGTCGACTTGTTCGAGAAGCAAGGCTTCCACCTGTTCCAAGGTTTGATCCTTTTTGGGTATTCCGTAGAGGAAGTGTGCCCCGTAATCATTCATGTTTTGAGGATAGCAACCCGCGGATCGAACTTTTTGTTTATCGACTAAGTCGAGATTGATCAGGCCAGCTACTGAATTATCCAGGACCATATCAATCAGTCGTAGAGCAGCGTAATCTTGATGGTGTCTGGGAGCGGTACGAAAAGCGATGACAACCTGTTCCTCCCCCAGATACTCAACCTGTACAAATTCACGACCATTCAAAGGGGCTTCTTCCCACTCGGGTTCGGGGCGAAGACCGTTTGGGTTTTTCCAGACCGAAAAATATTTTTCGATGGTATCAAAGGTTACATCCGGATCTAAATCTCCGGATAAGCAGATGGCCATGTTTTCAGGGACATAGTGAGTGGAATAAAAATCCTCAATGGCATAGATGGATGGATTTTTCAGATGATCGACGGTGCCAAGGGTAGACTGCTGTCCGTATGGGTGGACTTTAAAAAGCAGATTGTTGACCGCCCGATAAATTAAGCGGTGCTTATTATCAATGGCTCGGTTTTTTTCTTCGTATACCGTTTCGAGCTCAGTGTGAAAAAGTCGGAACACCGGTTCGGCAAATCGTTCGCTTTCTATTTTTGCCCAATGTTCCAAACGATTGGATGGCAAATCTACTTTGTAAACAGTTTCCTCGTGCCAGGTATGAGCATTTAAGCCTTTGGCACCCATGTCACCGTACACTCGATCCATCTCATTCGGGATGGCCCATTTGGAAGCCTCGGTGGAAAGAGCGTTGATTTCTTTGTAAATTTCTTCTCGTTTGGACTCATTCCTCTCCGATGCTCTTTTTTCGTACAGATCACTAATCTTTGTAAGGAGGGGAGATTCAGCAGCGTAATTTTCGGTTCCAAAAGTTTGGGTGCCTTTAAAGAGAAGGTGCTCAAGGTAATGAGCCAGACCTGTATTTGTGGATGGATCATGCTTACTTCCTGCCCGAGTTACGATTTCGGCATAGAATCTTGGCTCTTCGGAATTGGGACTGAGGTAAACGGTTAATCCGTTGTCTAAGGTTTTTTGCAAAACTTGCATGGAGGATGGTTGATTTGAGTTGGAAAGAGGGGCAGGAGGTGTCGGTTTCTCGCAACAAGTCAGGGCCCAAACACTAAGGAAAATAACTTTAGCCGGATGCAGGAAGGACTTCATTGGAGAACAGGGAAGGTTGTTTTTTGTAAATAGAGACTTAAGATCACTATCTTATAACCAATGAAATTCAAATTTTACGAATACGAAAAATGCTCAAGCTGTATAAAAGCACGCAAGTGGATGGATGCCCAACAGATTTCTTATGATCGAATCCCTATCCGTGAACAGCCTCCTTCCCCCAAAGAGTTAAATCTCCTTTTAGAGGTTCACGGAGGAAACATTAGAAAGTTATTTAACAGCTCGGGCATGGATTACCGGTCTATGCAAATCAAAGATCGTTTGCCCAATTTATCGAACAAGGAAGTAATCCATCTTTTGCATGAAAACGGAAATCTTATCAAAAGACCGGTTTTGATTGGTAAAGGGATTGGATTGCAAGGCTTTGATTCTGAAAACTGGGAAAAAGTCCTCAAGTAGAATAAAAATTTTATTCCACTATTTCTAATGTGATTGTCGGCATTTGAGCATTTTCGTATCTTAATATCGCTATACTATATAATATGAATCAATTACCCGATACATGGAATGAATTTGTAAACGCCGGCCAAGTCGATCAAGTCTGTGCGCTATACGCATCCAATGCCCGCTTATTGGCAACCTTCGCTACTTTGCCCGTGGATGATGAAAATGGAATCCGAGATTATTTTACCGGCTTTACTTCCCGTTCTGGTGCCGGTGTTTCTTTTGATCAAGATGGTAAAAAAAGAGAGGAGTTCTCCAACCACATCGTCCTCTACACTGGGACTTACACCTTTTTCCATGGGGAAGGTGCAGACCGCCAAGAATTTCCGGCGAGGTATTCTTTTTTGGTGGATGAGTCCGGTGATCCAAAAATTCTGCACCATCACTCTTCTTTAATCCCTGCGAGCTAAGTGCCCTTGGATTGCGTTTCCCTTTCAACCCCAGTTTTTTTATGCTAACTCCAAAGCAGACCTTAGATACATACTACCTTGAGGCACGACGTGACTTATTGGAAGTTGCGGCCTTGCTCGATCGTTATGATGAAGCCGTGAAAAGATCAGCCGATGGATCTGGCAGTGATCCGCGTTTGGATGCTTTAAGAAGTGCCATGACTACTTTGGCAAGAAAGGATCATCCTCAACCCAATAGGACATCCCAACTTCTCGAACAATTTTCACAAATTAACTGACCCAGTTATGCAGATTATTCAGCCCCATTATCATGCAATTGCTCGTACGGCTCAGGATTACGAGCGGATGGCAATGTCCGGTGTGGTTGCGGTTTGTGAGCCGGCTTTTTGGGCAGGGTTTGACCGTAGGCATCCTGAAACCTTTATTGATTATTTTGCACAAATCTCCGAATTTGAGCCTACCCGTGCAGCAGAGTTTGGTATCCGTCATTTTTGCTGGGTGGCAGTGAATCCCAAAGAGGCAGAGAATGTGGAACTAACCAATGAAGTGCTCCGTCAGATGCCCGAGTTTTTAGAGAAACCGAATTGCTTAGGGATCGGAGAAACAGGGCTCCATAAATCCACCCCCAATGAGATCGCCGGGTTGGAAGCTCATGTGGAGCTGGCCATGAAACATGACCAGCTGGTTTTGATCCACACCCCTCATTTGTCGGATAAAGCACATGGAACAAAAACGGTGCTCGAAGTATTGGCTGGGATGAATGTGAACCCGGACCGAATTTGGATAGATCATGTGGAAGAGCAAACCATAGAATGGGTCTTGGATGCAGGATACTGGGCAGGAATGACGCTCTATCCCGTGACTAAGTGCAGCCCGCGTCGGGCGGTCGATATTTTGGAAAAATATTCCACCGAGCGTTTATTGGTTAATTCTTCTGCGGATTGGGGACCGAGCGATCCTTTCACCTTGCAGGAATGTATTGTGGATTTTCGGAAGCGAGGGCATAGCCTGCAGGAAGCTGTGGAAATTTTTCACAACAACCCTTGTCGCTTCCTCGGTCAAAACCCGAAGTGGGATATAAAGCCAATCCAAATTGAGGAAAAGTAAGGAATTTCTTTTCTTTACGCTGCAGGCATGGCTTTAAAGCTCTATGATACCTTAACCCGTGAGGTTCAGGAAGTGTTTCCCATGGATGGAGAAACGGTTCGTTTTTATTGCTGTGGCCCAACGGTTTATGGGCCAGCTCATGTCGGCAACTTCCGTACCTTTGTTTTGCAGGATGTATTTAGACGGGCTCTCGAAACAAGTGGGCAAAAAACATATCATGCCCGCAACCTTACCGATGTGGACGATAAGACGATTCGGGAGTCGCAGGCGGAGGGGGTCACCCTTGCAGACTTTACCGATCGCTGGACCAAGCGGTTTGATCAGGATTGTCAGTTGCTAAATCTCCTTCCCCCTCATGTACAACCTTCTGCGGTTGCACATGTTCCTGAGCAGATCGCCCTGATCCAGCGACTGATCGATGGCGGCAAAGCCTATCAAGCCCCCGATGGATCTGTTTATTTCAAAGTCGATTCTTTTGCAAAATACGGAGCACTTTCTCGTTTGGCCGATCGCCAAATCACCACTTCTTCTAGAGATCGTGAGACTTCAGATGAATATCAACGAGATTCAGCGGCCGATTTTGCCTTGTGGAAGGCTAGGCGTCCAGAGGATGGAGAAAACTATTGGAATTCTCCCTGGGGTGAAGGTCGGCCGGGTTGGCATATTGAGTGTAGTGCGATTTGCCTCAAGCACTTAGGCGAAAGCTTTGATTTACACTCTGGAGGAGTAGACCTTGTTTTTCCTCACCATGAAAATGAGATCGCCCAAGTGGAAGCGGTTACCCATAAAACTTTTGCCCGTCATTGGTTTCATATTACCCACCTCATGGTCGAGGGTACAAAGATGAGTAAGTCTCTTGGTAATTTGTATACTTTATCTGATTTGCAGGAAAAGGGATACGATGCTCAAACTGTGCGCTATGTGCTCCTGTCGGGGAGTTACCGCCAGCCACTTAATTTTACCTTTGACTCTCTAAAAGCGGCTCAAAAAGCATTGAAGAAGCTGCAGGATTTTTCCCAGAAAATTGAGCTTCCGAAACAACCGAGCCATCCATTGGGGTCTGAAAATTTCGGTCCATTTAGTGAGGTCCAAAAAGCGATGCTTACTGATTTAAACACGGCGGACGCATTGGGGAAATTATTTGGTCAGGTCAAAGAAATTTCTGAATCTATCTCACAAGGCAAGATTCTATTAGGCAGCGAAGAAATGATAAAAATTCAAGATGGGTTTGCCTCGGTTTTAAATTTATTTGGTTTTCACTTCACCCAACCCGAAGCAGAGATTGCTCCCGCTGAGGTGATCTCCTTAGCAGATCTTAGGTGGGTGGCAAAGTCTTCCAAAGATTGGGCGGAAGCGGATCGTCTTCGGGATGAAATAAAAAAAGCAGGGTGGGTGGTTAAAGACACCAAAGATTCCTACGCATTAGAAAAGATTGTATAATTCTTCTGCGGGAATTTAATTTTCTCACCATTCACAATCCTAGATTAATTTTGGTTTCAATAAGATTTGGTTGGGTACAGATTTTAGGCTCAATCCGTAATTTTATTCAAAGACAATAATTGGTATACGAAGGTCAAGGGCGTGTATTCCTATCGGGAGGAATACCTATTATACTGAATATGAATAATTTATGTTATCTATCTTTGATTGACTAGATCCTTTTTTCAGTCCGTTTTTTGAAAGATGCTGACAAAGAAGGACTCAAACTTTTGAGTGATACAAAGTACGCTTAAAATTTATGACAAATATTTCGATTCATACCATAGGTAGCCGCATTTCAAAGTGGGGAGAAGGCCCGATCTTCTGGGAAGATCATTTGTACTATGTCGATATTGAAGGGCATGCACTGGTGAAACTTAATCCAGTAAACGAAGAAGAGACTTCTTGGGATATGGGGGAAAGAATCGGGACCGTTGTACCCTCTGAATCAGGCGATTTGCTTTGTGCTGGGGATTCTGGCATTTATCAGTTTTGTCCTGAGACGGGGCAAAAAACCAACCTTGCCGATCCAGAGGCTGACAAAAGACCAGACAATCGATTTAATGATGGGAAGTGCGATCCGGTTGGCAGATTTTGGGCTGGGACGATAAGCACGGTCAAGAAAGCAGGCGATGCGAATTTATATCAACTCGATGAAGACGGGAGGATTCATCTGAAAATATCTAATGTTACCAATTCCAATGGTATCTGCTGGAATGATTCCCTGCAAGAGATGTACTACATTGATACTCCCAGCCAAAAGGTCATGGCTTATCACTATGACCGTTTGAGTGGAGATATCTCCAATGCTCGAACCGCAGTTGATTTTAAAGACTTGGATGTGGATGGCTCACCGGATGGAATGACGATCGATTCCGATGGTTTACTCTGGGTGGCTATGTGTCATGGAGGAGCAGTCGTTTGCGTAAATCCAAAAGATGGGAAATTGGTGAACAAGATTGATTTCCAATGTGTGGAAACCACTGCATGTGCTTTTGGCGGAGATCGTATGGATCGGCTCTTCGTCACCACGGGGATTCACAAAACTTTGGAAGAGCCCAATGCAGGCTCTGTTTTTGTCGTCGATGGCTTGGGGGCTCAAGGCTTACCCGCCTATCCGTATCGTCGAAAATGAACCAAAATTTGATATTTGGAATACATTTGAAATATCAAATTAAAGATCCTAGATAGATTGATTATGTCCTATTTGTTAGAAAATAAAGTTTCTTTAATCACAGGAAGTACCCGAGGTTTGGGGTTGGGAATCGCGGAGTGTTTAGCAGCTGGAGGGTCTAAAATTGCTCTAAATTATCACGGTAATCGAGAAGTGGCTGAGCAAGCCCGTGAAAAACTTCTGGCAATGGGGGCTCATGTTATGCTGATTCGAGCGGATGTGACCGATAAGTCCCAAGTATCCTCAATGGTCGAGGCGGTGGAGGAAAAATGGGGGGCCGTTGATATTTTAGTGCCTAATGCCACGGGACCGCAGCCCCAAAAACCGATTGAGGAATATGACGCTGATTTTTACCGGGAGATGTATGAATTTTTTGTGCTAAGTCCATTCCTGCTTGCCCAATCCGCTCTTCCTGGAATGAAGAAAAGAAAGTGGGGTCGAATCATAAATATAACCAGTGAGGTCTATCATGCATCTGTCCCTCAGTTTACTGCATATGTGGCTGCCAAAGGTGGTCAAATTGGGTGGAGCCGGAGCCTGTCGGTAGAGTTGGCATCTTCTGGGATTACGGTAAACACGGTTGCTCCAGGTTGGATCCCCACGGATCGTCACATCAATGATCCTCAGGAAGATAAGGACGCCTATTTGCATACCATCCCGATGGGTAGGTGGGGAACGGCGGAAGATGTAGGGTCAGCGGTTCGTTTTTTTGCCTCCGACGAGGCCGGATTCATTACCGGGCAAACCCTATGTGTGAACGGTGGCCGCACTCCTTGGTAGAATGGACCCCTTATTCTTACAAACTTAGATTTTATTACTGACTATGAAAAACGCCCTATTAATCCCTATCGTTTCTCTTCTCCTATCTTGCTTGCTCGGGTGTGGAGAGGCCAACCAATCCGACACCAAACCAAAGGACGCGCCCACCTTCGCCTATGTAACCAACGGCATCGATCCTTTTTGGGATCTTTGTGCGGCTGGAGTGAGAATTGCCGAAAAAGAGTTGGGAGTCACTTGTGAAGTCCTCATGCCTCCTAAGGGTGTGGTGGATCAAAAGAGAATGATGGAAGCACTTTTGGCCAAGGGTATCGATGGCGTGGCGGTGAGTCCAATTGATGCAGATAACCAGACCCCCTTTCTGAATGAAGTGGCGGCCAACACGATTTTGATCACTCAGGATGCGGATGCTCCTAAAAGCGACCGCTTATGTTACATTGGCACAAATAATTACAAGGCTGGTCGGGCACTTGGCGGGCTTGTCAAATCAGCCATTCCAGATGGTGGAGAGGTGATGATTTTTGTTGGTCGCCTGGAGCAACTTAATGCTCGTCAGCGTAGACAAGGGGTCATTGACGAACTGCTAAACCGACCCATGCAGGAACTCGACCAAGTGAAATTTGACCCCGTGGATGCAACCAATTTAACCAGTGAATCTTCCTCATACACTGTTTTGGATACGAGGACGGATAATTTCGACAAAGCGAAAGCGAAGAGTAATGCCGAAGACTCCATGACCAAGTACAAGGACTTAAAGTGCATGGTTGGATTATTTGCTTACAACCCACCCGCCTGTATTGATGCGATTAAAGAGGCAAATAAACTGGGCCAAATAAAAGTTTGTGGGTTTGATGAACAGGATGCCTTGCTCCAGGCGATTGTAGAGGGCCATGCACATGGAACGATCAGCCAGCAACCTTGGGAATATGGGTATGAGTCCATCAAAATGTTGAAGTCCATTTACGAGGGAAATTCTGCTCCAAGCACATATTTCGAGCTTCCATTTCTTGTGGTCGACCAATCGAATATCGACACTTTTTGGGCGAAGAAGAAAGAAATGGCTGAACTCGGGAAGCAATAGTAGTCATGGCTGATCCGATGCCTCCAGTGCTCGAAGTTTCGGGCCTGAAAAAAAGTTTTCCTGGAGTGCTCGCATTGGGTGGGGTTTCACTCAAATTGAACAAAGGCGAGGTTCTTGCCCTGATTGGGGAGAATGGAGCTGGCAAGAGCACCCTTATGAAAATTCTTGCAGGTGTACAGCCAGCAGATGAGGGGAAGTTTTGCGTGGATGGCAAAGATACCGTATTCCGCAATGTCAATGATGCCATGGATCAGGGAATTGCTTTGATTCACCAGGAGTTAAATTTATGTGGTAATCTCGATCTAGCCTCGAATATTTTCCTCGGACGGGAGCCAAAGAAATTTGGATTTATTGATCAGGATCGAATGACTGAGCAAGCCAAGGAGTATCTTGCTCAGGTAGGTCTGGATCTACCGGTGGATACAGTTGCGGGATCCCTGCCCATTGGGAAACAACAGCTCGTTGAAATTGCTAAAGCCTTGTCGAGTGATGCTCGGGTATTGATCATGGATGAGCCCACCAGCAGTCTTTCCCAAAAGGAAACCGAAACCTTATTTGATGTGGTTACGAACCTTCGTGATCGGGGAATTAGTGTCATTTATATTTCACACCGCTTGGGTGAAGTCATCCGCCTGGCAGATCGGGTTACTGTTTTCCGTGACGGAGAAAATGCTGGAGACTTATCCAAGGATGAAATTAATCACAACAACATGGTCAGCTTAATGGTGGGCAGGGAACTGAGTGAGTTTTTTGACCGGACGATCCACAACCCGGGTGAAAAAGTACTGTCCCTCAAAAATTTTTGCTCCCCAAACTTTCCCAATAACCCGATATCTCTGGATATACATGCTGGAGAAATTGTCGGAATTGCTGGTTTGGTGGGAGCCGGCAGAACCGAGCTTTTGCAAACAATTTTTGGGGTCACCCCAGCTGTAGGTGGCACCCTGGAGGTCGGAGGAACCGAATCCAAGATTTCCAACCCTAAAGAAGCCATCTCATCGGGAATTGCTTTGGTTCCCGAAGATCGGAAACAGCATGGATTGGTCTTACCTATGACGGTCCGTGAAAACTCTTCCTTACCTTCGCTCCAACGAGACTCTTCGCGTGGTTGGATTAATCAGACTTCCGAACAAAAGGGTACTCAGAAAGCCATCAATTCTCTTAAGATTAAGACACCAAGCCCCGAGCAGGTTGCCCAGTTTTTGTCAGGTGGGAACCAGCAAAAAATCGTATTGGGCAAGTGGTTGGCGATGAATCCTAAGTTATTAATGCTGGATGAGCCCACCCGAGGGATCGATATTGGAGCAAAACGTGAAATCTACAAGCTCATGGAAAACTTGGCCGGTCAAGGTATGGCAATCCTTTTTGTCTCCAGTGAGATGGAAGAAGTTTTGGGTATGGCTGATCGTGCCTATGTTATGCACGAGGGCAAGATATCAGGAGAGCTTTCAAGGGATCAGTTATCGGAAGAATCTATTATGAACCTGGCCACGGGAAATCCTTTGGCTGCATAGAAAAAATTGATGAAAAAAAATATACTGGGCATTTTCATTCTTTTGGTCGCTATCTTTGTGATTACCGCATTGGTGAACCCAAAATTTCTTAACGCATACAACATGCAAAACCTGATCAAATGGTCGAGTTTGTATGCGGTGATGAGCCTGGGAGTGGCTTTTGTTATTATAACCGGGGGAATTGATCTTTCCATCGGCTCTGTAGTTGGCTTGGTCGCTGTGGTCTTGTCTGTTTGTTTAAAACTGGAAGGTATGGACCCATGGACTGCGATTGGGCTTACTCTATCTCTCTCTTTGATCATTGGATTGGTTCATGGATGGTTAATTACCAAGGCAAAAGTTCAGCCCTTTGTGGTTACGCTGTGTGGATTATTGGTATACCGAAGTATGGGTAGGTGGATTACTGATAATCAATCGATCGGACCTATGCCCATGGAGGGGGATGCCGGATACGCGAATCTTGATCAAATTGTGGGTCTTGATTTTATATTCAGCGGGAAAATTGCCATGGGTTCATTCAATTTACCCACTCCCTTTCTCTTCCTTTTAGTCCTATCCATTGCCGCGGCTGTTTTTCTGAGAAAAACAATCTGGGGTAGATATCTTTTTGCCCTCGGAAATAATGAAGAGGGAACGAGATACAGCGGGATTGATACCGATCGGATGAAAATCCTTGCTTATGTGCTATGCTCATTTTTCGCCGGTATAGCGGGTGTTCTTTTTGCCTTTGAGCTGGACTCTGTTCAACCCGCACAAACCGGAGAATTTTACGAACTCTATGCGATCGCAGCTGCTGTTTTGGGTGGGTGTAGTTTGCGGGGAGGGGAGGGATCGGTTCTCGGAGTGGTCATTGCCGCGGCCGTCATTCGACTCATTTACAATTCAATCAACATGGTCGGGATCTCCACTCACTTGGAATTTGGTATCCTTGGTGTGGTCATCCTGCTCGGTGTGATTGGAGATGAGTTGCTCAAGAAAAATATACATCGAAAGCAGGCGGCTGGCTCTACTTAATGTTTTTGGTCCAAGTGACCAAGGTCACGTTCTGGGCATAAAAGATCCCGGATTCTTTTTTTAAGTTCTTTGGCCTGTGGAAACCCTTGGTCTTTTTTTCTGCACCAAATGAGGGAGTCACCCAACCATACTTCAAAAAGCCCGGGGGATTGAACGGCTGGTTCCAAAGAAACTGCGGTTAGGTCTCCTGTGAATGTGGAAAGAATTTCCTGGGCAATCCAGGTGGATCGAAGCATCCAGCCACAAGCTGGGCAGTAAAGAATACGAATTTTCCGATTTATGAGATGCTCTGGAAGATTGGACTCGGTCATCATTCCTTGCTAATGGAGTCCTGGGATCTTCGGCAAGATTGGATTCATTCCAGTTGCCAAGGACAAGGAGGTGCTTTTGAAAGTTAGAGATGAATTTTATAGGTATTGATGTTGGCACCTCCTCTATTAAAGCCCTCTTGGTCAGCCCTTCGGGCGAAGTTCTGGCCACGAGCAATCCCCAGTATCCTTTCCAAACACCAGCTCCTCTTTTTGCTGAGACGGACCCAGAGGTATGGTGGCAAGCCACCTGTGTGGCCATACGTGAATTACTTGCTGAGCATAAACCCGAAAGTATTGGAGGAATCGGGTTAACCGGTCAGATGCACGGATTGGTCCTGCTGGATGAAGCAGGCAAACCTCTTCGCCCCTGTATTATGTGGAATGATCAGCGCTCTTACCAAGAATGTGCAGAGATGACGGAAATGATTGGTGAGTCTGAGGTTCTTCGCATCACTGGAAATCCTATCTTAGCTGGCTTTACAGCACCCAAATTACGATGGGTCGAAAAAAATGAACCCGAAATTTTTTCAAAAATCTCCAAGGTTCTTTTACCTAAGGACTTTATTCGATACCGACTGACTGGAGAGTTTTTCTCCGATGTCTCAGATGCTTCGGGTACTTCCATGCTCAATGTGGGCAAAAGGGAGTGGTCGGAAGAAATCCTCTCTGTGATGGGGTGGCCCCGCCAGTGGTTACCTGAAGTGACAGAGTCCACCGTAGCCTCTGCAAAAGTTTCTTCTGACGCTAGCACCCATACCGGCTTGGTCACCGGTACCCCGGTGATCGCGGGTGGAGGTGACCAGGCGGCACAAGCGGTAGGGTGTGGAATTGTAAACCAGGGTATGGTTTCAGCCACCTTGGGCACAAGTGGAGTCGTGTTTGCACAGAGTGATGAATATCGGGTTGAACCCGAAGGAAAGCTTCATGCTTTTTGTCACGCTGTGCCAGGTAAGTGGCATTTAATGGGGGTCATGTTATCCGCGGCTGGATCTTTTCAATGGTTCAAAAATGAATTGGGAGGCGAAGAACAGAAGAGAGAAGAGAACGGGGAGGGGAATGCCTACGACTTTTTGACCTCAGCAGCGGCTGAGGTACAACCTGGCTGTGAAGGCTTGGTCTTTCTTCCCTATCTTTCCGGAGAGCGAACTCCTTATCCGGATCCCCATGCGAGGGGATCTTTTGTTGGATTAACCCTGAGGCATGGCAAATCTCACCTCACTCGTGCAGTTTTGGAAGGGGTTAGTTTTGGGCTCAAAGACTCACTCTCTTTGATGCAAGCCCTGGGAGTTCAACCGGAAAAGGTGATCCTGTCCGGAGGTGGAGCCAGATCCAGTCTATGGAAGCAGATGCTCGCAGATGTATTTGAGACACGCTGTTCTTTGGTTAATGCAACCGAAGGTGCTGCTTATGGTGCCGCCCTCCTAGGGGCAGTGGGATGTGGTGAGTTTTCAAGCGTGGAGGAAGCGTCCAAGATTTGGATCAGGGAAACAGAACAGGTCGATGTGGGGCCAGATTGTGCTTCATACCAAAAAAACTATCAAATTTACCAAGATCTATATCCTGCCCTTAAGTCCTCCTTTCGTAATCTTTCGGAAAATTAAATAATGGGTGCGGAGAGTTCTTCGGCCGCTCAGGTTTATGAGTCGGACCGGTCCCTTGGAGAATACTTACTTTTTCATTACGGTTCGGCGGAGCAGCAATTCCCATGGGAAAACGGGCCGAAAGATGCCCTGCATTTTCCGACCCGAAGTGTCTTGGAATTAATGGACCAAGGTTCCAAAATTAACACAGCCCTGGATCTTGGTTGCGCAGTTGGGAAGAGCAGCTTTGTGCTGGCCGATTTTTCCAGGGAGGTTTTAGGCATTGATTATTCAAAATCCTTCATTGGAGCAGCCCAAACTATTTTAGAAAAGGGCAGGTTAGACTATCAGTTTCATGAAGAGGGCACGCACTGGGTATCCAGTTCTGTTCGGATCGATCAACCACCACGAGGCCTCTCATTTGAGGTCGGGGATGCCTGTAAGTTACGTTCGGACATAGGTGCTTTTGACCTGGTGCATGCAGCAAACCTTCTTTGCCGTTTGCCAGATCCTATGGCCTTGCTTTCCAGGTTGCCGGAATTGGTGCAACCGGGTGGTCAATTGCTTTTAACTACTCCCCTTACCTGGTTGGAGGAATTCACACCCCGAGAACATTGGTTAGGCGAGGGTGATTCTGCATCAGCGTTAAAAAACATTCTTCAGGAATCCTTTGATTTGGAAGTGGAAAAAAACCTGCCCTTTCTTATTCGTGAACACCGACGAAAATTTCAATACACCATCGCTCTGGGGATGCGATGGAGAAAAAAAGCTTCCTGATGAATCAAATTGATTTCATTCATTCTCTTGAATCGCAACCTGCACCGCCCTCATCTTTGAGTGCTGAGTTGCAGGCATTATGGTGGGCGAAAAAGGGAGACTGGGAGAAAGCCCATGACTTGGCTCAGGATGCAAAGAGCAGGCATGGAGATTGGGTACATGCTTACCTACACCGGGTGGAGGGTGATCCAAATAATGCCGCTTATTGGTATGCCCGTGCGAAAGAACCGTTCTTTCAGGGCGATTTGGAAGATGAGTGGACGCACCTGTTGGATAATCTAATTTCTTGATGTTCTCCCAATCTAAGACTCTGGAAACAGACTCACTTATCCCGGAGGAGGTGCAGTGGGATTGGTTGACCCCACTGTGTTTGGTTGGCCTAAGCTTGATGAGTATTCTTTTTATTCACTCCGCCCAGGCGTATGGGGGGGGTAATTATTGGAAGATGCAAATTTTGTGGTGTGTGATTGGATTTACGCTCTACACCGTTGTGGCTCTGATCAATTATCAGATTTGGCTAAGGTATGCCCACTTTATATACTTTTCCGTTTTGATTGGACTCCTCTTGGTTTTCGGTGGTCCTATGATTTACGGAGCAAGAAGGTGGATTGATTTTGGCTTATTTAAAGTCCAGCCTTCCGAGATTGCTAAATGGTCGACGATGATTTTCGGAGCCAGTCTGCTCGCTCGTTCAAAGGTGGGAGATATGCAGGATTCCTTGCGGGGAATTTTGAAAGTTGCTGCCTGTTTCTCCCTGCCAATGTTCTTGATTTTTTTACAACCCGATTTAGGTTCTACTTTGGTATTCCCACCCATCGCATTTTCACTTTTGTACGTCGCCCGCATGCCAACTAAATTCTTTGTTTCCACGTTTGTCGTATTCGTGGTTTTGCTTGGTTTGCTGGGCTTCGATTTATTTCATTATTATCAATATAAACTAGAGAATCCAAAACCCTCGGATGCCGTGGTGGCATACGAGGATACTTCACTCCTCCCTCTCAAGGATTATCAACGCAAACGCATTCTAACCTTTGTGGCTCCCGAAGTGGAAGACCCCCATGGGGTTGGCTCAAATTGGAATCGCATCCAAGCCCTTATAGCGGTCGCCACTGGTGGTGTATCAGGGAAAGGGCTTGGGGAAGGAATGCAGGCTAAGCTCGGATATTTACCAACCGCAGTGGCTCACAATGACTTTATTTTTGCTGTTATTGCTGAGGAATCTGGACTGCTGGGTGGTGGATTGGCGATTGGCATGCTCGGTCTTGTGGTTTTTGGGTGCCTTCGGGTAGCCGCAAAGTCTGCAGATCGTTTCGGTGCTATGCTTGCTGTTGGTGTGTCCGTACTTTTGATGACGCATATATTCATCAACATAGGAATGACTATCGGTATAACCCCCATAACAGGATTACCCCTTCCGTTTTTAAGTTATGGTGGCTCATTTATGGTGGTTTGTTTCCTGATGCTTGGTATGGTTCAAAGCGTATTTCGTCATCGAAATTCCGTGCTATGATGCAAATTCTTGCAGAGACTTCTTATGGATGGGTGAGGCCTGGGTTCTTCAACACTACCTATCATGGCCAGAAGAAATCGGCGAAAAGCCTCCTCTAAAAACAATTCTCAACAAGAACATGCTCAGGAATCAGGTAAGGATTTACCTGAAAATGACTTAAGTTCTGCACCTCTGGAAAAGCCTCCTATCTTGATCGATAAGAAAGAACTGAGGGACGCCGCTTTGGAGCGGGCAAAAAATCGCCCGATTCGTGAGCGTATCCTTGCTTTTTTCCGCAGAGAGAAAAACAAGGATTACAAAGAAATCATCATCAACACCGAAGCTTTGGAAAGACGGGTGGCGATGATGGAAAATGGTATCCTACAGTCCTTCGACATTGAGCGTTTGGACAAAGATCGCATGGTTGGGGCGATCTTTAAAGGAAAGGTACAAAACCTGGAGCCCGGCTTAAAGGCAGCTTTTGTCGATATAGGACAAGAGAAAAATGCATTCCTGCATTACTGGGATATGCTCCCCGGAGCCAATAATGATCCTTCCATTGAAATTGTCCGCGAAAATAAAAAGAAATCCAGCGGTAAAAACGAAGCAAAATCTGTGGCAGATATCCCACGAGTCTTTCCAATAGGGTCTGATATTGTGGTACAAATCACCAAGGCACAGATTGGAAGTAAAGGGCCGCGTACGACCACCAACCTCTCTTTGCCTGGAAGATTTTTAGTCCTTATGCCCTATGCTGGTCAGTGTGGAATATCTCGAAAAATTGAGGATCGTGCAGAAAGAAAAAGACTGAAGCGCATCATTGGTAATTTGTCCCTACGCGAAGGTATGGGGGTTATCATCCGTACGGTTGGGCAAAACAAACCTGAACGCTTTTTTGTGCGAGATCTTCACATTTTGATGCAGCAGTGGGATCAGATAGATGCGAGGATTAAAAATGAAAAGGATCCCTGCCTTCTCTACGAAGAACCAGATTTAATTGGGTTAACCGCTCGGGATTTCCTGACCGATGATGTCGATCGTGTCCAAATCGATAACCGTGATGACTATACCCGGTTGATCGAGACGATCCAAAGAATATCACCCAAATCAAAAGCAAAGGTTGCTTTATTCGAAGAGGAAATCCCAATTTTTCAAAGGTTCAATGTGGAGCGGCAGATTGAGCAAACCTTTATGAGGCGGGTCAAACTTCCATCTGGTGGAGAGATTGTGATGGAGGAAACAGAGGCTCTTGTATCCATCGATATCAATACAGGAAGTCACAAAGGAGACCGTAAGGATGGCAAAAACTTTATCCTTCAGGCCAACTTAGAGGCAGCTACTGAAGTTGCCCGCCAGATGAGATTACGCAACCTAGGGGGTCTGGTGATTATCGACTTCATCGACATGAAGAATCGCGGGGATCAGCGAAAGGTTTTCCAAAAGATGAAGGCGGCTATGTCGGATGATAAGGCAAAGCATAATATCCTTCCAATCTCTGAACTTGGCATTATGCAAATTACCCGCCAACGGCATGATGAAAGCAATGCTAGTGGTGTTTATGAATCCTGCCCTTACTGTAAGGGTAGGGGGATTATCAAATCTCCCCGTTCCATCAGTATTGAAATTCAGAGGTTGATTTCAAGTGCAGTCAAACGGGTGAAGGCTGATACCCAGCAAGCCATTAGCCTTAAAGTTTATTTACACCCTGCGGTGCTTCGCAGGCTTCGCGGACCAGACGCTTCCCTGCTCACCAAGCTTGAAAAAAACTATGACTTAAAAGTTACCTTTGAAGCCGCTGAAAGTTATCACATGGAAAATTATAAAGTCTTGGATGAATCAACACAGAAGGAAATCCGTTAGGTAAGGATAATCTATGCGACTTCTTGCCGCATTTGATAAATTCAAGGATTCATTTTCTGCAACTGAAGCCTGTTCGCTCTTGCATGAAGTGGCTCAAGAGCAGCCTGAAAAGTTAGAGGTCATAAGCTGTCCCTTAACGGACGGAGGCGAAGGGTTTGTAAATATTCTTACGAATCACTACGAAGGAGAGTTTCTTGAGGTGGAAGCAAGGGATTCTCTTGGGACACTCAAACAAACGAAGATTGGATGGCTGCCCATTGAGCGACTCAGTGAAGAAGTGTGTTTATTGTTACAAGTTCCAAGAAAAGGAAATCTTGCCATTCTTGAAATGGCTTCGGTTTGTGGTTTAAGTGATTTACCCAACGACCAACGAAATCCTTGGAACACCTCTACCGTTGGCGTGGGTGACTTACTTAGATTTGCCAGTGATGAGGGGGCAGATGCCATACTTCTTGGAATTGGTGGAAGTTCAACCAATGATGCTGGCTTAGGTGCATTGTCTGCATTGGGTCTCGAAGCGTTGAGTTCCCTAGGTGAAAAAATAGATCACCCAAGTCCAAAAACATGGAAAGATTTATCCATCAACGCAGACCCCAAGATAACGCATTTACCCCCGATCATTATCGCTTGCGATGTGGACAATCCTTTACTCGGCAAGGATGGAGCAACCCATCAATTTGGTCCTCAAAAAGGGCTGCAAGTAGATGACATCCCTAGATTGGAGTTGGAAATGTCTACACTGGTATCTAAATTATCCAAAATTTTCCCGAAGGCATCCGAACTCGCCCTTTCCTCGGGCTCTGGGGCAGCAGGTGGGATTGGGTTTGGGTTATCACTCGCAGGAAATACCCGCCTGGTTCCTGGTTTTGAACTGGTTTCAAAGTGGCTAAACCTTGAGGAGCAGATCAGAAGTGCAGATGTAATTTTCACCGGGGAAGGAAGGTTTGATTCCACCTCCTTGAGAGGGAAGGGCCCCCATGAGGTATTAGTCCAAGCGGATAAATTTAATAAAAAGTCCTACCTTTTGTGTGGTTCATTGGAAGATGGAATCGAAAGTAATCTTTCAGTTTCATTTCCTAAAACAACAAGTATCGCTTTCGGAAATGCTTCTTGGTCTCTTGAAAAGAACCTTCGAGATGGGGCTGAATTACTTAAGAATCATCTTCGCGAAGTTTTGAATCAATGGACCAAGGAAGATTTCCCGGAATGCCCAGTGAGAAGAGAAGCACGGTTTAAGCGTATTCGCAGGTTGAAGAAGTTCTTGCGCCCCCTGCCCAGGCGTTCGAATGTGCATCGATACCCTGTGCTGAAGTGGTTTTCAGAGACTGCATATAAGAAATCCTTTCTCTGGTCATTTAAAAGCAAGCCAATCCAATCTGCCCTCTTTTGGGGGATATGGATTTCACTCCTGCCCATAGTTGGGATTCAGATGTTGGTGGTCTTTTTTGTGTCCTTGCTCGTCCGGGCAAACCTTCCCGTTATTGTTGCCCTACAGTGGATATCTAATCCCTTAACGATGGGGCCAATCTATTTTGCTGATTACAAGATTGGAATGACTTTGTTCAAGTTACTGGGGGTAGATTACCCTCAAAATAAACTGCTTAGCCCAGAATATGACTGGGCTCATTTCTCTTACAAAGAGCTTATTCGACTACTGGATACTTTTCCTCCTATGTTTTTAGGTGGTTCTGTGCTTGGTGTCTTTTTCGCCGTAGTCACAGTCTTCCTTTACAAGCTTGTAAGTAAATTCTACAAAAACTAACAGAGCACATCATAATGCATAGAGTTGGCCTAAGTTTACACAATAGATTTCCTTTTTATCGTTTGGTTTTGGGGCTGATTATATTTTTTCAATTTATCATCTCATCTTCCGCCAACTCTCGAATCATGTTGGGAGTGGATTACCTCGAAGCCCGGAACTTCGATGTCCTCCAAGGAAAAAGAGTCGGGTTACTAACCCATCCAGCAGGGGTCAACTCCAAGGGTACAAGTACGGTGCTGGTTTTACACTCTTCCAAATCTGTAAATCTTACGGCTTTATTTGGTCCGGAACATGGAATTTACGGGGATGAGAAGGCATCGGTTCCGGTGGACGACAAGATTGATCATCGGACCAATTTGCCAGTTTTTTCTCTCTATGGAAAATTTCGCAAGCCAACACCTAAAATGCTGGCAAATTTGGATTGCATCGTCATAGACCTGCAGGATGTAGGTGTCCGCTGCTACACCTACGTCAGTTGCATGCGTTATGTAATGGAGGCATGTTTTGAGGCAGGGGTCGAAGTGATTGTCCTCGATCGGCCTAACCCACTTGGCGGATTAAAGGTTGCCGGCCCCATGATCGATTCGGAATGGATCAGTTATGTTGGGGCTTTCCCAATGCCTTTCGTTCACGGAATGACGATCGCAGAACTGGCTCTTTGGTCAAAACAAACACCGGGTGTTTTAAAAATCGAGGAACAGGTGCGCAAAAAAGGAAAGCTTACTTTAATACCAATGCAGAAGTGGGAAAGAAGTATGACTTGGCCTTCCACGGGATTAAAATGGTATCCCACCTCTCCAAATATCCCTACACTTGATTCCGTTGCCGGGTATCCGATGACCGGATTAGGTGCCCAGATGGGGAAGTTTAAACATGGAATTGGCACAAAACATCCGTTTAGGTTTCTAACTTATGAGGGGAAAAGCTTGCCGGATCTTAAGCGAGCACTCGAAGAATTAAGATTACAAGGCTTATCCTACAAAATTTTAGATACAACAGATTCTTCAGGTAAAAAGGTCAGCGGAGTGTATATCGCAATCGACAACTGGTCCGAGTGGCAACCAACGGAGTTAGCCTTTGCTATGATGCAATTATCGGCCCGCTGGCAATCCCCAAGCCCTTTCCAGCAAGCGAAAAAGTCTGAAATAAATCTCTTCAATAAACATGTTGGTTCTACCGCATGGTGGGATCACCTAAATAGGAGTGGGGCTCAGGTCAACCCAGGTCCATACCTAAAAAAATGGCAGGCGGAAGTAGCCAGTTTCAGAAGGCAGGTAAAGCCTTATTTCATTTATTAACGAATCAGTTCGTCCTGAGATAGCACCTTTAGGTGGTATGATTTAAGGACATCCTCTGCGGTGTCTTCATCTTCCATGGCAATGGCAACAATAGGCTTTCCATTAGGTTGATGCATGAAGGAATAGACATAGTGGATATTAATTTCTGCTCGTAGAAGGGCTTTGGTAAGAATTTGAAAAGAATCTTCCTTATCAAGTTCGACTGCCAGGACCATTCGTTCCGTAAAACTGATCGATAAACTTTTTAACAGGCGTGCGAGGTCTTTGGGGTAGTTGGGTATGAGTCGAATAACAGCACTATCGGTTGTATCTAGAACTGAAATTGCGAGAATATCAATGTTCTCATCCTTCAACATAGAGACAAAATCATTAAGCCAGCCAACCTTGTGCTCAGCATAAATAACAAATTGCCTGATTGGCTCTTTGCCTGGACTACGGAGGGTGGATGATCCTTCAGTTGGTTCGATCATGAAAGGTTTTCTTTCTTAGGGTATTTATTTCTACACAAATAATGAGAACTTGCTTCTTGAGAATGTTCTAGCATGGTAGGGTGTATTTGTAAAATGTTTCGATTTCTACTCTACCTTTTACCTGTTTTTCTCCTTTATCAAGTCATTTGTGCCAATGAAGGAACCCGTTGGATTAGATCGGATTTAGCGTCTTTGATCGAAGCAGCCGATTCGGGCGATGCTTATGCTCAGGGCTTTTTAGCCCTGTGCCATTATCATGGAGACAAGGGTCTTAAGGTATCTCATTTGGAATCCCGTTTTTACGCAGAAAATTCTGCCAGTCGTGGACATTGGTTGGGAGACTTTGTATTGGGTAACTTGGCCAGGTATAAGCCCATCGGCCCAGACCCTAAAATGGTTGCGAAGTATTTGCTTAAATCGTTTCGCGATCCTGATGGTATCTTAATTAAGCAAGCAGCGGCAGGCGACCCAGTCGCCTGTTATGTCTTGGCAGAAATTTTTATCTCGGATGAAATTCAGACAATCCTGAATCCAGATATGAAAATGGCAGCTCAGTATTATGAGATCTCGGCTGATGCAGGATATGCACCTGCCTGTGTCCAAAGTGCACTGATTAAAATACATGGTCTCGCCAATTCGCTCACCAACGAATCAGAGGAGCTGAAAAAAGGGGTCTCTTTGCTTCAAAAGGGGATCGACCAAAAATTGCCCGCGGCTCACCATTATTTAGGCGAGTGCTTTCTGGAAGGTCGTGGGGTGAACCTCGATAAGGAATTAGCCTTAGTTCATTTTCAGGCAGCTGCAGACCGGGGGTATGGAGCTGCCTTACTCCGAGTTGCGGACTTTTATGCCTATGGCGTAGTGGGTGACCGTAAGGAAGATATTGCGATGGAGTATGTACAAAAAGCGGTCGATATTCATTACAATGGTGCCGAGCAAAAGTTGATGGAGTTACAAAATTTATTTAATCCTCAAACCGATTCCGGAGAAGACCCGACAGAAAATACCTTAGAATCCAGTGGAGTGACTGAACCAGTTCCGCAGACTCCTCTGATCGTTCCTGAGAAATTACCTCCAACCCCACCCCGAACACTTCGCTTGCCATCCGCTTATTCTAAGGAACTCACTAGTGAACAAAAGTTGCAGGATGGGGAACAGGTGAAAGAGAGTAATGTAGACATTTCAACTCCTTCGGCATCCATCTATCCCAATCCTAAAATTCAAGATTCAGCAGAAGGCACTTCTATTAACCAGAGAAGAGAAAGTGCAAAAAAAATATACTGGGGGCGATCTTCCACTCTATTACTTAAGGAAGCTGTTGCTGATTTTGAGTACTGTGCAAAACAAGGAGATGCAGAGTCTGCAAGATATCTTGGAATTATGTATCTTCGTGGAAAAGGAGTGAATAAAGATGCTCAGCAAGCTTTAAAATGGCTAGAATTGGCAGCCAATGGCGGAGATGAGTTAGCTCAAAAAAATCTTCAATCCCTTCGTAAAATCGTAAAGTAATATACTTTTGATATTTACCATCACCTCAGCTTTGGATAATAATAACTCGCTTTGGAGAGATGGCAGAGTGGTCGAATGCGCTGGTTTGCTAAACCGGTGAGGAGCTAATCGTTCCTCCACGGGTTCGAATCCCGTTCTCTCCGCCATTTTATTATTATGTTTCAATCCAAGTATATTTGCGTTTTATCAATTTTACTTGGCTTCTTTGGCGGTTGTGAAAAAAACAAACTTGGGTTGAAAAACAAGTCTTTTGCTTCCATTCAAAAAACAGAAGATAAATCATTCCGAAAATTTAACCTCGAGTATCTCATGGTTGGGAAAAACCAGATTGAGGTCGAAGATTTAATGGGATTTCCGGAAGGAAGGTCCTTGGGGGATGACGGCGTCTACTTATGGGATTTTCGCAGACCAGTACTGGATGATGAATCTGGAAAAGTCTTCGAATGGAGTCTGATCACCTTTCACTTTTCTCAGGGTAAATGCTCCAAAGTGGATGTGAGCTTATCCGATCCTCCCGCCCAACTTACGGTGGAGCAGTAACCTAACTTCATGCCGAGTGGCAAGGTATGAAAAAATTATTGGGGAGAAAGCCTTACGATGGATATCCCACTCGAATTAGGATTCGTATCAATTCGTTTTCCCTTTTTGTCCAAAATTACCAATTCGTTTCCGGATGAACAGGTAATGGTAAGGGCTTCTTGGTAGCTAAGTGTTGCCGTTTCACCCGCTTTCATTTTTAGCCATTCCAATTCAACCCCTTTTGCATTCTGAACGAGTGCCCAAAGATCAGCTTTGGCTTCTAATGTGTAATGAGAAGTCTCTTGGGAAGCTGAACGGTTGTATCGATTAGGAGTTGCGGGCGTATATGATTGAACAGGTTGTTGAGCAATGACTGGTTGGTTGGGTGGTGAGTAAAAGGTGGGGGTAGGTTCAGGGCTTGATGAGGTAGCAGATGGAGAGTAAGGCGGGATGTAAGGAGTCGCCATATTTTGCCCGCCATATACTTGAGCTGAATTATATCTTTCCTGAGGAAATGGAAAACTGGGATAGGGCGGAGGAGCATCAGGAATGGAACTCATAGAAGAGCTTCTACATCCACTAAATAGACAAAGGGTAAAGAAGAAAACCCACAGACTGCAGTATGGGGTTGACGAAAAAGTTAATCTAAAAAAATTAAGCACCTAATAATCTCGTAGCACTCATATGAATATGGGCAATCGAAAATTTTCGTTCATTACCAGATTAGTTGCTCGATCAGAAATGAATGGAAATTTTTATTTATGCAAAACGATTAATTAATATTAATATATATATTAAAAAAAGTAAATTATACTGACTATTAAGTTGCCGTTCATCTGTCATAAAGATATAAACTATTTTCGAACATTATTGTTCACTTACGCTCCCTCGGTTTGGGCAAGACCGGGGGAGCTTTTTTGTTAAATGATTGAATAAAGAGTTAAATTACGAATATTTGCTTCTATGAAAATCTTCTATCTTACTCATCTTTCACTAATTTTATCTTTATGTAGTCCAATCGCTATGCTTGCACAGACTAAGCCCAGTAACAGGCCGCCAAACTTACCTTTAAACATTCCACCACCACCAAGTTTTAGCGGAGGAGGAAACGATAATGGGAAATATCAAATTGTTAGTGGTGAATATTATTCGCAGGATGCAAAACCCTTTTTGTATAAGAGGCTGATCAAAGTAGATACCACCACAGGGAAAGCTTGGGTTCTTTATTCCAAAATTGGGCCCAAAGGTGAGGTGAGAAAATGGATTCCTCTAGAGAATGCACCAGAGTGAAAATATGGAAACGTATATTTACTTTTTCGTAAGTTGATCCACTCTGTCCAACCTTGCCTCTAAACCTCTTAACCTTTGGGACAGTTTCTTATTTTTGAGAGAAAAATAGCCAATCAATACGATAAGCCCGATTAAGACCACGAGGGCTTGTCCAACGGGAAAGTTGCCCCAAAAGTGGTTCCATACCAAGTAGAAAGAACTGCTTCCGAGGAGTAGGAAAGATAGGCATACACCGAGATTGAGACTAAATCCTTTGATTCCTTGAGGGCATTGGCGCCCAAGCAATTCTTTATTATTCAGCATTACCAAGAAAGATAGAAGAAGGTAAGGTAGAATCACTAAACTCAAAAAATAGGAGGGGTCTGCAACCCACCCATCTTGGTCAGACCAAACAAATGGGCCTACGGAACTTACAGCCAGTAGAAGAGAACCTGTCTGAAACGGTGCACCCTTGTGGGGTTTTCCAAGAATTTCACAAATTAAATGTCCGTTTAATACCATCAAAATAACAATCGTGGAAAATGAAATAAGGAGAACCACAATACCTAAAAGATATTGAACGGGTTCTTTCCCTGAATCACTTAAATAATGAATCCATTTTTTGGAATTAGACTGAGAAACCAGGTGTGCTAAAATGTAGTTCGGTTTAGAAAGGGACTCGATTTTTTCGTCCTGTTGGAATGGGGGAAGCTTTTGAAACTGCTCATTCCCAATCTCAAAGATTATACGCTCTCTCAATAAGGTGGAGATTGTTTCGGACTCTGAATGTACAATTTTGGTACTGCCTTCCTCGCTCAAGGAATCGATCATTTTTTGGTGAGCGACTGCCGATAAAATCGTCAGGCAGGAGGAACAAAGAACAAAGGGTATAAATAACCCAAAAAATAAATTGAATTTCGCGAATTGGTTATGTCTTCTTCTCCAGCCCCTGCCCAAAAGCAACAAGGGAAGTGAAAATAAAAGATTTACGCCCAAGGTAGATGAAAAGGTAATAAGTATGAGTTCTTTTTGTCGGCTAATTAAATTTTGTTCCCAAAAGGAACGAAACTCACCGGTTTGGGCGAGCAGAGCCTCAAACCTTGGCGATATAGTAGTGAGGTGATTTAAATCGGGTAAAAAACCGGAGAGAATATTCGAAAGAGAGAGATTGGAGCCAGGTAGGAGCAAGCAGATAGAAACTCCCAGGCAACTAATTAAAGAGATCAGAATCAGTCGTAATATCCATTGAAATAATTTGGAATGAAGACCAGATCGCTCGTACCAGAAAGAAAGAAAAATGGATAGGCAGAGCATCACAAACGCGACCCCTATTTTACCTCCCTTGTTATCCAAGGGGGGGAATAATACAGAGCTGGTAATTTCAGCACCAAAACGAAATTGGGGCATACACCAGGCAAAGTTGGTCACCAGTGCGGATCCTGCAAACCACCAAGCCAAAGAGGGGTTCCACTCATTTTTCATCAAGGAAAATAAACTTTGCTGAGTGTTGAGTGAGATCTGGCTGACTGCCCAAAGAGAAAATATCCCTAGCAGCATTGCAGAAGCTTGCACCCAAAGAGCTTCTGTGCCCAACCATTGTCCAAGTCCAAGTGAGCCGATTAGTGAACCGGCACTTAAAGCTGCAAGAGTTAGCCAAATACCTGGGCCACTAATTCTGCTGAATATTAAGACTTTTTTGATACCCCCCTGGGCGTGTGCTTTCTCTAAGATATTGGCTTCTTTAAAAGGCTCAGACACAGGAGTGAATTCTACTTGGAAAGGGACCTAAAGGGGAAGGAAGAGACTATTTTACGAGTAAAACTCCACGCATCATCGCGAAATGCCCAGGAAATGTGCATACATATTCATAATCCCCTGGCTCACTAGGAGCCTGAAAGGTTACTGACTCTGATTCACCGGGACCAAGAACATCTGTATGAGCAATGACTTCACCGAGTAGAGATTTAGGTAGGGCATTGGTTGCACTTCCACCGGATGCTAAAACTTTCTGCCCGAAGGCGATGGCATCAGTATCTTTTTTCAAGAGTACCCAGTTATGGCCCATAGCTATTTTGGGGATGGAGCCGATATTCTTAAAGGTAACCTTTATTTTTTCACCCGGGGATGCCTCCATCTTTTTTAAATCAAACTGCATGGCATCATTTCCAGTGATGACAATTTCCCGGGCATCATCCGCTGCGTGTGTTAACACTGAAGAAAGTATACTAAAAAAGAAGAGAAGAAATGAATGTCTCATGGCGTGAATATATAGGGTTTGTGATAAGGGATCGGTAAATAAAAACCTCTAGACTTTAGACATCGGTGCATACCGGTAGTAAACCTCTAGCATTAAGATGGCCATGGTTGTTCGATAAAGATCGGTATCTCCGTGAAAGTGGGCACCATGAGGCCAATGGCCATCGGATGCCTGAGCTTTAACCACAACTTGTTGGAAGTTTTTATTCCATTCTCTCCAGTACTTACTACTGCCAACACCGGTGGATTGAAAGCATGCCTGGGCATGGTAGTACCATTCATAAACATCCACTTTAGCCCAATCTTCAAACAGCCTGTTTTCGATAATGTAATCCAACCCTTTGTTGGCTTCGGGGGAATTGGCATTTTTCCAAATTTGTAAGGATAGGACACCAGTTCCTGTGAGACTGTTTTTACCGTTTGTTTGTTCGAGCGTGTATTTGAAACGACCCGCTGAGTCTTGGCATTTTTTTACATAGTCGATGGCTTTATCCATGGCCTCGTCGACCTGAGGATCTGTTATACCAGTCAAAGCGAAGGCTTTCAGAGCCTGAATACACCATCCAGTAACTGATAAATCCACATGAGCACCCACTCCTTGTCCGAACCCATATGCCCACCCTCCGTTGGGGTTTTGTCCATCGATCACAAGTTTGGCTGCTCGTGCAGCGTACTCCTTAAGTTTGGGGATTTTGGTCATGGTGTACGCTTCGCTTAAGGCGTAGGTACGAATGGGGTGGGCATAAGAACCTCGGTTCCCACCATCTTCTAGCCCTAAAAACTTTCCGCTATCGTCGTATTTCCCCAACTTGTCGGGTGGAGTGGAGGTGAGAAAGTCGATCCCTCTTTTTACGGTTTCACCGAAATCAGGAGAGTCCTGTAATTCACAATGGCCTAAGAAAGAGAGTAAAGCCATGCCTGTCATCGCATCCCGGTGTTGTTCATCCCCACCATATTTTTCACCCTTATCATCTTTGTCATTCTTGCCCCAGCCTCCGTCCGAGTCCTGGACGCTCTTTAACCAATTCAGACCTCTCATGATGGCTTCTTCGGTCATATCTTTACCCCCACCTGAGCGTAACCGCTCGACCCGTTTCTTGGGGTCACAACGCTGTTGCATCACCTTCGGTAGGCTCATGCTAATGCCCTTCAATGCACTTTTCATTGCCTGGTTGTTCATGCTCGCCTGAGACATTTGTGGGGGGGCTGCTTCTACAACGGGAGCGAGATCCTTCACATCCAGTTCGTTAAAGTCCGGCAGAGCAATTTCGGAAATAGTTGTGGTTTTAAATTCGGACTTGGAGGAAGGTGTGGCTTTTTTCTGACGCTGCATCAGCTTCTGCATCTGTTGTTGCACTTGCTGTTGTTGCTGGGCCGCCGGTGGGCCAGCTTCACCAAAATCCGAGTCTCCCTCTTCTCCTACATGTACGACAATGGTCCACGCGAGCATGAACCCAATAATACCCACAATGATTCCAAGAGAGAGCAGAAGACTGTTGAGCAACCTGTACTCACGAAGATATTTACCAAACGCACCTTCGGTGGGAGGTACTTCGCTTACGGAAGTTGAATCCTCTTCCATTTCAAAATCGGTATCTTCTTCGTATTCGGCTTCTTCTTGGTTTTCAGGTTCTTCGTCCATAATTATTAGGCAGGTAGGGAATTAACGAATTTAACTTATCGATACAGAACAGATAAGGTCAAGCAAGCACAGAAGAGAAGGCTCGGAGAAGAATATGTATAAAAACTTTGATTTTACTACCTGAACCCATTGACTTTTGAAAACAGTCTATCAGGTTTTACAGAATGGTTTCAGCAACTGTAAGAGTTTTGGGCATCCTACTTTTTGGATTACAGGTTCCGTTCAAAACGACTCTTGTCTCGGAGGAAGTACTGAAATACCCCAAGATTTTTCGCACAAGTACAGGAAGTTATCAATTTGGTTTAATAGAGATCGATCAAAAAAAGAGGCAATTTTCATTTCCTGCTGTTTGTAACCAAACAAGCGGGTTGGTGGAGTATGCGTTGGTCCATGAGAATGGGAAAACCCATGAATCCATCTTGCGAACCAAGGTCAGCCCGAATCTGATCCATGCCACTTTACTTTTGCTGAAAGAAAATCCTCAACCTGACTTCTTTAGATACATCGAGAAAAATTCGACCAAGCTTATGCAAATGCCAGCCATTCAAATCTTTGTCGAATGGGAGCATAACGGTTCCCTTCATCAAGCATTGATCAATTCAATGGTGCTCAATCAAACCGACGACCGGGAGTTGAGTGAAAGTGCTTTTGTATTTACTGGATCCAAAGTAGTGGAGGGAACCTACTTGGCAGAGATGGATGGTTCCATTATTGCCATTTATCACGATAATCGAGCCACTTTGAATAGCCGCGACATTCATAGTAATTCAGATGATGTCTGGATTGCCAATGAATCGAAGGTGCCACCAAAGAATTTACCGGTTCTGGTTCGCTTCCAATTGCCAAAGGAATTGGACTGATTTTACTTTAAACAACACTTCATCATGAAAATATCACTTTATTACACTTTTATTTTTGCCTGGATTCCTATGATCCAACCTTTGGTGGCGTCTCCCAACCAATCCCTGAAATTGGAAATTGAGCGTTCATTGGACAAAGGTTTGCAATGGGTCATTCAGGAACAGAATAAAACCGATGGATATTGGGGAAGCTCTCAATATCCGGCACTCACTGCTTTAGTGCTTCGTGCCACCCTTGGGCATCCCTCCGAAAAAGAGATTCAAAAATATAAAAATCAGGTATCTTTGGGATACCAGTTTTTGAGATCCAAAGTACAGTCCGATGGAGGGATTTATGGCAAGGGGCTAGCTTCCTACAACACCTCGATCAGCTTGATGGCATTTCTTCAACTCAATAAGCCTTCCGATGAGCAGATCATTCGCTCGGCCCGAAAGTTTTTGGTCAACCAACAATCGGATTTCGATCAGAAAGGAAAACCCGATAACCTGTTTGATGGTGGTATCGGGTATGGTTCGACCTGGGCGCATTCTGACTTATCCAATACTCATCTGGCGATGGAGGCACTTTACTACGCCAAAAAGAAGCTAAAGAAGAAAGAAGAGGATCAGGCAGATCTAGACTGGGAGGCGGCTATCCAATTTGTTTCCAAGTGTCAAAATTTGCCAAGTAGCAACCCACAAGACTGGGTAAGCTCTCATCCGGAGGACCAGGGAGGTTTTGTTTACTTTCCCGGGCATAGTATGGCAGAGGATCGGGTCGATGAGAATGGATCCAAATCTTTGCGTTCCTACGGAAGCATGAGCTATGCGGGTTTATTAAGTTTTATCTACGCAGAAATGGATGCGTCGGATCCGCGCGTACTTGCTGTACATGACTGGTTAAATCAAAATTATCAAATCGATGAAAACCCAGGTATGGGGAAACAGGGTCTTTTTTATTACTACCATACGATGTCCAAAGCTCTCACTCTTGCTGGGGTAGATCAAATTCAAGCGAGGGGTGGGGAAGCTAAAGATTGGAAAACCGAACTAACAGTCGCCTTGCTTGATTCACAAAACAACGACGGATTTTGGGTAAACGAGTCTGGGCGTTGGTGGGAAAAAGACCCCATTCTTGTTTCGTGCTATGCGATGTTGGCTTTAGAGCGGATTTATTATGCTCTCTAAGATATTTGCGAGTAGTCTTTTATCTTTGATTTGGATGACCTGCCCAGGTCATGCAGCCCCAAATCAATTTCCTGAATCCCCGAATTTTACCAACCTATCTGAACCAGGCTTTTTTGCCGGACTTGCGGTGGGAGACAGCCGGGAGGTTGCCTTACAAAAGCTTCAAAGCAAGGGGTACCTGGGGTATAAGGAACTCCAATCCAATCTGATTAAGTCTCCCATACGCTGGGATGGTCATGCCTATGAGTTAACCTGTAAGTTTGAGGAGGACCATCTCACTCTATGCCTCATTCAGGGAGAAGCTGGCTGGCAGGAATTCTTCTATGAGGACATTGTTAAACCCCAATGGAATGATCTTCGCAAACGGGTGGTTGAGATCTATGGTGCACCCAGCATGTCTACTGAGTATCCTGATTTGTACGAGGTGCCTTTAAACGATGAAGGGGGTTTGGTCACGGATCACTGGGAGCTGGAGGATCGCACGATTATCCTCTGTTTACATGCCTATTCAAAGCAGGATTGTTGTACCCGTCAGGTACTCGACTTTTCTTGCTGTACCTTATTGATTCAGCCAAAGTAAGGATAAGGTTGGTTAAACCTTAGGTATTATTTTTGTTTTTCATAACATATGGGTATTTTTTCAAAGTTTAAAAAAGGGCTCAGTAAGGGCTCTGAACTTTTACTGGGTGCGATCGAGCGTGTGTCGGGCCGAGGTTCTTTATCCGAAGATGATCTTTTCGATTTGGAAGAAGCTTTTTATTCGTGCGATTTTGGTCCAGAAACAACTGACGATATCTTGGCACAGGTACATTCGGCTCATCGGAACAATAAAGACCTTCGTGGGGAGGATGTTCGGCAGATTGCCCGTGCCGTTCTGTCCAAGGTTTTGGAAGGCTCAGAGGGAAGGCTTGAAGCCACCGAAAATAAACCCGAGGTCATTTGCCTGATTGGAGTGAATGGCTCGGGCAAGACGACCACCACTGCCAAACTGGGTCATCTTTTCACTCAGGATAATAAAACTGTGCTCTTAGGGGCATGTGATACTTTTCGGGCGGCGGCCACCGAGCAATTAAAAGCCTGGGCAACCCGATTACACTTGGATTTAGTTTCTGGGCATCATGGTGCGGATGCGGCGGCGGTTGCCTATGATGCCTATTCCTCTGCCCATTCAAAAAGTTGTGATTATTTACTCCTGGACACAGCGGGCCGCCTCCATGTCAAAGATCATTTAATGGATGAACTCTCCAAACTTAAGCGGGTTTTGCAAAAAAGAGAGCCGGCTTGCCCTCATCACTCTTGGTTGGTGATTGATGGATCAACCGGTACAAATGGAGTCGCACAAGCCAAGATTTTTCATGAGAAGTTTGGGCTCACTGGATTAGTGATTACCAAGCTGGATGGAACCTCCAAAGGAGGGGCTCTGGTATCGATTTATCGTGAGCTTAAGTTACCTGTTTATTTTCTTGGCTTAGGCGAGCAACCAGATGATTTACAACCTTTTTCCATCTCATCTTATTTGGACTCTTTACTCCCCGAACTTGCACCTAGTAAGGAACCGGTTGCATAAATTTTACCATGAATCAAATCAGCAGCCTTCAGGTTAATTTGGGAGATCGAAGTTACCCAATTCATATTGGGGCTGATTTAGCTACCGAGGTATCACAAACCGTTACAAATTTATTAGCAGAAGGGAGAAAGGGCACCGTTCTGATAGATCAAAACTTTTGCGATGCCCAACCGGAGTTTTCTCAGAAGATCAGCCTATCCTTACCAATCTTAAAGGTGCCGTCTGGCGAAGCGAGTAAATCGGTTAAACAACTCAGCAGAGTCTGGGATTTTCTGGCTTCCGAAAAAATCGACCGAAGTGGTTTTCTTTTGGCAGTTGGTGGGGGCGTGGTGGGGGATCTTGGCGGATTTGCAGCTGCCAGTTTTTTACGTGGAATTTCTTTTTACCAAATCCCCACGACCCTTCTTGCGATGGTCGATAGTTCGGTGGGTGGAAAAACGGGAATCAATTTAACTGCTGGGAAAAATTTGGTTGGCTCTTTTCATCAGCCATCTTGTGTCTGGGCCGATCTTTCTTTGCTGGTTACCCTGCCACAACGAGAATTTTCTGCTGGTATGGCCGAAGTGATTAAATATGGGATGCTGGCTGATCAAAACCTGTTTTCCATCCTGGCAGATCGTGAAACACCTTTTAGTCCGCAAGATACAGATCTTGCTAGTTTAATTGAGCGATGCTGTGCCATTAAGGCCGATGTAGTGCAGGCAGATGAACGAGAATCAAGTGAAGGCAGAGGGGGCAGGGCACTTCTCAACCTCGGCCATACCTTTGGGCATGCGATTGAAAAAGTTGCCGGCTTCGGGAGTTATCTTCATGGCGAGGCTGTAGCCATTGGTTTAGTCTGTGCCCTGCGTCTCTCAAAGCTAATGGGCAAGAGTTCCTCTTTCCCGGAAGATAGCTTACTTAATCTTCTACAATCCTATCAGCTTCCAGATCAATTACGGGAACCAATTCACTTGCAGGATTTAAGAGACGCGATGTTTTCGGATAAAAAAGTGAATCGTGGGAAGTTGCGCTTTGTGGTCATGGAAGAAGTCGGGGATGCATTTTGTTCATCTGAACCAACCATGGATCAGGTTGATCAGGTTTGGGAATCGGTAGGGGCAGTCTGAGCACCACTTCAAAACTTACCTGTTTACCATGATCGAGCAGGAACTGGTGGAAGCTTACTTTGAGAGTAATGGATTTTTGGTTCGTAAAGGATCCTCATCGGTGGTTGCTCAAAAGAGTGGGTCGAAAAAAAGAACCGATGTACTGCCCGTGATTACGGTAATGAACCCTAGGGTTTTTCAAAATGATTCATCCTTAAATGTGAGGCTTTTTTCTGCCGATCTTAAAAAAATAAGATCTGCAAAAGTAGCGACTTTAGGTTGGGGGAACAGCTCTTTTTCAGTGGCTTCCCTGTCAAACGATGCACAATTGCAGAAATTTTTTAAGATCGAGGTAGATGGTGCACGGATCGAGGAATGCTTTTCCTCGAACCCGGAATGGCAAGCTGGAGAATCTGCCGAATCTTTAAAGATTCTTGTGGTTCCTGCTCTCCCCCTGGGCATGGATAGATTACAAAAACTGGTTGAACATTTTAAAAGCTATGGCCTCGATGGCGTCCTGACCTTGGGCTCCATTTTGGAAAATTTACTAAGGTTATCCAAACCATCTTTACAGTATGATGGACACGAAGTCCTGCAGACTTTACGACTAGTCAAAGCATATGGATTATCCAAAGACCCGCAGTTGGAAATTTTTCAGGAAGATTAAACCAGACTTGATAGACTATGAGTGCCGAAAAAATTGATCCCACTGCGATCCTAGGCCCAGGCGTTGTTCTCGGAGAGGGCACGGTAATTGGGCCCTACGCGGTGATTGAAGACGGGGCGGTGTTGGGAAGTCATTGTCATATTCAATCCCATGCGGTGATCAAGAAACACGCAGTCCTTGGCAATGGTGTGGAAGTTGGGCATTTTTCGGTCATTGGTGGAGATCCTCAGCACCTGTCTTTTGATCGGTCTTTGGCCTCTTTTGCAGAAGTGGGGAGTAGAACGAGAATAGGGGAGGGGGTAACGATCCATCGATCCATCGAATCAAAGGGCAGGACTGTGGTTGGTGAAGACTGCTTTCTGATGGGTTACTCTCATGTGGCTCATGATTGCATCTTGGAAAACAAAGTAGTCCTGGCAAACGGGGTGTTGCTTGGCGGTCATGTTACGATTGGCTCGGAGACTTTTATTGGCGGAGGAGCAGCGGTACATCAATTTGTCCGCATCGGTAATGGGGCCATGATTGGTGGTTTAGCCGAAATATCTCTCGATATTCCTCCCCAGGTTTTGGTTTCTGGAAGAAATGCGATATCCGGATTAAACTTGATTGGATTAAAGAGGCGCAAGGTTCCAGCGAACGAAATTTCTGAACTCAAAAAAGTGTACCGGAGAGTTTTTGAACAAACTAATGTGAAGAAGGTTGCGAAGGAGATTATGGCTGGAAAGGATGCTCCCGAATCGACCATCTGCTTACAGTTCCTGAACTTTTTCGAGACCGGCACCCGCGGCTTTGCCAAAGCGACGAAGCACTCATAGCAAAGACCCCGTAAGGAATTGCTAATGGCTAGAACTTGGATATTTTGATTTGGTCTATGTTAACCGAAAAAGATTATTTGCAAGCCAATGAAAATTTGGTCCGGTTGACGCCTCGTGCTTCTGAAAAAGTTTCTCAGTTAATGGAGAGGGAAAATGAAGGAGATTTCCTCCGAATACGGATCACAGGTGGGGGGTGTAATGGACTATCTTACAAAATGAAGTTTGTGGAGTCGGGAAAACCCAATGATTTATTTGTATTCAGTGAAGGAGCCAAAGTATTGGTAGACTCAAAAACGGCACTTTATTTAAGAGGAACCACGCTTGATTATTCTGATCAATTGGTGGCTGGCGGTTTTAAATTCTCCAACCCAAATGCGAAGGCAAGCTGTAGCTGCGGAGAGAGTTTCAACCTCTAGGCTTGCGAATAAAAACTTGCAATCGGTTGAAGGAGATAAGATAGGTGTCTTTTAATAATTATTTAAATCCCTTTATGCATAACCCTAACTAACCACATGGCACCTGCACCACGTGGTAAAAACAACCAGCGATTTAACAATCGCAATTACATTAGAAAAAACGATAAGATCCGTGCCCGAGAAGTTCGTGTGATTGGATCAGATGGCGAGATGCTTGGAGTCATGCCTCCCGAAGAAGCGCTAAAGATCGCCAAAGCGGAAGGACTCGATTTGGTCGAGGTAGCAGCCAATGCACACCCTCCTGTTTGTAGAATTTTGGAGTTTGGTAAGTACAAGTATGAACTTAGCAAAAACAAAAAGAACAAAGAGAAATCTGCTAAGCGCATCAAGGAAGCGAAATTCAGACCGAGAATTGAGGAGCATGATTATGTGACCAAGTTGCGTCGCTCTGAAAAGTTTCTTCATCAGGGAAATAAGCTCAAAATCACCCTCATGTTTCGGGGGCGTGAAATGGAGCACATCGATATTGGTATGGATGTGGTTAAGCGTGCTATCCAGGATTTATCTGGTGTGGGTCGCCCCGATGACGAGCCAAAGCTAAACGGTCGCTTTATCATGGTTAATCTTTCTCCTCTTCCACAAAATAAAAGAATTTTGAAGTATAACAGTGTGGAGGAAGCCGAGTCTGAAGTCGAAGAAGAAGACGATTCTGAAAATTTGGTGGAAGATCTGGCAGAAGAATAAATCGGGTCACCCCAACAAAAATGGGGATTAATTTTTTTGTTTTCGTAGCTTTGGGAGGTGCCGTGGGTTCTGTGCTCCGGGCTTTGGTTTCCACTCTCTTAGTTACTCAATCTCAACTTGCTACCATCCTGGTAAATTTAGGAGGTGCTTTCCTCATAGGGTTTTTAACCAAATGGGGATCTGGCTATGGAAGCGAAGAATTCTTTCGGGCTTTTTGGATACTCGGAATTTGTGGCGGATTTACCACATTTTCAACCTTTGGGATGGATCTTTACAATCTGCTCCAAAAAGAAGCTTGGGCTTTGGGGCTTGGGTATATGGCCGCTAATCTTTTGGGTACTCTTGTTTTTATTTGGATCGGTTTCCGGGCGGCAAGCATAAGTATTCCGTAGCTTCTTGTAACATAACAAAGGCCTGATGTCGTCTCGCTTGTTTCTTGCACATGGCTCCTAATTTTGGAATCTTTAACATGTGTCTACACGCTGTAAAGTCCTGCTGGTTCTGGTAATCTTCTCCCCTTATTGTTTTGGTGGAGTTGCCAGTAACCCATTTTTACGACCTGGTTCTAACCGCCCATCACCTCAGGTAACACCAACCCCGCCACCTCCTAAACCTGCTCCGAATCCAGCCATTGCTCAGGAAGTCGAATTTAGAGGGTATTTTCTGCTCAAGGGAGTTCCGCATTTTTGTATTTTTAATAAAAAAGCAAACATGGGGGAGTGGATTAAGCTGACCGAAAAAACCTATGAGGAATTTGAAGCCCAGGCTTTTGATTTGGCGAGTGAGACTATTACTTTAGCTTTCAATGGGCAGGATTTCACCCTTACCCTAGAACAATCCAAAAGCACACCTCCGCAAACATCCCCG
>CAXBQX010000005.1:0-66168 GCA_963978365.1 uncultured Opitutales bacterium | reverse complement strand
GCCCGGTTGGGTAGGGGAGCCGGCAGGTGTGGAAGCCTGAGGCCAGGAAAAATCAACCAGGCAGTCCGTACTCATAGGAAACGGCAAAAGCCGGAGCGTGCACTGATGAAGGCTCCGATGGGGATGAACCCGATGGAAGATGGCCTGTTGTGTGAAAAAACGATGAACCTGCCCGGTTGGGTAGGGGAGCCGGCAGGTGTGGAAGCCTGAGGCCAGGAAAAATGAACCAGGCAGTCCGTACTCATAGAAAACGGCAAAAGCCGGAGCGTGCACTGATGAAGGCTCCGAAAGAAAGGGGAAAAGGTTTAATAAAAAACACGGGCTGAAAGGATGAAAATAATCTGTGCAATATATTAACACTTGAAAGAAAAAAAATACGTTCAGAGCTTAAAAAAACAAAAAAAATAAGATAATGATTATCAAGGAGATGCGTAAAATTATTAATAAAAATATAATAAAATAATTTTATTTATTTAGGTAAATTTAGAAAACTTGGATCGAAACGATTCACCCGCTTACGAATTCCTGATCCGAAAAATCACCCTATAAACACTAGATCGCTCTTGTTCTTTTGGTGATTTCATAATGAAGTTCAAAGAATGAACAGATTTAGTAAATTATATGCCCACTTTCTATTACTGACTTTGGGTTCTCTCCCCATGCAGGGTTCGTTGAATGTGATCTACCTTAACGCGGATGACTTGGGGGTGATGGATGTGGGGTTTATGGGAAGTAAGCTTTACCACACGCCCAACTTGGACCACCTGGCGAAGGAGGGCATGGTTTTCACGGATGGGTATGCACCGGCGGCCAACTGTGCCCCCAGCCGAGCCGCCTGCATAAGCGGGCAATGGGCGTCCCGCACGGGGGTCTACACCGTAGGCGCTTCGGAGCGAGGCAATACCCGGGACCGCATGCTCATTCCTACCCCTAATCGGTTACATCTTAAAGACGAGGTCATTACCATCGCTGAAGAATTTAAAAAAGCAGGTTATCGTACCGCTCAGGTTGGAAAATGGCATCTCGGGGAAGACCCGACCACGCAGGGGGTCGATATCAATGTAGCCGGAAACACCCGTGGGGCTCCGTCGTCTTATTTCAGCCCTTATAAAAATCCCAACCTTGAGGATGGACCCAAGGGAGAATACCTAACCGATCGTCTAACCACGGAAGCGATCAATATCCTCAGGCAATTCAAGGAGGACCCTTTTTTCCTGTATTTTCCCTTTTACAGCATCCACACACCTTTGCAGGGGAGAAAAGATTTAAAGAAAAAGTATGTAAACAACTCCAAGGTGCATGCCGATTATGCGGCGATGGTGGAGTGCCTGGACGAAAATGTGGGCCGTTTGATGGGAGCCCTCGACGAGCTGGGCTTGCGGGATAATACCTTGGTGCTTTTTTCCTCAGACAATGGAGGAATCCGCAAATTTTCCAAACAGGATCCCTGGCGGGCAGGCAAAGGTTCTTATTATGAAGGGGGGATCCGCGTGCCCCTGACGATACGCTGGCCCGGTGTGGTTGAGCCAGGATCCACCTGTTCGGTTCCGGTGAGTGGGCTCGATTTTTACCCGACTTTTCTGGAAGTCATCGCGGCCAAGCCAAGCGAGGGTAAGGAGGTGGACGGGAACAGCCTGGTACCTCTCCTAAGCGGAAAGGAAGAGTTCCCCAAGGACCGTAGCCTGTACTGGCACTTTCCGGTTTACCTGCAAAATTATGCCGGGGAGGAGGACCAGTCCCGAGATGCCAAGTTTCGTACCCGTCCGGGTACGGTGCTCCGGAAAGGAAAATGGAAACTGCATGAGTATTTTGAGGATGGTGCCCTGCTTCTTTATGATCTTGAAAAGGACCCTGGGGAGACCCACAACCTCGCTGCGGAGAAACCAAAGAAACTGCAGGCGTTGAAGGCGGATATGTATGCCTGGCGCCAGCGGACAGATTCACCTGTACCCACCAAGCTAAACCCCAAGTACATTCCCCAAAAGATTTCCACCCACTAGGAGGAATCATCCATGAGATCGATTTTCTGTTTTCTCGCCCTTTTTCTTTGCTGTGCCGTGTGGGGAGATGATCCGGTGGTCCTTCAAACCTACAAGGATGTGGGCGGGCATACATTGAACCTGCATATTTTCAGTGCCCCAGACCATAGCCCAACGAAAGAGCCTAAGCCGGCCATCGTTTTTTTCTTTGGAGGTGGTTGGGTAGGGGGTACGCCCACCCAGTTTTATCCCCAGTGCCAGTATCTGGCGAAGCGGGGGATGGTGGCAATCTCGGCGGAGTATCGGGTGAAGAGTCGCCATCAGGCCACCCCGTTTGACTGTGTGGAAGACGGGAAGTCTGCCCTGCGCTGGGTACGCGCTCATGCGAAAAAGCTCGGGGTTGACCCCACGCGGATTGCAGCGGGGGGTGGCTCGGCCGGCGGGCATGTGGCCGCGGCGGTGGCGACGGTACCCGGGTTGGATGCCCCGGGGGATGATCTCTCGGTGTCCTGCCTGCCCGATGCCCTGGTTCTGTTTAACCCGGTTTACGACAACGGGCCCGGCGGGTATGGGTATGCCAAACTGAAGGACAGGTATCGTGAAATTTCCCCGATGCATAACCTGCGGGAAGGTATGCCACCAACCATCGTTTTCCTGGGAGATCAGGACAACTTGATCCCGGTTTCCACCGCGGAAAAGTTCCGCGATGAGATGCGCAAACTGGGCAATCGGTCCGAGCTTTTTGTATACCCTGGCCAAGCTCACGGATTTTTTAACCAGGGAAAACCGGGAGATGGATTTGCCCAGACCCTGGCCGAGATGGACCGATTCCTTGTCTCTTTGGGCTGGATTAAGCCGGTCTAGGTCTAAAAATTCCTCTTCCCAATTGGCAGTGCGTGCTTGCCAAGTTGAACTTTGAGGATTTCGATGCGGGGCATGGATCGCGTAAAAGCAAGGATGGGATGGGTGCTTGGATTTCTGGTTGTGGTTGCCCTGCTGGATTACCTGTGGATTGCACCGGCTAACCAGACCTATGCCAAACGCTATCTTAATGAAAGTATTGTTCTTTCGGGCAGTACCTATGCCACCTGTCGGGTGATTAATGGTGGGGTGTCTTCCCTGCAGGAATCGAGCATCAGCATAAGCCCATGGGGTGTGGGTTTGGAATATGGGGCGGGCCAGATTCTCGACCCGATCAACGATGCGGTGGAGCGCCTTTCCGAAGCCTGTGTCCATTCCATGGCCTTGCTTGGGGCCCAGCGGATTGTGCTGGGAATTATCAACCGGTATGGGGTCTTTCCTTTCTATCTCGCGGTTTGCCTGTTCCTGGGGTGCATGTTGCTGGGCAAAGGATCGAGGATGGCGAGATGGGTGGGGAGGTTGGCCATTTTGCTCCTGCTTTTGCGCCTCTCCACTCCCGTGCTCTGCTTTGTGGGTACCCAGTTGAACCGGCAGTATTTTGATCCACGGATCGAAGAGCAAGCCACCCAGCTTTCGAGGATTCAGGAAATTGCGTGGGCTGAATTTGAAGTCGAACATCCGGAGCTATCCACTTCAGCAAAGGTTGAGCCTGCTTACTCGATTTTGCCCGATTTTTTCAGACAGATCGGGAGCAAGGTAAGTGCTTATGCCGAGTGGATGAAAAAACGGGCGGTCGCCCTGAAGGAAGCCCTGGTGTATTTTAAGGAAAACTTCTCCGAGATTATGGACTGTCTGACCGGGCTGTTCGTCCTGGTGCTCGAAAAAATCATTCTGCTGGCGATCCTCCTTCCCCTTGGGCTTTTATATGCCCTGAGGAAAATCTACAAGTGGATCACCGAAGAGGAACTGGACCATTGGATTGAACAGGCCATACCCTCGAGCGGGCATGCAGAGAAGAAAACGCTCTAAGGTTTCCCCTGGTTCGATTCAGAAGTATCGTTTAGGATTAGGAAAGTTTGGCTTTTTGAGCCTCGATCAATTCTCCAATTCCTTTTTCGGCCAAGCCCAGGAGTTCATCGAGTTGGCCACGGGTATAAGTGGCTTCCTCGCCTGAGGATTGTACCTCCACAAATTCTCCGGACCCAGTCATCACCACATTGGCATCGACGGAGGCATCGCGGTCTTCCGGGTAATCCAGATCGAGCACACATTTATCCTGGTAAATACCCACGCTGATGGCAGCGAGATGATCGCGGATAGGGTCTTCCTCCAATTTCCCTGAATCGAGCAGTCCGTCCACCGCAATGCGGGTGGCCAGCCAGGCACCGGTGATGGAGGCGGTGCGGGTACCCCCGTCTGCCTGGAGCACATCACAGTCAATCCAGAGCGTTTTATCGGTCAGTTTTTTGAGGTCGAGCACAGCCCGTAAGGAGCGCCCAATCAGCCGTTGAATTTCAATGTTTCTCCCATCCTGCTTGCCTCTGGAGATGGGGCGGTCCTTGCGGGCGAGGGTGGCGTAGGGGAGCATGCTGTACTCGGCAGTGAGCCAGCCTCCCTGAATTTTTTGCTGACGCATCCAGCCGGGCACACGGTCCTCGATCATCGCCGAGCATATGACCCGGGTGTTCCCAAAGGAGCAAAGCACAGAGCCGTTGGCATGCGGGGCAATACCGAGTTGAAAGTCGACCGGGCGCATTTGGTCGAGGGCACGTCCGGACGGGCGTTCAAAAATTTGATCGAGTTGGGAAGCAAGGTCAGTGGGTTCGTTCATTTCAGACTTCATACTCCATTAAGGGCTCGGGGTCGAGCACGGGAAGGTTACACGCTTCAAGCTGTTGGGCAAACCAGGCACGCGACTCCGGGTCGCCATGGTGGAGGACGATTTTTCGGGGACTCAGGGCTTTGGCATAGGCGAGCAGTTCCTCGCGGTCGGCATGCCCGCTTAAATCGTACTGCTGGACGGTCGCCCGGATCTTGGTCTGGATATCGACTGCTTCAAATAAAAAGTCATCTCCGTGGGTGCAGGTAAGCAGTTGCCCTCCTGGGGTGGTGGGGTCGCAGTATCCCACAAAAAAGAGGCCGTCCCGGTCATTCCCGAGCATGGAGGATGCAAGCATGTAGGAGGGTGTGTGTTCCACCATCATTCCGCTGCTCACCAGGTAGATGCCCTGCATGGGTACGGGTTCGCCCGGTTTAATTTTGCGGGGGAGGGGTTGGGCACCGAGGCTGCGGAGAATTTTTCGGGAAAAATGAATCCGGTTAAAATTTCGCGAGATCTGGTGCATGTGGTTGACCAAATCCATCCCCAGACCTGAGCAAAAAACTGGGGTGGGGGGAAGGGCATTATTTTTTCGTGCCTCATCCAGGACCACCAGCATTTCCTGCATCCGGCCGAGGGCGAAGACGGGAATCAGGGCAGAGCCCCCCCGCTTGAGGCATGTACGAATATCCTGAAGCAGGCGTACGATCTCGGACTCTCTTTGCCTCCCCGCAGATCTTTCCGACATCCCCCGGGTGGTTTCCATCACCAATGTGTCCACGGGTTGCCTGGGCAACTGGGCACCATCGAGGGTGCGTAAATCGTTAAAGAGTACATCCCCGGTAAAAAAAGTACGCTTGCCCTGATAACTCAGTTCAAAAGAAAGGGCCCCGGCGACATGACCAGCGTGGTAGGCAGTGATCTCGATTTCTTCCCCTGCTTTTTCAAAAATCAGGGGTTCCTCCAATGGCAGCACTTCCATGCGGTCGTAAAGGTTGCTCAAGTCGGAACGGCCATAGAGGGGGAGTTCGGGGAGGTTGAGCTCGCTGCGTTGCCGTTTCATTACCGCCAGAGAATTGGACAGCATCCTGCGGATCAGAATCGAGCTTGGGTAACTCAAAAAAATAGGGGCCTGGGGATGAAGGTTGGAAAGCAGGGGCAGGCTACCCAGATGGTCGAGGTGGCAATGGGTCAGCAGAATGAAATCGAGGGCACCACTGGGTATTTTTTGGTGCCGGGGAAGAGAATCATTCCCTGCATATTTGGGATGGAGGCCGGAATCGATCGCAAATTGAAAAGGGCCGATTTTAGCGTAGGTGCAGTTTGCTCCGATCCCTCCGTGGGGATTGAGGTCGGTAATCTTCACGAGTTGGAGGGGGGGGCAGAGGAATCGACGGGGACTTCCAACCGAAAGGGCTCCATCCGTACATGCACTTTATGGCCGTGCTCATCCACCCCATGGAAAGACCCGCGTGCTTCAGCAGATAGGTGGGTGACGTGATAACTGTTGTAAGAGAAGGAGCCACCCGGTTCGAGTACGGGGCATTCCCCAACTATTTTATCTCCTTCCACCACCGTGGTGGTTCCATCCTCGTTGATTAATATCCATTTGCGCCCAAGCAGGGTCACGGTGGATTCGGTGAGGTTGTGTATGGTCACGAAATAAATGAAGGCGTGCAGGTGGGTACCCTGTATGGCAGACTTCTCCTTGTGGTGGACGAGTTTGTCGAGTTTGGCCTGCAGGCCATGGAGTTCCTTGCTGTCTTCTTGCACGCTGTAAGCCAAAATTTACTATCAGGAGTGTGGACAAAGACCAATTCTTTTCCATTTCGGGTAATGAGTTGTCCACAATTGGCGGAAAGTTCTTGCCCGAATCGCATCAGCTTGCAGTAAGATTTCGGATGTCCAAATTTGCATTGCTTTCTGTGAGTGATAAAGCCGGCATCGTTCCCTTTGCCAGGGCCTTGGTCGATCAATATGGGTTTACCCTGCTTTCCACAGGTGGAACTGCCCGTTTGCTAAGAGAGGAGAATGTGCCGGTGACCGATGTCAGTGAACATACCGGTTTCCCCGAAATGATGGATGGACGGGTCAAAACCCTGCATCCAAAAGTGCATGGTGGTTTGCTTTGCCTGCGCCAAAACCCCGAGCATCGGGAAGCAGCCGAAACGCACGGGATCGGGATGATCGATCTGGTGGTGGTTAACCTATATCCCTTTGAGGAAACAGTGGCCCGGGAGGGGGTGACTTTTGAGGAAGCGATTGAACAGATCGATATCGGGGGGCCTTCGATGCTGCGTAGTGCGGCGAAAAACCACCGCGATGTGACCGTGGTTTGCGATCCCGCAGATTATGACCGGGTGCTCGCATCGATGGATTCTGTCGACAGCGGAGCCGATCTCCGGCGGGAGCTGGCCCAAAAAGTCTTTGCCCGCACCGCCTCCTACGATCTGGCGATCAGTACCTACCTTGCCAGCCAGTCCAATGATGTACCGGATTTGGATGCGATTTCCGGATTTCCTGCCCAAATGGAGATCCAGTCCAGGAAGGCGATGAGCTTGCGCTACGGCGAAAATCCCCACCAGCAGGCCGCACTCTATGGAGATTTCCTCGACCACTTTGAACAGCTTCAGGGCAAGGAGTTATCCTACAACAATATCCTCGATGTTTCGGCTGCTGCTTATTTGATCGGTGAGTTTGAACGGCCCACCGTGGCCATTCTTAAGCATACCAACCCATGCGGGGCCGCCAGTGCAGATGATTTGGAAACGGCCTGGGAACATGCCTATGCCACCGACCGGCAGGCCCCCTTTGGCGGGATTATTGTGGTCAATAATACCTTGGATCATGGTCTGGCCAACAAGATCAGTGAGATCTTTTGCGAGGTCATCATTGCTCCCGGATTTACCGATGAAGCGAGAGAGGTGTTTGCCAAAAAGAAAAACTTAAGGCTGCTGGTATCCAGTGCCGGATTTGGGGCGGAGACCCTCCAGGAAATTCGTTCCGTACCGGGTGGATACCTCGCCCAGGACCGCGACCAGAAAAAGATCAACCCCAAGGCATTTGAAGTGGTGACGGAACGCCAGCCCACCGACGAGGAGTGGCGATCGATGCTCTTTGGCTGGCGGGTGGTGCGCCATGTGAAAAGCAATGCCATTGTCTATGCGGGCGATGAAAGAACGCTGGGCGTGGGAGCAGGCCAGATGTCACGGGTCGACAGCTCCAGAATTGCGGTGTGGAAAGCGGGGGAAGCGAAATTATCCCTCACCGGTTCGACCATTGCTTCGGATGCTTTTTTCCCTTTTGCCGATGGATTGATTGCCGCGGCTGATGCCGGGGCCACCGCTGCGATTCAGCCGGGCGGGAGTGTGCGCGATGATGAGGTGATTGCGGCAGCCAATGAGAGAAACCTAGCCATGGTCTTCACCAAGACACGGCACTTCAAACATTGATCCGGACTTGTCTCCTTTCACGCTCCTGATATCGATGGATAAAGGATGATCTCTGTGCTTCGAAAAATTCGCATATCCTTACTCGGGGGAATAGCTTTTACCCTTTTGCTCTTTGGGTGCGGGCAGGCGATGCTTTCCGATGAACACCTCGCCAACCGGTCGAAAAAAGAGTTCGCCAAGATGAAGCAAAAAGAGACGATCTCCTCCAACCGATCCCAGCAGGATATGATTAAGGAGATCGGCGAGCGGATCGCCGGGGTCGCTCAAATTGACCTTCCGGGTACGGAGTGGGAGTTTGTGGTTTTTCAAAAAGGTGAGGCCAATGCTTTTGCCATGCCGGGGGGGAAAGTCGGGGTGAACAGCGGGCTGATCGATCTGGCTGCGGGAAATGAGGATGAAATCGCCGCGGTCATGGGCCACGAAATTGCCCATGTGGCCCTGCGCCATAGCAACAAACGAATGAGCCAGGCCATCGGGCTGGGCGTGGGCGGGGTGATCCTCGATGTGGCCCTGCGCAACCAAAGCTCAACCGACCGCATGCTCGGGCGTGCCGCTTATGGGGTGGGCACAACGGTGGGGCTGGCTTTGCCTTTTAGCCGGGAAAATGAATTGGAGGCCGATCACCGTGGTTTGTACTATGCAGCGATGGCGGGCTATGACCCACGCGGAGCGGTAAGCTTCTGGAAAAAAATGGAGGCGAAAAATAAGGGGAAACGAATGCCCCAGTTTTTATCGACCCATCCAAATCCAGGAAACCGGATTCAATTCCTCAACGAAAAAATGGACCATGCCCTTGGGCTCTACCGGCAGGCCAAGCAGGCACGAGGAGAAAGACCCAACCCATGAGTATGTTAGTGGATAACCCCATACAGGCCCTCAAGGATTATGTGGCCCACCCAAGCGTCTCCGCTGATTCTGCCTTTGCCAAAGGGGTGGCTGGGGCCCGGGAATTTGCCTGTGCCCAGTTAAAAGATCTCGGCTTTTCTGTGGACCTGGTGCAAACCCCCATTCACCCCATCATTGTGGCCACCCGGGGAGAGCCCTCCTGGCCGGGTATTGTGATCTATGGGCATTATGATGTGCAGCCCCCTGATCCGCTGAATTTGTGGACGAGTAAGCCTTTTGAGGCGGAGGAAAGAAATGGCCGCCTCTACGGCAGGGGAGCCGCCGATAATAAAGGCCCGCAAATCGTGCATATGGCTGCCTTGGCCCGGGCACTGAGGAAAAACCCAAACCTCCCTTTGCGCATTACTTACCTGATTGAGGGGGAGGAAGAGATTGGCAGCCCGAGTTTTCGTAAGTTTTTAGAAAAGGATAAGCATAGACTGCAGGGAGATTTTTTATTGGTTTCAGATACCGGTAGCCCAGGGCCCAGCCAACTGGCGGTGACCACAGGTTTGCGCGGTTTGGTTGCCCTGGAAGCCAAAGTCTATGGACCCAGGCAGGACTTGCACTCGGGGGTGCATGGTGGTGCCTTGCTCAACCCTTTACAGGCACTGGTCCGGGCCTGTGCTTCCCTTCACGATGAGCAGGGGAGGGTGACCGTGCCCGGTTTCTATGATGCGGTCCAAGCACCCCAGGATTGGGAGCGCGAGGAACTGAGCAAACTGCCGATTACCGAATCCGCTTATGCAGAATTTTTAGGGGCTCCCGGTTTCTTCCCACCACCCGGTTATTCTCCCCTGGAAGCGATCCGCTTTTGCCCAACCCTCGAGTTTAATGGCCTCGGTGGAGGGTACCAGGGGGAGGGATCGAAAACTGTGATCCCCGCAGAAGCTTTTGCCAAGATTACCTGTCGTCTGGTTCCCGATCAATCGGCGGAGGATATTGCAGAGAAAGTACAGAGTGCATTGCAGTCCGCATTCCCATCTGCGGTTCGGGTGGAAGTGGAATCCAAGGGGGGCGGAGATCCCTATGTGATCCTCCCGCCAGGCAAGCCCGGTGCAGATTCAGGATCCAAACCTCTGATGGAAAAAGCATTTTCCCTGGCCGAACACTGTATCGAACAATCCTTTGGAACCCGCCCACTTTACCTTCGGGAAGGGGGCAGTATTCCGATTATCCGTGACCTCAAAGAGGTGGTGGGTCTGGATTCCCTGATGCTGGGGTTATTTACCAATGAGGATAACCTGCATGCTCCGGATGAGAGCTTTAACCTGGAAATTATGAATAAGGCAATCGATGCCTTTGAGCAGTTCTTTCTCGGGCTTCCCGGGTAGGGAACCCTTAATCTCCCTTGGAGATTACAAACTCCGCCCGTCTGTCCAGACTGGCCTGATTCGCCAGGGCCTGGGGAATTGCAGTTTCATCGCCTATGGAAAGGGTATCGATCCGGCGGTGGTCGGCACCTAATTCAAGCAGGTATTCCTTAACCGTATTCGCCCGACGCTCGCCCAGTGCTTTGTTGTAAGCGGATGTGCCTTTCCAGTCGCAGTAACCCTCGATCAGTAAACGGGCATCCCGGTTGTCGGCGAGAAACTCAGCCAATTCAATCACTTTCCCACGCTCACTTGGGGAGAGGTTGAACTGATCGAAATCAAAGTAGACTGCTTCAAATGGGCGGATTGAGTTTCCTGGATCCATGAATTTTTCGTGGTCCGGGTTGCGGGGGAGGAGGAGGTCGGGTGTGCCCAGCACGCCTGCGATGGGCTCACCTATGGGAGAAACAAAATTTTGCTCTTCTCCCCGGTCCAGCAACAGGCCGTCTATGGTATCTGTATCGGGAGACCTGGAAATCTCACTTTTGGGGACAGCGGTGCGGGAACAACCGGCACCCCAAAGAGCCGAAAGAATCAGGCCGGATAATAGGCCCTTGAATACGGGCATCTATCAGGAACCACCCAGCACCACAAAGTGGGCTTTGCGCTCCATCGCAGAGGTGGAGGAATCTGCATTGGGAGTGGCAAACTCATCGCCCATGGAAAGAACATCGATACGGTTTCCATCGGCTCCTAAATCCACGAGGTATTGCTTAACACTGGATGCCCGGCGGTCTCCGAGAGATTTATTGTAAGCGGGGGTGCCTTTCCAGTCGCAGTAACCTTCCACTAAGATACGGGCGTCGTTGTTGGTGCTCAAATATGTTGCAACCTGCTGGAGTTTGGTACGCTCATCGGAGCCAATGTTGTACTGATCAAAGCCAAAAAAGATTGGCTCGAAGGGGCGTTCGCCATTGGCGAGGTTATCGCTCCAGAATGGATCCTGGGGGGTGAGCCCGTCGCCACTCAGTCCGGTAATGGTCGCACCCACGGGGGAGAGCAATTCCTCTCCCTGCTCACCGTCTACGCCACCGTTGACAAAGGTTCCACGGTTTCCACCCTTAAGCAATGCCGTATCCTCTGGGGACAAAGCCTGCTTTTTGGAACAACCAATAAATCCAGCTGACAAAATTGCCATGCATACTACCCACACTTTTGTATTCATTTTTTTATCTCCCGCTTTTGAATGTTTCGATCAGGACCCATCATCCTAATCTTCCTTAGTATTTCCTTGCACGCGTTCTGATGTTCGTCAAATGGAAAAGGGGTAAGTGATGGAATATTTTTTAATCGATAATGGATCTCTTCGGGCAGGTTCTGTTTTGCAGATGCGTGAAATTGCCCAAAATCTGTCTGCCCGGACCGGGCATTCGGTTCGCCCTTTTGGGCTGATGCACTCCCATAAAGTGGCCCCGTCTGAACTCGGTGGGATACCCGGCCAATCGATGCAGGAATTTTTAGGTTCGGACAGAGCGAGGGAGGTGGATGAAATTCGAGCCCTCCCGTTTTTTCTCGGACCCAGTTTGGCGATTACCGACTGGTTGCCCGAAAACTTAGGCTTGTGGAAAAATAAAATCGATTCGAGGGAATTTCGGATCCTTCCGCCCTTGTACCAGTCCGGCGATGATCGTTTGGCCCAGGCGATGAGCGGGCTTTGCCAGCAGGCTATGAAAAATGCGGGTTTCCATAATCCTTATGTGGCGATGGTGGATCACGGCACTCCTTTGCCCGAGGTAAACCAGGTGCGGGAAGAGGTTGGCGCGAAAGTAGAGCAGTTCCTTGGCAAAACCGTGAGCGGTTTTGCCACCTGTGCGATGGAAAGGCGTCCGGGAGCAGAGTACGATTTTAATAATCCATTGCTGGAGGATTTATTGAAGGGGTGGTTTGCCGATGGAGTGCGGGAGGTGGTGCTTTCCCAGTTTTTTTTACTGCCGGGCAGGCATGCCGGACCGGGTGGGGATCTGGCCCAGATTTGCCAGCCCTTGATCGATCAGGGGATGAAGATTATCCGTGCGGAAAACCTGGGCATGCATCCATTGATTATGGAAATCCTGGAGGATCGAATCGCGGATGACTTGGCTGACTGAGGCCTACTTCCTACGCGATCAGTAAAATACACATACCGAGCAGGAGGCAGCCTGCGAGCCGGCGTACTTTTGTCCATTGGCTCACACTTCCCTCACTCAGGGCAAGTTTCTTCCCCAGCCAGGCGACCAGAAGGATGGTCCAAAACCCCCGGCTGGAGTAGACCACATTGACTTCGGTGGGCACGCGGTAACAGGCAATGGCGCTGGACATGAGCACAGCTTGCAGGGCAATCAGCCCCCCACTGGCCCAAACCCAGCTATCCCCAGGCATGTTTCTGCGAAAAAGAGCTTCCTCCTTCCACGGGAGCAAAAGCAGAGAGAGGACGCCGAGAGATCCAAAGATACAGAAGAGCATACGCACAGGATCGGTCTGGTGACTGAAGTGCGGAACCATGGAGTCGAGCAGGCTGAAGGAGGCCGCTGAGGCAAGGGCGAGACCAATGCCTTTGAGGCTGGTGCCCCCCATGTGCCGTGCAGGCCAGCCAATCAGGCCAACCGCAATCGCAGTCAGCCCGGCAGCCCACCAGGTGGCGGGCGGAATGGGTGAGTCGGAAAAACCAAGTATGACCAAAAAGAAGGCCACGAGAATGGATTTTACTCCCATCAGGGGAGATACCATCGATGCATCCCCGACCCGCAAAGCCCGGAAGAGCAAAGCCTGGGCGAGCAGGAAGATCGAGCCCAGTCCCGCACCAATGCCAAGTTCCCGGAGGGTGGGCCAACCTGAAGAGAGAAAGAGGTGGGGGATGAAGCAAAGAGATAGAATGAGGTTGGAAAGGATGACTGCACGCATCTGTCCGCATCCCAGTTCGAGGGCTTTTTTACCCGCGATCGCACCGGCTGCATAGATCAGTCCAGCCAGTAAGGCGAGGAGGTATGCGTCCCAATCTGTGGTGGTAGCCATTTTAAAATGAAATTTGCTGGAATAATTTTATGAGGTGGTGGTTAGGGGATTAGGGAGGTTGAGGAATAAGAGCAATCTTCATTAGAGGATACTCGTTTGGTTGGGGTACACGGGGAGAGTCTCAAAAAAATATTTAAATTGGCTCCAAATTTATATGGTCACTTGATCTGTTTTATGCAGAAACTTGGGTCCAGTAGATGATTGCCCGTATCTCCATCCTGTTTTTTGTGCTTTGTGCAGATGTTCTCACCGCAGTGGATGGGATAGATTATGAGAAACAAATTTTACCGATTTTGAAAGAGCGGTGCTGGGAGTGTCATCAGGCACCCCATGAAAAAAATGGACGGACTTACAAGCCCAAGGCCGGGCTGCGGATGGATGGCCTGGCCCATTTGATGTTTGGTTCGGACGAGGGTGAAGTGCTCGTACCCAACCATCCCAGTAAAAGCCCAATCTATACCCGGGTGGTGTTACCGAGTGAGGATGATGACCGGATGCCCCCCAAGGGGGATCCATTACCTTTGAGTGAGCAGGAACTGATCCGCCAGTGGATCGGGCAGGGTGCTGATTTTGGTGCATGGGTCGGAGCCACCGATGGTCTGGAAAAGCTGGTGCGAAAAGATGCCCACCTGAATCAAAAAATACCAGAATTTGTGACCTTTTATCAGGAACTGGCCAAGGGAGTGCCCGTGGTGAAGGATACTTTGCTTGAGTCAATCCGTGCGAAGAGCAGTGGGTTACTCATCCGCCCGATTGGCAGAAAAAGCCCGCTGCTGGAGGTTCGGGTGGTCACGCAGCATCAGGAAGTCAAAGATGAGCACATGGATGGTTTGATCGAGATTAGGGATCAGATTGCAAAACTGGATTTGCGTAACACCTCCATTTCCAACGAGGCATGTAAAACCATTTCCAAATTTGAGAACCTGATTGAGCTTAATCTTCGCGGCTGTCGAATCGATGACCAAGGGGCAAGGGAGCTATCTGCGCTGAAAAAAATTAAAAGGATCAATGCCGGGTTTACCGATATCGGAAGGGATGGATTGATCCAGCTGGCAAAACTTTCGAGTCTGGAGGATTTAAATCTTTGGGGGTGCAAGGCTCTTAAAAAGAAAACAAATGGTTCAGTGGAGAGCCGCCCCGGGTTGCGGGTGCTCTATTAGGATTGTTTTCGCATCGCACCGGGCAGGTACGATCTGTAAGGTGGACGGGTGATGAAAAAAGATCTACCTAGCATTCAAAAAGCCCTCCAGTACAGGGAATATGGGGATCCTGCCGAAGTGTTGACCCTTGTGGAGATTCCAGTACCAGAGCCCAGCACGGGAGAAGTTTTGGTGGAAATGCAGGCCAGCCCCATTCACCCATCCGATATGGGTCTGATTCAGGGGTCGTACGGACATCCACGCACTCCACCTGCAATAGCAGGCAGGGAAGGGGTGGGCACAGTCGTTCGGGTGGGCGAGGGAGTGGATGCCAAGGTGCTGGGCCGCCCGGTGGCCCTTGATGCCGAGGCAGGGGCGTGGCAGGAGTACCAGGTGCAAAAAGCGGAGGATCTGATTCTCTTTCCCGCATTGGTTCCTTTCGAGCAACTTGCAGTTGCTTTGCTTAACCCATTGACCGCCTGGCGCCTGCTTAATGATTTTGAATACCTCAATGCTGGGGATGTAATCGTACAGAATGCCGGCAATTCTGCGGTTGGTCAGTCGGTCATTCAGATGGCCAAAAAAATGGGGATCCGCTGCGTCAGTCTGGTGCGAAACCCATCAAGCCTCAATCACCTCAAAGCTCTGGGTTGCGATGAAGTCTGGATGGATGATGATGAGGTGCCCGACCGTATGAAAATATACTCTTCCGGTCAGGGAGCAAAGCTGGCCTTTAATTCTGTGGGCGGGCGGAGTGCCTTGCGACTGGTGCGGTGCCTGTGCCGGGGTGGGGTGCATGTGACCTTTGGGGCGATGGATACCGATCCCGTTCGTTTTCCCACCCGGAACTTAATCTTTGATGATGTGAGAATGGTTGGGTTCTGGCTGGACCGCTGGCGGCGCAAGCAAAGCCCGGCTGGTTTGCGCAACGCCTTGGAACAGGTCCTCCAGCCTTTGGCGATGACAGAGCTCAAGCATTCCATCGATCAAATTTTTAACCTGGAAGATTTTCAGGATGCTCTTGCCCGAAACAAGGAATCGAGGCTGGGCAAAGTTTTACTCGCCCGGGATCAAGATTTCCTCAAGTCTTTGAGGTAAGACAGATTGGCTGATTTAATCGACCAACCGGCGGTGCAAACCGCTCAAGGAAAAATGCTTGCCCGGGCAAACCGTATGTTTGGGATGAAACAATGTGTGGGTGGTGACATCACTCACCCCGATATTACATCGTTTCATCAGGTATTCGCATAAGCCCTCCAAGGCCGTTAATTGCTTGGATGTGGGGGGGCGGATCTCAAAATTGCCAATCAGGCAAATTCCTATGCTGGTCTGGTTAGCAGAGAGTTTCTTAACGTGCCCACCGTCCAACTGCCCCTTCCAACGGTCGCTCAGGTAAATTTCGCCGTCGCGTGCTTTGCGGGATCCATTGGAAATAACAAAGTGGTAGGCGAGCCCGTTTTTCATTCCGCGGGCGAGGTGAACCTTGTGCATGTTGACTGCGTCGTCGATGGGGGTGGCTGAATGATGGACGATGATACGCTGCCACTTGCCGGAAGTGGGGCGGATGGAGTCGAGCTTTGCGAGGGTGCTGGAATCGAGCAATTTGGGCGGAACGGGCCTCCTCGATCCGGATAGAGGGATGGTTAGTTTTTGCCCGACCCGGATGAGGTCTGGCCGGCTAATCTGATTGATCAGGGCAAGATCGGTCGCAGATACGCCAAACCTTTTGGCGATAATTCCCAAGCTTTCCCCCTTTTGAACCACATAGCTGACTTCCCGGACATTGCCAGTGGGAATCTTCAGCTTCTTACCCACATAGAGAAGGTTGGGGTTGGAAATTCCGTTGTAGGCTTGGAGGGTAGATACCGAGACTCCGTACTTTTGGGCGATCCCCCCAAGGGTTTCGTTTTTTTGAACGATATGAACCGTGCCCGACAAGATGTGGGCCCACCCAATCATTATAAAAAATATAAAAGTAAAAATTTTCCTCATCTCCCCAACTCGTATACAAGAGTCAAAATATTGCTCCCTATGGCAACCTTGAATTGAAAATTATGGAGGATCTTAAAATAAGTTGAACTTTGCCCTGAGTGCTTCCATAGGCTAGGAGAAAGAAGAAGATGAAATTAAAGACAAAAGCATGGCTTGTTTCGCAGGGACTGTTGGTTCTCACTGCGGTGCTGATCCAGCTCACTTTCTACCGGGAAATTAAGTTGGGTCCCCTGTTGGGTATGACCAAGCGGCCTTACTGGGAAATTATCATGGACCGCCCACCCGCGATCCCTGATTTTGTGCGTGAAAAACAATTGCCTCCCAGGTTGTGGGATGCCCGTTTGCCTTTGTCGCTGGACGAGATTCGGGCTGCTAAACTGGCTGGACATCAAAGAGCCCACCGCAGAGAGGGTGGTTTGCGGACGGCCTTTTACGGTGCCTTTTTGGTAAATGGTCTCTATTTCATAATTTTTCATGCTTTATGCTGGTATATTCCCAGACAGATCACGACCAGACGACACCAAGGAGAGAATCATTAGGATTGCTTATAAATAAGTGCTTGTTTAATTGAAAGGATTCTGCCCGTGAAAAAATTTCTAGTCCCAGTTTTAGCCATCCAGATTGTCTTCTCTTCGCTAGGGGTTGCCCAGTCTCCCAATGCGTTAAGTGCGAGAAAGGTGCAGGATTACTTTCAGGATGTGGAAAGCAAGAGTTACTACCAGCAGGAACGCATACGCTCGATGAAGGGCGAGATGAATGAGTACTCGGAAAGATTGCATACTTTACAGGAAAAATTTCACAAGATTTTCTACGGGCGACCAACGGACGAGCTTCACCAGTCTCCCTTTAGCGACAGAGAAAAGATTTCTTACCCCAAAAGAAAATACCGCGATCCTGTCCCACTGGAAGATGTGGAATCCATTGTTCGTCGACCTACCAACCGTGCCGAAGCAAATCCGCCTTCCAATCAGCTCGCTTTCACCGTTCAGGATTCCACCCCATCGGTTCCCCTGGAAGAACCTGTCGATGATGCCTATGCACCGACCCAATCCACCGACTTTTACGAACCTGTAGAATCCTCTCCAAGCCGATCTAAAGAAGCGGAAAAAGTTCAGTTTTCTTCCTCTGCTTCGAGCTTTGGCGGGTACTTAATTCTTCGTCCGGGTGTAGCGATCCCATACAAGGACCAAACGACCCACAATGGGCCAGCGAAGACCAAGCACCGTGAATATAAAACCGGTATGTCAATCTCGCTTGCCGGTGGATATCGGTGGAAGGGATGGAAGTTTGGAGGAGGGGTTTTGTATCGTGAAAATGAACATGACTCGGGTAGTTATGAGAGAGTCGGAGCAACCATCAAACCATTTGCCGGAGGCAGCCAATCAAGCACAATCGCTGGATTCCTGGAGACTGGATATACCCATTCCTTTAATCCATGGTTTGGGATTTATGGGACCCTTTCTCTGGGATATGGCGTTTCGAGGATTGAAGATTTCGCACCGGCTCTTTCCAGTGGGCACGACCGTACCCGTCTGGATCCCTTCTTTTTTGCATCGGGTGGGTTGGGCCTGAGTTGGACACCTTCCCAATATTTTGCTGCCAGCTTGGGGTATCGATATCTTCATGACAGCGAAGTTCCTGCCCATGCGATCGAGCTTGGACTGGAAGGGAAATTCTAAGGGATGAAGGTTGCCCAGGTTAGGGGCACCCAGGTTCCTTACACTCAATCTTTTTTTCTGCGAACAGCCCTCTTCCCTTTGGGCATCCTCTATCGATTGTGGTCCGCTTCCATTCGTTTTTCATACGGAGACCCAGCAGGTCGCGGAGAAATCCTTTCCCTCAACCAACCGGCAACGATCATTCTGTGGCACAATCGATTGTTCATTGCAGGTGAATGGCACAGGAGGTTTCGTAAATCAAGAAGTTGCTACGGATTGATCAGTGGAAGCCGGGATGGTGCCTGGTTGGAAACTTTTTATGGTTGGGCGGGGATCCGTGCGATTCGCGGTTCCCAAAATCGCCGGGGGGCTGTGGCAACCCGTGAACTGATTCGGGTGGTGCGTGCAGGGCACGATATCGGAGTGACCCCCGATGGTTCCAGGGGACCTATCTACGAAGCAAAACCAGGGGCTTTGTTTGTGGCCAAAGCCAGCCGGTCGCCAGTGGTTTTACTTTCTTTTACCTACAGCAAAGCTATTCGCTTACAGTCGTGGGATCGGTTTGCCATTCCTCTTCCTTTTTCTAGAGTCCATGTGCAAACCCGTATATTGCCCTACGATGAATTATTTAAGGATCGTGATCTTGAGCAGACCACATCCCTTGTGCAACAAAACCTCCTAGATCTCACAGATGATACAGTCTGATCCAATTTTACAAGTCGAGGGGTTGACCAAGAGGTTTCAAACCAAATTGGCGGTGGATTCCCTGACCTTCTCCCTGCCCCGGGGATCGATCGTGGGATTACTGGGCGGAAATGGGGCAGGGAAGACCACCACTCTTTCAATGCTTCTGGGTTTACTCGAACCCACTGCCGGAAAGATCCAGTTGTTTGGAAATAATTTTGTGAGGAACCGACACTCCGTTTTGCATCGAATGAATTTCTGCTCCCCGTATGTCGACCTTCCCCAGCGTCTGACGGTGATGGAAAACCTCCGCGTATTTGCCAGGCTCTATGGGGTGCGGGATTCTGTAAGCACGATTGCCAAACTGGTGGAAGATTTTCGTCTGGGTGAGTTGAAGGATCAACCCATACGAAGACTTTCATCCGGTCAGAAAACGAGGGTTTCCCTGGCCAAGGCCCTGATCAATTCTCCTGAGTTTTTATTGCTGGATGAACCCACTGCCAGCTTATCCCCCGATGTATCGAAGTGGATCCGCCAACAGCTTGCGGATTACCGCGACCGTACCGGATCGACCATTCTTTTTGCCAGTCACGATATGAGGGAAGTGGAATTGCTCTGCGATCATGTTATGATGATGCGCCAGGGGAAGTTAATCGAGCAGGGTAGCCCTGCGCAACTGATCAGAACTCATGATCGGTCTTCCTTGGAAGAGGTCTTTCTTGCCCTCAACGAAAAAGGAGGGGCTCTATGAATTCATCCACTCCAGGGAGAATTTCCGCCCTGCTACTGAGGTATTTTTTCCTCCTTCGCTCCTCTTGGCCAAGGGTGCTGGAAATCGCGTACTGGCCAACTGTGCAGATGATTATCTGGGGCTTTACATCGCTCCATTTTTCTCACTCCAGCCCGGAACTGACCACCGGAGGGATCCTGATTTCGGCGGTTTTAATCTGGGACTCTCTATTTCGCTCCCATATCAGTTATACCCTGTCCTTCCTGGAAGAGATGTGGTCGCGCAACCTCGCCAATTTATTTGTCAGCCCTTTGCGATCCTGGGAACTGATCCTTTCCCTGGCTGTGGTCAGTATGATTCGTACCTTGATCGGGATGATCCCGGCCGCCCTGCTGGCGATTCCTTTTTTTGGGATTTCGGTATTTGATCTGGGGCTCCCATTACTTGGCTTCTTTTTAAATCTGGTTTTTACGGGATGGGCTATTTCTCAGGCGGTAACCGGTATTTTACTTCGCTATGGGCTGGGAGCGGAGAGCCTGACCTGGATGCTTCCCTTTCTCCTCGCCCCTTTTTCCTGCATTTATTATCCGCTGGAGACCCTCCCCGAATGGATGCAGTGGATTGCTCAGTACCTCTCCACCACCTATGTATTCGAAGGGATGCGTGCCTTGATTGTTCGGGGGGAGTGGTTGCCCGAACTGATGTGGAAAGCCTTTTTATTCAACGCAATCTATTTCATTTTGGGATTGTGTGTTTTCTGCGTGGCCTTTCGCTCGGCCAGAAGGCGAGGGCTGCTCTTGCAATCGGGGGAGTGATCCCAAAATTTTTTCAAAACCCCACTGATCCAGAGGAATTTCCTCGCCTTCATTGGTTCCGGTCGCATGGGTAGTTGTTAGAATGAAAAATCGTTATGTAGTGATTATGGCCGGGGGGCGGGGCGAAAGGTTTTGGCCCCAAAGCCGACTGAGAAAGCCCAAGCATTTGCTTCCTATAGTGGGTGATTCCCCGATGCTTGCCCAAACTGTGAAGCGGTTGAGCGGACTGGTGCCTGCGGAACAGGTCTTTGTGATTACCAATATTGAGCAACGGGAAGCTGTGCTGGAAAGTTGCCCGGATTTACTGCCTGAACGGGTGATTGGGGAGCCTCAGGGGCGTGATACTGCTGCAGCGGTGGGGCTGGCTGCCTTGCTGGTTGATCAGGTAGACCCCGGTGCCGCGTTTGCCTTGCTCCCTGCAGATCATGTGATTGCAGATGGGGAAGGTTTTCGCAAAGTGCTGGCAGGGGCTTTCGAAGCTGCCGAGCAAAATGATTTCCTGGTGACCATCGGGATCGAGCCAGATTTTCCATCCACCGGGTATGGATACCTCAAGCAGGGCGAGAAAGTAAGTGAGGCTGAGGATCTGCCCGTTCACCGTGTTGAAAAGTTTGTCGAAAAACCGGATCTTGAAAAAGCACAACAATACCTCGATGCCGGTGGCTACTTTTGGAATGCCGGGATGTTTGTCTGGCGCCCGGATGTCATCTTGGGGGCGATCTCCAAGCATGCTCCCGAGCTGAGCACTGGGCTCAAGGAATTGGTTGTTCAAAGAGATTCCACCGGATCGATTGAACAAGCGATGGATCTGGTTTATCCATCCCTGCAAAAAATATCCATCGACTTTGCGGTGATGGAAAAAGCAGAGGATGTGGTCATGCTTCAATCCGCTTTCGACTGGGACGATGTTGGAGAATGGCCAGCCATTGCCCGGCACTATCCAGCCGATGATGCGGGTAATGTTTTCAAAGGTCATGGTTCGGCCCTCGAAGCCCAGGACAATCTGACCTATGCAGAACCCGGGCATACGATTACCCTACTCGGGGTTAAGGATCTGATTGTGGTGCAATCAGGGGACGCCACTCTGGTTTGTCACAAGGATTATGCCCAGCAGGTAAAAGCTCTGGCCCAGCAGGTATGCCAGGAAAACCCTGAGCTCGCTTAAGCACCTCCCGCTTATGCCCAACTACCTGGCGATTGATTATGGTACCAAAAGAATCGGTCTCGCCTGGGCCGATGATTTACTGATTTCCCTGCCGGTTGGAGCCATACCTGGGTCGGATTTTGAGGGTTGCTGGGATGCCCTGATCGCAGAAGTCCAAAAACGTCAGATTACCGAGATTGTCATCGGATACCCTATCCATATGGATGGCACCAAGGGAAAGAGGGCGGAGGAAGTCGATGCATTTATTGAAAATTTAAAAAGCCGCATCGACTTACCAGTACACCGGGTGGATGAGCGCCTGACCAGTCTGGCGGCAAGAAACTCTCTGGGAGGAAAGTTTTTGGCGAAGGGTGCGGATAAATCGGGTAAAGTGGATGCCACTGCAGCCTGTCTCATTTTGAGCGATTTCTTAAGCCAATGAAAACACCTGCGGAACCAAGGCGCTGGAGATGTTTGTGTGCCTACGACGGAACCGCTTTTAATGGATGGCAAAAACAGAGCAACCGCGAATCGGTACAGGATAAAATAGAGGATTCCCTGGCGGGGATCTTCGGTCAACCCATCCGTACGATTGGTGCCGGCAGAACGGATGCCGGGGTGCATGCATCCGGCCAGGTTTTTCATTTTGATGCCACCTGGAATCATCCTCCCCAGGCATTGCTTCAAGCTCTGCGGGTATCTTTTCCCACTGGAATAAGTCCCAGGAAAGTGGAACCTGTTGGCTCACATTTCCATGCCCTTTTATCTGCCAAGGGGAAGCGTTACCAATACCGCATCTGTAAGGGCTGGGCGATGCCCCAGGCCGATCGGTTTGTCCATTCCATGAAAGACCGAAAACTAGATTTATCTGCGATGATGGATGCAGCCGGTCGCTTTGTGGGGACACATGATTTTGCAGCCTTTTCCGCCAACCGTGGGAAAGGGGAGGAGGAACCCACCGTCCGCACCCTATGGCGTTCGCAATGGCAGGATCGGGGGGGAGAGTTGCAATTTGTGACCGAAGGGGGAGGGTACCTCTACAAGATGGTGCGCAGTATGGTCGGTGCGATGATCGATGTCGGATTGGGAAGAATTGAACCGCAGGAAATTTCAGAACTGCTCCAAACCACTCAACGGACTGCCCGGGTGGTGAGTGCACCTGCCAGGGGTCTGTCCATGGAAAAAGTTTTTTACCGGCTTCCGAAGCTCGCTCTTGTAAACCAGTGAAAAAGATCAACTGGGAACTTTGGAAGCGGGCCATATTTGACCTGTTTTTTCCGGGGGACTGTCCGGTCTGTGAAAGAGCGGCCTATTTGGATGAAGTCTCCTATGCCTGCCTTTCCTGTCTGGATTCCATCGCATGGGTAAAGCATGCCCGCTGTAAGCTATGCGGGATGGGCATGGATGGGTTGGATTATGCCGGGCTTACCTGTAAAAACTGCCGGGAGTCCAGTCCCGTGTTTAGCTCAGGCCGTACGATGTTTCATCTAAACCCAGCCGGGCGAAACCTGATTCATCAATTAAAATACCATGGGGATAAAAGAATCCTTCAGGATGTGCCCTTTTTCCTGGAACGGGCTCCCCAGTTTTTGGAGTTTATTACCGGAGCGGTTCTCATCCCCGTGCCTCTCCATAAGAAAAAGTTACACAAGAGAACTTTTAACCAAAGTGTATGGATTGCCGAGGCCTTAGCCAAAGAGGCAGATGTGTGCACGGTTGCTTATGATTGCATGACCCGGATTCGTAACACCCCCAGTCAGACCAAGCTCGACCGAAACCAGCGCAGGAAGAATGTTAAAAATGCTTTTGCCCTCAAAGCAGGAACTTGTTTGGATGGGTTTGATAGAGTAGTTCTAGTGGACGATGTCTACACAACTGGAGCCACCCTCGATGCTTGTGCTTCGGCACTGCTGGAAAGTGGGGTCAGTCGGGTGGAGGTCGCTACACTTGGGCACGGATAAACCAATTTTAGAATATGTCTTTTTTCAGCAAACCTAAGTATTCCAAGGTCAATGTAAAATCCCGCGAAGGGGTGGCTAAAGGATTATGGACCAAGTGTCCAGAGTCCGGAGAGATGGTCTTTGTGAAGGAGTTGCAAAAGAACCTGATGGTGGTTCCAGCGAGTGGATATCATTTCCCTTTGCCAGCTCCCGATCGCATCAAGTCGCTGATCGATGCAGGGACCTTCAAGGAATACGACAGCACTATCCGTTCGGGGGATCCTCTGAAGTTTAAAGGACTGGCTTCCTACGAAGAAAAGCTCCAGCAAAACCGGGATAAAACCAAACTTGAAGATGCGGTGGTTTCGGGAGTGGGCGAGATGGGGGGCCGACTGGTTAGCCTGGCGGTGATGGATTTTCGCTTTCTTGGCGGTAGTATGGGATCGGTTGTGGGAGAAAAAATTACCCGTGCCATTGAACGTGGTTTGGAAATGAATATTCCGGTGATCGTGGTTTCCGCTTCAGGTGGAGCCCGGATGTACGAGGGAATCCTCAGCCTGATGCAAATGGCTAAAACCAGTGCGGCTTTGGCAAAGCTGGCCAAGGCGAAAATACCATTCTTTTCCATCCTGACCAATCCAACGATGGCCGGGGTGATGGCCAGTTATGCTTCCCTTGGGGATGTGATTATTGCAGAACCCAAAGCCCTGATCGGATTTGCCGGTCGTCGGGTGATCAAGGAAACCACCCGGGCAGATTTGCCGGAAGGGTTTCAGACTTCCGAGTTTTTACTGGAGCATGGATTGATCGATCAAATTGTCGATCGGCATGACTTAAGGGACCGCTTGATTGCCTTGATGAATCACTTGGCTCATAACCTACAGCCCAAATCCACAAAGCCTGCACCCACCCGGAAAAAAACGGCCGTTAAGAAAGCTCCTGCCAAAAAGCCTGCGGTTCGAAAGACTGCGGCTAAAAAGTCTTAGCTTATCTTTATAATCCCCCGTTGCCAAAGAAGACGGGTACTCCGGTGAAAAATTCATTGGATTTTCTATACTCCCTGAGGAACCAGGGGTCCAAGTTTGGGATGGAACGGATGATCCAGTTTTGTGAGGAGTTGGGGAACCCACAACTTGCCTATCCCACCATTCATGTCGCTGGAACCAATGGCAAGGGTTCGGTCTGTACGATGCTCGATTGTATCTACCGGGCTCATGGATATAAAGTGGGCCTTTTTACTTCTCCCCATCTGCTGGAATTAGGAGAGCGCATCCGGGTAAATGGGAGGAATCTACCCTTTGCAGAAATTGAAAAATGGGTGGATCACTGTTTTCCTTATTTTGAAAAAAACGAAGATACCAAGGAGAGAGTCTGGCCAACCTTTTTTGAGCTGATGACTGCGATTGCCTTCCTCGAGTTCAAAAAACAAAAAGTGGACCTGGCGATTATTGAAACTGGATTGGGCGGCCGGCTCGATTCCACCAATGTGGTAATCCCTGAACTTTCCATTCTCACCAGTGTGGGGTTGGACCATTGTGAAATCCTCGGTCATGAAATCGCTCAGGTTGCCTCCGAGAAAGCAGGTATTATTAAATACAAAAAACCTGTATTAACTGGATGGTTGCCCGCGGAAGCGATGGAGGTGGTGACTCAGGTGTCTCAGCACCAGAGTGCAAAACTCCATCAAATCAGCCCACAAGATTTAACCCATTTCCCAGGCACCAACCTGAGCGGCTCTTTTCAACAAAGAAATGCCTCGCTTGCTTACCAAGCGACCCGCATTCTCGAGAAATTATTCCCTTTGGAAGAAAGAAAGGTTGAGCAAGCTCTGCAATCAGTACGGTTTCCTGGTCGGTGGCAAAAAATTTCCACCCATCCAACTGTGATTTTGGACGCTTGTCACAACGGGCAGGGGGCAGAGGTAAGTACAGAACTTTGGGATACATTACCGGATGGTTTCCACCTTTGGTTTTCTGCGTGTGGAGAGGAGCGTGCCCGGGATGTTTTGGTTCCCCTCAGTCAGCGAACTCAGAATATTACTTTCGTGGAACTCAACCAACCCCGGGCTACTTCGTTGGAAGATTTTCGAAAAATTTCCGAGGAACTATCAATTTCCGCTCACTATGCCCGAGAAAAAGATATTCCCAAACTATACTCTTTGATCGAACAAGATACGACTTTACTGGTGACCGGATCGATCTATCTGGTATCTGCAGTTCTCGGCCAATCGACCCAAAGCAAAAACGCTAATCACCAAAAAAATTGGCAGGACCACTGGTGAGCCCACCTTGCATCTGCCCAATGTTTTGTTTGGGCTGACTGGGTTCCTTCCTCGGCTGGCTTGTTTAAATTAAAAGTTCACTCAAATTTTGTATATTTGAGCTAGTTTGGTTTGCCGAATTTGAGTTTCTCTAAAACGTGAACAAATTCTTAAACAATGGGGAATAACTTAGAACAACTTGGGCTTGGAAATCGAGTGATTTAAGTCTTTATTTTCTTTTTTTTCAAAGACTTGCAAGAATGAGTTGCCAAACCAAGAAATCAAACTAAAACTTATTAACAACACTAGATACAGGGGGTAAATTGTTACACAAACACTACATACGGGGTGCACAAATGAAAAAAAATTCAACAAATTCGATTTTTTTCTTTTCATTTCCTCAGGTAAGTCACACTATCCAAAACATCGTCGAGGGGTCCGCGATTTCCTACCTCAAAATCGCTCATCGGTCTCCGTTTCATTCGCCGATCTACAATTTTAACAGGTAAATAAGAAGGGGACATAATATCATGGACAAAACATACGAAATCGGCGGGAAATCCTTTGTTTTAAACGAAGAAAAAGCAGTACAAGCCTTCCAGGAAAAGAAGGTAATCAATGGTCGGGAATCAATGACTTTCAACTTGTTGCCCCTCAAATACCAATGGGCCTATGATTTATATCGCAAGATGAAATCCAACCACTGGGAACCCGAGGATATCCCCATGCAGAAAGATTTGGAACAATGGAAAAACCCGGCCGAACTTTCTGACAGCGAAAGATGGATTATCATGATGGGGATCGGTTATTTTTCCGCGGCCGAAGGGATTGTGGGGGATAACATCCAGCATGTGGTGCGGGAGTTGGTCACCGCACCTGAGCTAAAACTTGTCTTGGGCCGTCATGCCCACGAAGAAAATATCCATGCTGACAGTTTGTTGTACATGATCAGTTCCCTGGGCATCAACCCGCACGAGTGCGAGGCCATGTTTGAGCAGATCGATACCATTCGCCGGAAGAACGAGTTTGTTACCAGAGTATCCAGGAATCTTCGCCGTGATTTGGACCTTACGCAAACTGCGAATAAACAAGAACTTGCCAAAAATATCTTTATTTTTGGTCAGTGCATGGAAGGTACTCAGTTTTACGGCCTCTTTGGGATGGTCCTGAGCCTGGCCAGACAAAACAAATTTCCAGGAATTGGACAGATGTTCCGTTACACTTTGCGGGATGAATCCAATCACATTGAATTGTTCCGTAACCTTTTCCGCGTGCTCATCGATGAAAATCCTGACATTTGGACCGCAGATTTTCGCCAGGAACTGGTTGAAATCATGAAGGAAGCAGTGGTTCTCGAGAAGGATTTTATCCGCGATTGCTTACCGGTAAGTTCGGTGGGATTGAGTGCCGATGAATTCTGCACTTACATCGACTACATTGCAGATCGTCGTCTCAATGGAGTGGGTCTCGAAATCCTTAACCCTGGGCTGGAAAATCCATTCCCATGGCTTGCGGAAATGATGGATGTGAAGAAGGAGCAAAACTTCTTCGAAGGACGGGTTACAGAGTACCAAAAATCTTCTGCATTATCCGAGGTTTCGGATGATGAATTGTAAGTGTAGGGGCGGGTTCCTAGACTTAATACTTGTTTAACTTATACTGGATGGAAATTTGACTGATGCGTAATACCATATTTGAAGAAGATCGATTGTTAACCAAAGCGGCGGAAACGCCCCGAGAAAACAAGCCCCGGTTTGATTGGGCGGAAGATTTGGGAGAGAATCGTTTCGAAATTCCAAAAGTGCGTATTACAGATGGCGCGGGTGACCGTGATTTCCACATCGCCGAGGTGGCCGAGGTCATCGGGGAGGCTCTGACCGACCTGATGATCTCAAGGGAAGAAAAGGAAATATACACCCCAAAGAACCGGGAGCTCGTGGTGGAGTCCTCCCGGCTCGTCGCCAGCCGCTTAATCGAGCGGTTGGAACAAGAGGAGGAAGGCGGTGCCCCCCGCCTCTCCTTCGACGAGCTTCACAAACTGATCGAAAAAGCATTGGTTGAGAACGATGCCTATGATGTGGCCAAGAGCCTCGTTTTCTCCCGTTCCAATCATGGTTCATCCGGAAACGGGATGTTTGCCACCAATGCTCCTGTGGATAGCTCCCAGATTCGCCTGATTCGCAGAAGTGGGCAAGTGGTTCCCTGGAATTCCTCGAAGATTGAGGTGGCGATCCGTAAAGCCTTTCTTTCCTTGCGTTTAGATTCTGAACCTGCAGTCCAAATTTCCGATGAAGTGAGCAGGCGTGCCGTGGGCACAGGCCAGGCCTTCATCAACATCGAGGATGTTCAGGACATCGTACAGGAAGAATTGATGAAGCATGGCTTCTTCAAGGTTGCGGAGTCCTATATCCTTTACCGGGCCCGCCGACGGGTGGAGCGCGAAAGCAATGTGGAGCACCATGAAGTCCGCCAGGACTCCATGATCGTGGTGAAGAAAAAGGATGGAACTACTTTTTTCTGGGACGGTCTCGACCTAAAAAAGAGAATCAATTTCGCCAGCATCGGCCTTGATCTGTGCCTCAACCCCGAGCAAATCGAAGAAAGTCTTCGCCGTTCTGTCTTTTCAGAAATCACCGAAGTGGACTTGCGTAAGACTATCATCCTCAATGCCAAGACACTGATTGAGCGTGATGCTGATTTTGCCAAGTTTGCCGCCCGTATCCTCCTAACCTATGTTTACGAGGAAGTGTTGGGTTGGAATGTTGCCCAGCACAGCATCGAGGAAATTCGGACCTTCCATGCCAAGGAGTTTAAGGCTTATTTGAAAAGGGGAGTTGCGATCAAGCGTCTCGATAAAAAATTGCTGAAACTGGATGTGGACCGCTTGTGTCAGGCCATCGATCCGTCCGCAGATTTAGACTTCGATTACCTGGGTATTCAGACCTTGTACGACCGCTACCTGGTTGTGGATAAAACGGGCGAAACCCCACGCCGTTTGGAAACTCCCCAGTTTTTCTGGATGCGCGTAGCTATGGGTGTGTTTGCCCATGACGAAAATCCGGAAGAACAAATCACTGCACTTTACAATCTCTATAAAAGTCGCAGGTTCTGTTCCTCCACTCCCACACTCTTTAACTCGGGCACACCTCATTCCCAGTTATCCTCCTGTTATCTGTACAAGGTGGATGATACCATCGAATCGATTATGTACCGCGGGATTGCAGAAAATGCATTTCTTTCCAAATGGGCAGGCGGACTTGGGGGAAGCTGGACAGCCGTCCGCGGAACGGGTAGCCACATTGCGGGTACCAATGGTGAGAGTCAGGGAGTGATTCCTTTTCTTAAAATGCACAACGACCAGTTATGTGCGGTAAACCAGGGCGGAAAGCGCAAAGGCTCAGGTTGTGCCTATCTGGAAACCTGGCATTGCGATATCCTTGAGTTTTTGGAGCTTCGTAAGAACACCGGGGACGATCGTCGCCGGACCCATGACATGAACACCGCCAACTGGATTCCGGACTTGTTCATGAAGCGGATGGAAGCCCGTGAAAACTGGACTCTTTTCCGGAGCAATGAAGTGCCAGACTTGCACGACCTCTACGGAAAAGCATTCGACGAGAAGTACACCGAATATGAAGCCAAGGCAGAAAAAGGAGAGATCTGGGGGCACAGTATGCCAGCGATTGATCTCTGGAAAGCCATGCTCAAGATGCTTTTTGAAACCGGGCACCCATGGATTACTTTCAAGGATACCTGCAATGTGCGCAGTCCTCAGGATCATGCCGGGGTCATTCATAGTTCCAACCTTTGCACCGAGATCACTCTGAATACCGGAGAGGATGAAACAGCTGTTTGTAACCTCGGTTCTGTGGTGCTTGATTCCCACCTTACCCAAGATGGTGAAATTGATCACGAAAAACTCCGGGACACCATCCGGATTGCGATCCGTGCCCTCGATAATGTGATTGATGTGAATTTCTATCCGACCAAGGCTGCGAAAACATCCAACAGTCGCCACCGTCCGATTGGGCTTGGGGTCATGGGCTTGCAAAACGCACTCTTTATCAAGGATGTATCCTTCACTTCCGAAGCAGCGGTAGAGTTTAACGACGAATTCATGGAGGCGATTTGTTACTATGCCTACGAGGCATCCAGTGATTTGGCCAATGAACGCGGCACCTACTCCTCTTATCGTGGTTCGAAATGGGACCGCGGTATTCTTCCACAGGACACCATTCAGATGCTCGAGGAAGAGCGGGGTGAAAAGGTGGAGGTTCCTAAGAGTTCCAAAATGGATTGGTCCGTGGTGCGCAAGAAGATTGCCAAGCATGGTATGCGCAACAGTAATGTGATCGCGATCGCACCTACAGCCACGATTTCAAACATTATGGGATCATCCCCATGTATCGAACCGACTTACAAAAATATGTTTGTGAAGAGCAACCTGTCGGGCGACTTCATGGTGCTCAACCGCTTCCTGGTGAACGATCTGAAGAAAGAAGGTATGTGGAATAAAGACATGTCTGACCAGTTGAAATATTTTGATGGAGAGCTTGGTCCAATCGATGGAATCCCCCAGCACATCAAGGAAAAGTACCTGACTGCGTTTGATGTGTCCTTCGAATATGTACTTTCCGCAGCGGCTCGCCGCCAAAAGTGGATTGACCAGTCCCAGTCTGTAAATCTATTCCTCGGTACTCCCGACCTGAAGAGCTTGTCTCACATGTATCGGGCGGCTTGGCGTAAAGGTCTGAAAACCACATATTATTTACGAACTTTGGGTGCTTCCAATATCGAGAAAGCGACCGTTGATTTGAAGAAAGCCAAGCCCCTTGCGGATGGACCATCGGATGAACCTTCTCCGAAGAAAGAATTCACCGATGCAGAAAAGAAAGCCTGCAGTATCCAAGCCATGCTCAATGGCGAGGAGTGTGAGGCTTGCCAATAGTTCCTTTATTTAGATGTAAACCCGTTTGAACGGGTCATAGTTGCGGTTTACTATTTAGCTATCTTTGCACTTATTTACCTAGGGGAACCAAGATGAATACATCAGATAGGTTAGAAAAGTACTTGGGAGAAGAACCGATGTATGGCCCTGATGTGTTTGTAGCTCCCACAGCTGTGGTGGTTGGAGATGTACAGCTCGATGAAGGTGCAAGTTTGTGGTACGGTGGTGTGCTTCGTGGCGATATTAATTCCATAAAAATTGGTAAGTTTTCCAATCTCCAGGATGGAGTGATTGGGCACTTGGCCGACGACCATCCACTGGTGGTTGGGCAGTATGTGACCGTGGGCCACGGAGCAGTCATTCATGCCTGTGAGGTGGAGGACGAATGCTTAATCGGTATGAACTCAACCATTTTGGACGGGGCAAAAATTGGCCGGCAATCCATCGTTGCTGCCAATAGTTTGGTTCCCACAGGCATGCAGGTTCCAGAGGGCAGTCTGGTTGCAGGAGTCCCCGCAAAAGTAAAAAGGAAACTTACACAAGAGGAACGCGAAAAGCTCAAAGGGTGGGCGGAGAAATATTTATTGGTTGCTAAAGCCCACCGGGAAAAACTTGGAAAAATGAGACCCGGTCCCCCTGCCTGATTCAGGCAGACTTGCTCCTTTCACTCTCTTCCATTCCGTAAAGTTTATAAAATTCCTCCACCGATGAGGCTAGCGGGACAGGGGGAGACATCCCTTTCATTGCCTCTGCACAACAGGCCATGTACGCACGGATGGCGTGTTCCTTAGCCTCTTTTGAGTCTTTCTGTAAAAGGTTGAGCAGAGTCAGCCTGGCCTCCATCCATTCTTCCCAAGAATAGGAATGATCCAACATCGTTTCCGACCATGCATCCTGGTCTTCTTTGCCTAATTCAGAAAAGTTCATTTTAGAATCATATAAGCATGAACAGCAAGCCTGTCGGGGCAAATGATAATTGATGAATAAAAATGATTCATTTCTCTTGGATTGTTCGTTCAGGTTTGTAAGAAGAGATAGGAATATTTCTTTGTACCAATTATGTCTCATCTCAGCGATCCATCCGCCCCCACCAAAGATAACCCCTATGCGTCCAAATTATTGGTCAACCGCCTGCTCACAGAAGGGTCCGATAAGGAAACACGACACTTTGAACTCTGCTTATCCGGGAGTGGGTTAAGTTATGAACCTGGGGATTCCCTGGGCGTGATTCCACAAAATGACCCCAAGGTGGTGGAAGACCTTCTCGCTGCGGTGGGATTGAGCGGTGCCGAGGAAGTATTGGTGGGGGAAAATAAACTGAGCTTGCAGGATGCCCTGACCAACCAGCTTGCCTGTACAGTGCTAAGTAAGATTCAGGTCAAAAAATTCAACGAACTGGCCCAGTCTGAAAAACTTAACCAGTTGCTTGAACCCACCAACCGGGATGCCTTTGCCGATTACCTTTGGGGGCGTGAATTGATCGATCTTTTCCTGGAATTTCCACAGGCTGGGATATCCGCCGAGTCTTTGGTTAGTTTATTGAGACCGATGCCCCCAAGGTTGTACTCCATCGCCTCGAGTATCAAGGCCCATGCGGAACAGGTTCACCTGACAGTCGCTATCGTTCGCTATGATTCACACGGTCGTAAGCGGGAGGGTGTTTGTTCCTCCTACCTCGCAGACCGGGTGGGTGAGACCATCCCATGCTACTTTCACCCTAATAAAAACTTTAAACTTCCTGAGGACCCTAGCACCCCAATCATTATGGTGGGGCCAGGTACAGGGATTGCTCCTTTCCGTTCCTTTATTGAGGAGCGCAAGATAACCGGGGCTACCGGTAAAAACTGGTTATTCTTTGGCGATCGCTCATCGAAAACAGACTACCTCTATGGGGAGGAATGGGAGCAGTACCAACAAGATGGCTTATTGACCGAGCTAGATCTTGCCTGGTCCAGGGATCAGGCGGAGAAGGAGTATGTTCAGCACAAAATGCTGGCTAAGGGGAAGGAGTTATTTTCCTGGTTACAAAACGGGGCCGTTTTCTATGTCTGTGGAGATGCCTCCCGTATGGCCAAAGATGTGGACTCCGCTCTTCGTCAAATTGCATCCACCGAAGGATCGATGTCCGAGGACGATGCGGCCCAGTGGGTCAAATCCTTGCAGAAAGAAAAGCGTTACCTAAAGGACGTATACTAATTCTTGCTTAAGATCAAAAGGGGGTATGATTTATTCAGTCCCCACTTGCTGATGTTCCGATTGGAGCTAGAGCTTAAAATGAATTAAATATTTCTCTCCGAGCTCCGCTTCAGGAAGGAGTTCATCGAGGTTCCAAATTTTCGCAGGGGTAAGACCGGAAGATTTTAACTCCTCGGTGTAATCTCCTCCTTTGAGATAAAGAATTCCATTGGCCGGAGAGTTTCTGGCCCCCTTGGCCACTTTATCGCGGACCCATCCAAAAAAAACGGGGAGAGCCGTTACCGCTCTGCCCAGCACAAAGTCGTAGGTTTTTTTTCTGGGTAATTCTTCGGCTCTTCCCCGAATCACTTCAGTGTTGGGTAGGGCTAAGCGTTGCACAACATCCTCCACCACCATCACTTTTTTGGCGATGGAATCGATCAGCGTGAACTTGGCCTGGGGATAACAAATAGCCATGGGGATACCCGGGAGCCCACCTCCGGTACCGACATCCAGCACCCGGGCTTTGGGCATGAGTCGTAAAAATTTAGTAATCGTCAGGCAGTGAGCAAGGTGCTTGATTTCCAGCCTTTCCATATCCTTGCGGGAAACCAGGTTGATTTTTTGGTTCCATTCACGAAGAAGTTCCGTGTAGGTGCGTAATTTTTCCCACACCTCCTCGGATAAATCAGGAAACCACCCTTGTAAGGTTGTCCAGGGATCGGGTGCTTCGCTCATGCGAAAAGAAAGAAAAGAGTGAATCAGGCAGGGGGTGGTTAATCCACCTGTACTTGGGGAAGGGATTTCACCAAGTCATCCATCGCTTTGGCCTGGCTTAGAAAATCCTCAAGCTTATCCAGGGGCAAGGCACAGGGACCATCGCATTTGGCTACCGATGGATCTGGGTGGGATTCAAGAAACAAGCCACCAATTCCCTGGCTCATCCCAGCAAGCATAAGTTCAAAAACTGCCTGCCTGCGCCCACCGGCAGAATCACTTCTCCCGCCGGGGATTTGCAGGGCATGGGTGACATCAAAAATAACCGGACAACCTGTACGCTTCATGATCCCAAAATTGAGAGGGTCCACCACCAGGTTGTTGTATCCAAAAGAGGTTCCTCGCTCGCACAAAAGAATCTGTTCGTTCCCCGCCTCGGAAAATTTTTGAAGGATATGCCCCATCTCGTGGGCGGCCAGAAATTGGGCTTTTTTCACATTTACCGGCTTGCCGGTCTCAGCCAAAGCCACGACCAGGTCGGTCTGCCTGCAAAGGAATGCGGGCAGTTGCAGCACATCAATCACCTCGGCCGCAGGCTTGGCTTGGTAGGGTTCATGTACATCTGAAATAACCGGTACGGAAAAAGTTTCCTTAATCTCAGCAAGGATTTCGCACCCCTTTTCGAGCCCAGGCCCGCGAAAGGAGGATACCGAAGATCGATTTGCTTTATCAAAGGATGCTTTAAATACATAAGGGATACCAAGCTTTTGCGTAACCTCCTGGTAAGCAGAAGCCACCTCCAGGGCGAGTTCCCGGGACTCCAGCACATTCATCCCTCCAAACAGGGTGAATGGGCGATGGTTGGATACCTGCAGGCTTCCAACCGTTATGGTTTTGGATGGATTCATGTCAGGGCAATATCGGGTGGGGTGCCATGCTCGGCGGTGACCACGATCCCAATGCCTCCCCGGGCATTAAAATCGACTTCCACCCGGCACCACTTGGGGTCGAGTGCATCCACTAAGTCGGTGAGAAGTTGGTTGGCAAAATGTTCATGAAATACGCCTTCGTCCCGGTAAGTCCAGAGGTAGAGCTTAAGAGACTTGGACTCGACGATTTTTTCATTGGGGGTGTAGCGAATGAAAATATGGGCAAAATCGGGTTGTCCCGTTTTCGGGCAAAGGCAGCTAAATTCACTGGTTTCCAATTCGACCAGATAATCCCTTTCCGGGTTGCGGTTGGGGAAGGTTTCGAGGCTGCGTTTTGGTTGAGTGCCCCCTTTGCCGAGTTCTGTCAGGTTGGCGTGTTCTGGATTTTCGGTATTCATGAAAAGAGAATCATAATTTCATTTTCAGCAAAAGGGAGCAAGGCAAACTCAGGGTCCATTTTGGGCAAGGGCAGGCCAGTCGACCACAGACTCTCTTTTTCCGCATGCTTGGGTAAGCTCGCTAAGAAACTGGGTTCGTTTGACTTCACGGGCACCCAGGCTTTGCAAAAATGGGTTGGGCACCTGGCAGTCAATAAAGTGCAACCCCGAAGATTGTGCGATTTCCACAAGTTTAGCCATACATACCTTGGAGGCTTCCGGGACTTGGTGAAACATCGATTCCCCAAAGAATGCATGGCCTAGGGCCAACCCGTAGAGCCCACCAACCAGGCATCCATCCTGGTAAGCTTCGATGGAGTGGGCATACCCTTGTTGGTGGAGTTTTCCATAATCCACTTCCATGTCTGGCTCGATCCAACTGCTGGGCTCATGCTTTCGAGGGATGGAAGCACAGGCATGCATGACTTTTGCAAAGCTGTGATCGATTTTGATTTCAAAGGTCTGTTTATGGATTGCCTGGCTAAGGCTACGGGATGCTTTGAATTCATTTGGATAAAGAAGCATCCTTGGGTCCGGGCTATACCAGCACCAAAAGTGTGGAGGCCTGTCCAGTTTCATCCACGGAAAAATTCCCTGTTGGTAGGCTGCCAGGATTCTTTGGGTGCCCAGACCAATACTCACGGCAACCAGTCCGGATTCATCAGACTTTTTCGGATCGGGGAAGGATTCCGGATTTTCGTTGTCCAGAAGTAGCAGTCCCATCAGAAGAAACGGATCGGGCCGCGTCTAGGAAATACCGCTAAGTTTGAGCAGGCTAATTTCCGGACGGCAGTTGAGGCGGATCCCGTAGAGGTTGCCCACCCCCCGGGTGATATGAATAATGCGTCCTTTCCAGTTGAAAAGGCCGTCCACCATCGTCCGATCTTTAACCGGGGCAAAGGGGGCGAGGTTTTCCACGGGTATTTTAAACTGGCCGCCGTGGGTATGACCACTGAGCATCAGATCCCATCTGTACTCGCTTAATGCCTCCTTGGCGTCCGGGTTGTGATTGAGCAGGAAAATAGGGTTTCTTTTCTTGGGTGTGCTTACAGATAAGCGGTCGAGGCAGGTATGGGGCAGGCAGTTGCCGGACCATAAATCCCCAAGCCCCACCAAGTCGATCTTTTGCCCTTTGATAAAAACTTCATGTTTTTCATTGTGCAGGAGCTTGATCTTGGCGGATCGAAGTAAATCCTGGATGGCATCCGAAGAGGAGAACCCTCCATGCTGGGCAGACCATCTGCCCCCATCATGATTGCCGAGACAGGCAAAGGTGGGAACCTTGGCCGCAAAATGTCCCAAAAGCTTACCATACCCGAGAAGTTTGTCTGCCCCGGGTCGGTCGGTGATAAAATCTCCGGTGATGATGCAAAGATCCGGAGATTGTTCCAACCCCAGTTTTAAGGCATTTTCGAGGTACTTCAATGAAACCGCTTGGGAGAGGTGAAGGTCGGATAGGTGAAGTACCCGGATATTGGCTTTGGGGTGAAGGTGCTTGAGTTGGATTTCCTTTTCCAGAACTTCCAACCACTGGGCTTCAAAAGAAAGGTAGCCTGCTGATGCCAAGAAACCGGCTCCACCCAAAATAGAATATTTCATCCATTCCCGGCGGGTTGTCTTCCTGTAGCTTTTTTTCAAATTTTTTTCTATTTGCCGATGAGAGCTTTCCAGCTCCCGATGGTAGTCCGGGGTATCGGTACTCATTCCTCCGCAGAGATGCCTCCTTCGCCATCCCAATCTTCTATTTTTTCAACTAAGCTTTGAATCTTACAGGTCTCTTCAGAGCCGCTTCGCAAATCTTTTACTTTTACTGAGCTTTGCTTCACTTCATCCTCGCCAAGGATGATGGCATACCTCGCACCGGACTTTCCGGCATCCTTAAATTGTTTCCCAAAACCGGAGGGTTTGAGTGAGTAGGTGGTGGAGTGACCCGCTTTGCGCAGATGAGAGGATAAGCGCAGGCCCATATCACGTTCGCTTTCTCCAAAGATCAGGAAAAGATCAGGGGCGATCACATAGCGTGGCAAAAGGTTTTTCGATCCCAGGCAATCGCTCAAGGTCATATCCCCAATCGCAAATCCAGCAGCCGGTAGGTCGCAGTTGCCGGATAACTTTTGAATCAGGTGATCATAGCGACCGCCCCCAGCAAGGGCTCGTCCCTCACCCGATGCCTCAAAGGCCTCGTATACAAAACCGGTATAGTAAGCGAGGCCGCGAACGATGGACAAGTCCACTTGAATCATCCCATCACATCCATGTGCATCCAAACGGGCGGTCAGGTTTTTCCAATCCTCCGCTCTTTGCTTGCCCTGTTCTCCACAGGACTCGAGTTTTGTTACAATATCATCAAGGCTTTTGAGCCCTTTTATCTCCAGAATTTTCGCAAAGAGTTCTTCGCCACGGCCCGGGTTGGCCTGGTTTAAGGATTCAATGGTTTGCTCTGGTTTGCGTCGCTCGCTCTTATCGATCGCATCGAGGGTGGCGGGTCGTGCATCTTCGGAAATATTCAACTGATCGAGAAAAAGCACCCAGGTCACACGGTCGCTCAGGCGGATGACCACATCATCGGATCGGAGACCAAAGGTTTCGAAAATGGAAGCGAGCAGGGCGATCAATTCCGCATCTGCATCAACTCCTGGTTCTCCAACGAGATCCGCATTGAATTGGTAGAACGATCGACCCCTTCCTTTCTGGGGGCGTTCATAACGAAAATGTTCTCCGATATTAAACCATTTCACCGGTTTGGGTAAGGAGTTGGCCCGGGCCGCAATCATCCGGGCAAGGGTGGGGGTGAGTTCTGGGCGCAGGGCTACTTTTCTTCCCCCCTTATCTTCGAAGTGAAATAATTGACTGGCAATTTCCTCACCGGATTTTTGTAGGTATAGATCGAGAGGTTCCACCACAGGCACATCGTATTCCTGAAAGTCAAAAGCCCGGGCAACTGTGCGGAAGACCCGAAATAGATGGTTTCTTTGGGCACAGGCATCCGGTGGGAATTCGCGAAATCCGGGTAAAGTATCGAATTTATTCAAGGGGTCTTATCCAATTATGCCCAACTCCTGAAGGAGTGGGGTTGGGTTATACAGCGTCGAGATCGAGCTTGGAAAGCCCGGCTTTCATTTCCTTACCTGCCTTGAACTTTACAACTGCTCGTCTGGGGATGACCACATCCTTCTCCGGTTGATTTGGGTTCCGACCAACTCTGGACTTTCTTACCTGTACCTCAAATACCCCAAAGTTGCGAAGCTCGATATTTTGACCATTGACCAAACCTGTGCAGATATGGTCGAGGGTTTTTTGGACGATTTCAGTCACATGCTTGTGGTTGTAATTGCCGCCCTCGTAGATCGATTGGACGATTTGCCTTTTCGTCAGATTATTTGACATATTGGGAAAACGGTTTGATTGGAAGGGGTGGTGGGGTTAGGGTAATAGTTTCCATAAATTCCGATACACGAACGACCTGTCAAACTATTATTTTTTCTGCTCATGTCTAAAAAAGACGACGACAACCCACTGGAAGAGATTCAGAAGCAACTCAAGGATCTTCTCAAAAACAAGAACCTTCAGGTTGCCTTTGCTCCTTTCATGCAATCCATGAACCAACCCGATGAGGATGCATCTTCTGAAAAGCCCAAGGATGAAGGGGGGAAGTCGAAGCAGAAGGACAAAACAGAGGACGATCCTCTCGATGCCATCCGCTCCTTTGACCGCAAGCCCAAGGAAGTGCGCGATTATCTGGACCGTTTTGTTATCAAACAGGAGCAGGCCAAACGGGTGCTTTCTGTGGCGGTGTGCGACCACTATAACCATGTGAGACGCTGCATGCAGGACTCACGGGCCCAGTCCGCAGAGTACATGAAGCCCAATGTTTTGCTGCTCGGACCGACCGGGGTGGGGAAGACATATTTGATGCGCAATGTGGCCAAGTTGATTGGGGTGCCCTTCGTCAAGGCCGATGCCACCAAGTTTTCTGAAACCGGCTATGTGGGCAATGATGTGGACGATCTGGTGCGCGACCTTGTCAAGCAGGCCGACGGCAATGTCGAGCTCGCCCAGTATGGGATTATCTATGTCGACGAGATCGATAAGATTGCAGCCGAAGGTTCGCGTGGTGGGCGTGATGTGTCGGGTAGGGGGGTGCAAATCAATTTACTAAAATTGATGGAGGAAACCGAGGTCAACCTGCACTCGGCTCAGGATATGATGGGCCAAATGAAAGCTTTTATGGAAATGCAACGCGGGGGAAAACCACGCAAAGCTACCATCTCCACCAAAAATATTCTGTTCATTGTCAGTGGTGCTTTTGATCAACTGGCCGAGAGTGTGCGCAAGCGGCTCGATCTGAACCGTATCGGGTTTGGCTCTTCGGAAGAACAGGAACTCTCCGAAAGCGGGGTTAATTTTTTAAACAAGGCAGAGACTCAGGATTTTATAAAATATGGATTTGAGCCCGAGTTTGTTGGGCGCTTGCCCGTGCGGGTGGCCTGCGATGAATTAACCCAGGAAGATCTTGCCGATATCCTGCTCTCCTCCGAAGGCAACGCCCTGGATCAATACCGCAAAGATTTTGAGGGCTATGGAATTAAATTTGAAATCGCCCACCCTGCGATCCTCGAAGTCGCGAAGCTGGCTGCTAAGGAAAAGACCGGGGCCCGTGGCTTGGTTACTATCCTCGAACGAATCTTCCGGGACTTTAAATTTGAGCTCCCTTCCACATCCATTCGTAAGTTTTCTGTGGATGCAGATACGGTCAAGCACCCATCCGCTTCCCTTAAAGAACTGATTGAGGACAACCAGGATTTGCTCGATGAAAATATGCTCGAGGATGTCGACCGCTTCGTGGATGCTTTTAAGCGAGAGCATGGGTTGGAGTTACGCTTTCGCAAAGCAGCCAAGGTGGCAGTGGTCAAGGAAGCCACTGCCGAGAACCGGTCTGTCCTCGCTCTCTGTGAAAAGAAGTTCAAGGACTTTGAACATGGGCTGAAGATCATTTCCCAAAGGACGGGCAAACACTCATTTGTGTTGGATAAGAAAGCTATTGATGATCCCGACAAAGAGCTTTCCCGCTGGGTGGTGGAGAGCTTTTCCAGTTCTTCCGAGGAAGAGTGAGCCGGCCCGATCCAGTCGCCGTTGAGGCGACTTTCTCCAGCGTGGCCCCCCGCTACGACCTGGCCAACCACTGGCTTTCGGGAGGGATCGATTTTTATTGGAGAAAGTGTCTCGTAGAACTGGCCAAAAAAAATCAGCCTCGCGATATCCTCGATTTAGCCACGGGCAGTGGGGATGTACTTTTTGCCCTGAGGCAAGGGTTGGGGGATAAGGTTCGCTTAACCGGGCTGGACTTTTGCGAACCCATGCTCGAGCAAGCCCGAAAGAAAAGAGAGAAAAATCAGCTTGGTTCTGAAGCCAACCAATTTCTTCATGGGGACTGCCTGCAGCTTCCTTTTGAGGATCAGAGCTTTGATCTGATCACCATCTCCTTTGGCTTACGTAACTTGGCGGACCGTGAAAAAGGCTTATCCGAGATGCTGCGTGTGCTCCGCCCGGGAGGGCGGTTGATCGTGCTCGAATTTAGCCAGCCCTACCTCTGGTTTCGTCCATTATACTATTTTTATTTAAAGGGGATTTTACCCTGGGTCGCCCGCTGGTTAACTGGGGATCGGGATGCCTACCTCTACCTTGGCTCAAGCATAGCAGAGTTCCCGAACCGGGACGGTCTTTGCCGGGAAATCGAACAAGCGGGATTTTCTATGGTCCAGGCCAAAGCCCTTACCTTTTCCATCGTCGCTTTGCACGAAGGGATAAAAGAGTGAAGATAGAAGAGAGAAGGTCGAAAGGTTGGTTTCTCGGATTTACTTTGAATTTCCCTTTTTTTAATGAATTCGTTCCACTCCGTAGAGATCAAGTTGTTCATCGGTGGATAAAATAGGGGCTTTTCGAAGCTGGGATTCTGCGATGAGGTAGCGGTCAAAGGGATCGCGGTGATGCCACGGGAGTTGGCCAGCGTGGTGCATAACCCTCCAAGAAAGAGGAATGATTTCAAAGCCCTGCTTTTCCAGTTGCATGGGAAAATCGAGAGAGGTGGCAGGGGTATACCGCAACTTGCCCAAGCTAATCTTGATGGATATTTCCCAAAGGCAGGCAATTGAGACAAGAGATATGCGGTTTGCGTCTTCAATTATATCGGCTACACGACCAGGCAATCTGCGGTCATTTTGCAGGAAAAAGAGCAGCACATTAGTGTCGATAACTTGCTCAATCATTTCTTTTTTCCAGTACGGTATTTTCCTTTGGATTCAGATACGGTTTGCAGGGGGTTGAGTGCGGAGGTAAAGAAATCCTCAAAGCCAAGTCCTGGTTGGTCAAAGTCATTACTCATCTTAAAATCCTTTCCCTTGAGGCACCCCCGGGTAGGGCGTATTCTCGAGGGCGGGCACAGTTCGGCCACCACTTTTCCGTGCTTGGTTAATGCAATCGATTGACCAGATGCCTGAACTTGCTCGATCAAAGCAGAAATTTTTGTTTTCGCTTCGTATAAACCTACTTCTCTCATGAATGAATAATTTAGACCAGACTGGTCTAAATTGCAATTAATTCAATTCTTTTGATAAAAGAGTGAAGTAATAAAAGAGTGAATGGAGAAGAGTGAAATGATAAACTCTGTCCGTTTCTTTTGCTCGTAATTATTTTGTTTTAAAGAGGACTGCCTCTGGCGTCTCAAAGGTGTGTAGGATGGAAGTGTGCAAGTAATGACTTGAAACTACTTCAAACTTCACTCTTCACCATTCACTCTTCCTGACTTCTCCACTCACTCTTCCTTACTTCGATCTTACCTTAAGATCGAAGTAAGAGTCTGGCTGGGGCGCATCGCGGCCACTGCTTTCTCTTCGTCCAGTAAGTAATACCCGCCAAGGTCGACCGCATTTCCCTGGCTGTCATTGAGCTCGGAAACAATTTTGTCTTCGTTCTCTCTTAAGCTCTGGGCGATGGGAGAAAACTGGGCCTGGAGTTCCGCATCGGCGGACTGGGCAGCGAGGGCTTCCGCCCAATACAGGGCGAGGTAGAAGTGGCTGCCCCGGTTGTCCAATTCGTTGACTTTGCGGGATGGAGATTTGTTCTCATCGAGAAACACTCCGATGGCTGCATTGAGGGCATCGGCGAGGACCTGAGCCTTGGTGTTTCCTGTTTTATTGGCAAGGTCTTCGATGGATACAGCGATGGCGAGAAACTCGCCGAGGGAGTCCCAGCGCAAATGGGCTTCCTCCACAAATTGCTGAACATGTTTTGGGGCCGATCCACCAGCCCCAGTCTCAAACAAGCCACCCCCGGCCAGCAGCGGTACGATGGAGAGCATCTTCGCACTGGTGCCAAGTTCAAGGATGGGGAAGAGGTCGGTCAAATAATCGCGCAGTACATTGCCAGTGGCAGAGATGGTATCGAGCCCATCCTTACAACGCTGACAGGTATGGAGGGTGGCCTCGATGGGTGCGAGGATTTGAATATCCAAGCCTTCCGTGTCGAGGGTGGTTAGTTTGGCTTCCACATAGCGGATCAAATTAGCATCGTGCGGACGGTTCTTATCCAACCAAAAGACAACCGGTGTATCGCTGAGGCGTGCCCGGTTTACCGCGAGCTTTACCCAGTCGATAATCGATACCTTTTTGGTCTGGCACATGCGCCAGACATCCCCAGCTTCCACCTCGTGCTCGATCAGTACACTGCCAGTGGGCCCAACTACCCGTACGGTGCCGTCTGCAGGGATTTCAAAAGTTTTATCGTGGGAGCCATACTCCTCCGCCTTTTTCGCCATCAGTCCGACATTGGCCACGCTTCCCATGGTGGGCACATCAAAGGCTCCATGTTGCTTGCAAAAATCTATCGTTGCCTGGTAGACCCCGGCATAGTTGCGGTCGGGAATGACGGCCTTGGTGTCTTTGGGTTGTCCATCCGGTCCCCACATCTGCCCGGAAGTACGGATCATTGCGGGCATGGATGCATCGATGATCACATCACTGGGTACATGCAGGTTAGTGATTCCTTTGTCGGAATTAACCATGGCGAGGGGTGGGCGCTTGGAGATAATCTCGGCAAGGTCCGTTTCGATGGCTGATTTTTGCTCGGCAGAGAGGGAATCGAGGGCCGAATAAAAAGAGCTTAACCCATTATTGGCATTAAAACCGGCAGATTTGAGCACTTCCCCGTGTTTGGATAAAAGGTCGCCCAGGTAAGAGTTTACACAGTGGCCAAAGATGATGGGGTCGGAAACCTTCATCATCGTCGCTTTCATATGCAGGGAGAAAAGCACATTCTCAGCAACCGCCGCATCGAGCTGTTCGGAGAGAAACTGGCTGAGTGCTTTTTTGCTCATCACCGACGCATCGATCACTTCCCCTTCTTCCAAAGCGAGCCCTTCTTTGAGCAGATTTTTTTGCCCATCTTTGCCAAGCAGTTCGATCGATACCGTGGTGGGTTGGGAAAGGAGCAGAGATTTTTCGCTGCCATAAAAATCACCGTCCGCCATGTGGGCGACATGAGATTTGGAGCTCGTCGACCAGGCACCCATGGAGTGCGGGTTTTTCTGGGCATATTCTTTGACCGGTTTGGCCACCCGGCGGTCGGAATTTCCTTCGCGAAGCACGGGGTTGACTGCGGAGCCAAGCACCTTGGCGTAGGTGGCGCGAATTTGTATTTCGTCCTCGGTTTTGGGATCTGCAGGATAGTCGGGCACGGGATAGCCTTTGGCCTGCAATTCTTTGATCGCATCCACCAGTTGAGGGACAGATGCACTGATATTGGGAAGTTTTACAATGTTGGCTTCGGGTTGCTTGGCGAGTTCGCCCAATTCAGCAAGGGCATCGGGTACCTGTTGCTCAGGGCTTAGATGGTCGGGGAAATGAGCAAGGATACGGCTGGCCAGGGATATGTCTTTCAGTTCATAGGTGATCCCCGCACTGGAGGTAAAAGCCTCGAGGATGGGTAGGAGGGAACGGGTGGCGAGAGCGGGGGCTTCGTCAGTCAGGGTGTAGGCAATGGTGCTCATAGGTAGTTTCTAATTAAAAATAATAGGAAACGAACAACCATACGAATGCACCCTGAGGGTGCAATGTTCAAGTCACGGAGGAAGATTGAAGAGTGAAGAGAGAGAAGTGAAAGTTGAAAGGGGCCCCGAGGGCCTAGTTTAGACTGGAGGAAAAGAGCCGTTTAAAGGAGTAGAGCTCATCCTCGTAACTAATATCGGGCACGATCCAAAGGTTGCGGAAGGATACCCCGGTGCCCTTGTGGTCCTGAATCATAAGGGGCATCTTACCGTGAGCCTTGTAAGGCCCGCCCACTTCGCCGTAGATCCAGGCATCTTTGTGTATCAGGTGGCCATTATGGTGCACAGTCAAGCGGAGGGGGGCGGCTAGCGATCCATCCTTTTGGAAGACGGGTGCTTTATAAAGGATATCATAGGACTGCCAGTTGCCCGGTGCCCGGCTGGCATTGACCAGAGGAGGGTGCTGCCCGTAGACCGCTCCGCAAAACCCATCGGCAAAGGTGTCGTTCTGAAAACTGTTCACCACCTGGAGCTCATAAGCAGACATCAGAAAAATCCCTGAGTTTCCATAGAGTTGGCTCTTGCCTTCGTACTCATCTTCGGTGGCGGGATCGAAACGGAATTCGAGATGAATTCGGGCATCCCCAAATTCCTGCTTGGTTGGGTTGTGTCCCTGCCCACGGGGCATCACTCCATTTTGATCAAACTTCCAGTTGGGGTTGGTCCATTGCGATGAGTCGAGCATAAGAGCGTTAGCTGGCTTGGCCACTTCGCACTGGTTTTCAGGAAGGGGATCGACCACGGGGGGGAGCGGACGTTTATGATCGTTGCGTGACCAACTGGATCCTACTAAAGACCAACCAACATTGCGACCGGGCTTGGGCTCTTTGGCCGGGCGCAGTTGGTTGAGGGTGTAGTAGATCGTGTCAAAATCGAGAGGTTCGCCATCGGTGTTTAACTGGGCAGGAAAGTGGATGGCGTAGACCCGGTCAGTTTCGAGGGGCACATCAAAGGTCACCGTCTTACGGTCTTTCGAGAGCTCATAATTGCTTACCTCCAGTTCCTTCTCATCCACCGGTGGGGAACCGTAGGTGCTGTAATAATGGTAGCCCCAGGAGCGAACGGTGGGGGTAATCTTTTTCCCTATCCCCTTGGTAAAGGTGACGGCAAACCCGGTTTCCGTCAGGCTGGCGGAGTGCAGGGCGAAGGGAATCGTTTTCCCATCCCACTCCGCATACTGAATCGCAGTGCGCTTGCCTCCCTTACTAAACCACCCACGCCCAACCTGGGCAGACCATAGGCGGCCCTGCGGGTCGAAGGACATTTTGACCGGTCCGCTCTCCAAACCACGCAAAAAGTCGACACACCAACCCTGGTATTCCCCATTTACTTTTTCCACCCCGGAGCGGAAATAATTGGACTGGCGCTGGTCCCCAATAAACATCTGTCCGGTAAAGGGTCCGAATTTTCCTTCCGTGGTATCCCAGATCGGGCTGCCGGGAGAATTGGCAATCACTTCGCGAACGAGCCAGACTGCTGGTTTGGTCCGGATTTTATCAAAATCGGACGCGGTTTGGGAGAGTACCTTTTCCTTGGTGTAATCCGCCCGGGCGGGCAGGGATGCGGGGTGCCCATAGAAATTTCCCTCCCGTACATGGTAGAGCGGGCAGTCCGCCACCCAGTCCCCCTGGTTGTCGGTAATGAAGAGCTCATCCTCTGGGCTCATTCCAATCCCGCAGGGGGAGCGGAATCCGGAAGCGAGTGGTTGGAAGTGCCCGTCTCGGTCGGAGCGGTAGACCCACCCGCGCCAGGGGGCATTGTAAGACATATTGCCCCCGCCGATCCCTTGCGGTTTCCCGTCCGTTACGGTAAATTCCCCGCGGGCACCGAGGTTAAGGGAGGCATATTTTCGGCCTAGAGAATCAGTCACCGGTCCAAAGTGATATTCATGGTACTCCCCGGATATACCAAACTCATCGGTCACGGTTTCGTAGCGGTCACAGACACCATCCTGGTTGGAATCGACCAGGCGGGTAAGTTCCGGTTTTTGTCCGACATAGTAAGCCTGTTCCTGCTCATCCCAAAGGATGCCATTGGGTTCCATTAAATCCTCGGCAAACTTGGTCCACACTTCACCCTTCCTTTCCCATACCTCGCCCTCCCAGGTGGCGATGGCGAGGGTGCCGTCGGGTTTGTGGCAAAGCCCGAGTACACTGACTGCACCGCGGGGCAGGGGAATGGTGACCACCTTGTACCCGTCGGGGATTTGGGCGGTTGCAATGCTGAGGGAGAAGAGGAGAATGAATAAGGTGAAAATTTTCATAAATAGTTTGTCTAAGCAAAGTTACTGCACCGTTATAGAAAAGGAATCGGAGCCATCTGGAGAAACCTTGATCCGTTTTTGGACACCATCCACCAGGGTGGAAATGAAGAGGGAATCCCCTGAAGTCTCATAGGATTTGAGGCTGAATTCCTGGCCCTGCAAAACGGTTTGTTGGGCACCGGAGATTTCCTGCCCTTTAGCTTCTGATTGATTTTGACTTCGGCTGTCGAGCGAAGGGGTTTGGTTAATCAGGGCGGACTTCCAGGCTTTAAGTACCTGCCCACTGGCACTGTCGTATGCGACCATCACTTGGTTGGGCAAAAGTACGAGGAGGGTGCGTGGGGGGAGTCCCTCGATCCATTTTCGTACCACTTTGGCTTCCGTTCCCGGGCGAACAATCTTGGGTGTGTTTCCTTCGAGGCTTTTACCGGTGAGCATCCAGGTACCGCCTTCAACCTGTTGCAGACGAGCATAGAATCTCATCGAAAAACTGGTTGGTTCCTCATGCAAAACTTCAAGGTTATGCACGCCTTTTTCGAGGTGAAAGTCTTTGTTAAAATGGGTGTTCTTTTTTTCCTGATCGTTGGTGTAGTGCATCTCCTCGCCATTTACCCAGATCGAAGTTCTTCCTCCCCCACCTATATTAAAACGATACTTACCAGCCTGTTTGATAAATAGCTTGGATTGGCCACGAAGCACCCCATCGAACATTCTTTTGGTGTAGAGAAAATTTTCCGGAAGAATTTCCTGCGAGCTCGATTCCACAGAGTCAAATAGTTCCGGACTGAGCCGTTTCCCTTTAAAATAATCCCGGGCATAAAAAGAGCGCAGGGTCTGGCGGTTTCCTTCCTGCTTGTCCAATATAAAATCGGTTACTGCCTGCCGGTCCTCCTCGGAATACACATATTCATAAGCGATCATCTCCGTACCCACGATTCCTTTGCTGATGGACCTCATAATTGCCTCAGATGTATCCCCATGCTTCCAGTAAGCATCAACTAGGCTTGGCCCAATCCCCCCGTCGAGGTTGGGCCCGTGGCAGGTCACGCAGATTTGGGAGTATATCTCCTGCCCACGCTGCAGGTTACTTGCGTAGGAAAGCACAGTGAGAGACAGGCTGACCAAAAAGAAAGGGAGAGAATGTAGGCTCATTGCAAAATGTTTAGAATCTTCAAAGGCTAGGACAATTTTAAATACTCCTAAAACTGAAATAATTTGCCAGATTTTACAGACTAGAAACTAGAATTGTTGTTTTCTTGCACTTTTCTCTGATGCAAGATTAATTAGGTTCATGTTTAGGCTTATTTGGTTCATTTGCGGGTTAATCTACTCCACTATATCCTCTTTTGCTGCCATCGATATCATATTTGATTACTCCTATGATACTGGAAACTATTTTGGGGATGAACAGCGCTACATTATGGAACAGGTGGCATACGCATTTGAGTCGAGAATGGGTGGGACTTCGTTCACATCTTCCAACCCTGCGGACTATGGAGGAACTTCTGCTTCCAACCCACAGTTTACCTTTACTAACCCAACCACTGGTGGTGGAGCGTCTGTCGTTCCTGGATCCACAACCAGTGAAGGAAATGTAATTGGTAACGCAGATGAGTTAGTCATTTTCTTGGGAGCTCGTAGCAGGGGAGCGAATCCATTGGCTGATGCTGGACCAGCTGGTTTTGGTACTGGGTCGTACTTTCCTCCGGATAGTTGGGTTTCTGCCATGCAGGCAAAAAATACATCCACTCATTGGGAGCCCAAGATGGGAGCTTCATCTGTTAATACCGATGCGAACTTTTATTACGATACAGACCTGACCACCCACGCAGATGCGACCAGTTCAGGTAAAACTGATTTTTACAGTGTGATGGTTCATGAGATCGGTCATATTATGGGCTTCACTTCAAGTGAAGCATTTAAGAATTTCAGTTCTGGGGGTGTAGCAGGGGTAGGTAGTTGGACTGGACCAAATGCCAAAGCGGAATACAATGGTCAAAACATTCCTCTCAATGGTAACCCTCATTGGGGCAATTCAATTGTCCAAGGAAATGTTAACTGTGCTTGCCACCCTTCGATGTTGCCATCCATAGGACCAGACACTCGTACCGCCTTTAGTGACTTGGATTTTGCTCTGCTTAAGGATGTTGGCTACACGATTTCAGCATCTCCTGTTGGAACGAATATTGGCGGTACTTACACCGATCCAACATGGGGTGGAACTTATGACATACCAGTTAGTATGACCTACGCAGATTGGCTTGCTGGCGGAGGCGGCGGAGGAGGCGGCGGCGGCGGCGGCGGCGGTGGCGGCGGCGGCGGTGGTTCTGCTGCACCTGAACCAGCTTATATTTTTACTCTTATGGGAGGTCTGCTTGCATTTCTTGGGGGACGTAAAAATTTAGGTAAGATAAAAACGCTTCTGCGTATTGCATGAGCTTACTGACCAAGCTGCTGGTCTTGGTGGGCGTAGGTTGCCTGGGAGTTTGGGGATATTTTCACCTCCAATCAACTTCCGAGAAAGTTGTGGCTACCGAAAAGAGGTACCAAGAGCTTGTAAATAAATCTGTGTCCGATCCATCGGGCACACTCGATAACTTAGATGAATTATTAGGCAGCTCAAAAATAACCAATAACGAACTCCTTCTTCTTGCTGAATTGATCCTGGATTCGCCGGAAAAATCGATCGATCCCTATCTGCCCAAGTTGTCGGAAAAACTGAATGACCCGTCCGTGGATTGGCAGGTACTAAGTGCGGTTGTGCAGTACCATGAGGGCAGGATTGCTGAGGCATTGACTAAGTTGCAAAAAGTAGCGGAAGAAAACCCGGCGAACCTGCGGGCGAGCTATGAATACAACCGGGCAAGAATGAGTGCAGGTTCCGTGGAGGAGCGTATTCCGGCAAAGCTGAAATTATTTGATTTGGCAAAGAGCGATGACCGCTGGGCTTACAAATCCCTGCGGGTGCTGGCCTATTCTTCGCCCATGCGTGGTTTGACTCAACAGGATGTAGCACGAGCTTGCAAAGAGTTGCGTACGCATGCCTTAGTACAACCTGCAGATTTTTTAACTGCTTCCGGGATTCTTTTGCCCATGCAGGAATCGAATCAGATCGAGGCTTTTCTGCAAGAGACCCAACAACTGGGAAAAGATCTGGTCTCAGTCGGCGAGCTTGGGTCCTGGTTAGGGCGAATTGGGCGGCCGGACCTGGCCCTGCAAGTGGTGTCCACGCAAAAAGCCTTTGCCGATGACCCCGCTTTTTTTGCCCGGTTTCAGGCTTTGTTGGAAACCAATCAAACAGAGCAGGCGGATCAGTTACTTGGGCAGGCAACCCACTTATCTGAGCCCAGACTTTTGCTCGCACAGACTTACCTGAAAATTTCTCAGGGGGAACCGGGTGCCCTGGCTAGGTTTTTTGAGGAAGCCAAAGAATTGAACACTGTAAGCAGTCTGCTTGATGTGGCCCGTTTGGCTTTACTGCAAGGGGATGGCGATGTTTCGCTGCAGGCTTTTCAGGCAGCCTGGTCGATAGACCCGGCAGCTTTCAATTTGTCTCAGTCCAACCAGTTTTTACAAATCTCTCTCAAATTAAGAAAGACACAGGATGCCCAAAAAATCACCGCTGAAATCAAAAGAAAAAATCCCCAGAAATTTGGCAATGCCAACAACCATGTGTACCTATCATTATTGCTGGGGGAGGATCCTGCAGTTCTGGCAAATGAAGCTCAGCGTATTGTCGATGCCTTCCCTGGAAATCCCTCCTTTTTGTCCACGCTGGCCTTGTCCAAGTTGCTCCTTGATCAACCAGGGGAGGCACTGGAGGTCATGAGGCAAAGAGGACGAACTCCCTTGATTCATGGGGAGCGTGCTTTGCTTGCCTGTATCCTGATGGCAGATGGCAAGAAGGAAGATGCCCAAGAACTATCCAAAGGCTTGGAAGAGAACCGGATGCTTCCCGAGGAATGGGCATTGGCTCAGCGATATGGTATCTTGGGAAAGGTGGATTAGAGCTATTCTTGGTTTCCTTTTATCGGTTGGATGATTTTTTTCAGGACTTGAAATAGGCATGCGGTTGCCTCCTTTTGGGTTCGTTTCCCTTCCAGGGTAATGAGGAGAACTTTTCTTTCATAAGATAATTTTCCCGATAAAAACCAACCTGCTTTAGCCAAAGGAGAAGTGGAGGAAAATTCAAAGGGGAGAATCCGGCTGTCCAGGGTGAAAGAACCCCAAAAAACATGCAGGTCTGAAGATCCGTGAGTATGCGACGGACCCCGGCGGGAGTAGTGGCGGAAGAAAAGATTTTGCTCATTGAAGGGATAAGCGGTCTCGGAATGGGAGTCAGTTAATTCTATCCCGCTGTATCCCATGCAGTAATCGGGTGGGTGGTTGCGACTGCATAAACTGGCGGCAGCGGAGTCCTGCTCGTACCCAAAGGAGATCACATCTGCGAGCGAACCATCTGTTAAGCTGATTTTTGTCTGGTTCCCATAATCGTACTGCAAGACTTGATAAACCCCTGGGTCCAATTGGGTGGCTCCGGTGCCCAGGTTGACTTGCCATACAAAAGAGGGAGCTGCTGGGCAAAGATAAGAAAACCATACGAGGGTAACTAAAGGCGGGGTAGTTAGTATGCCTATCCATCCGCATGCAGCGGAGCGCGAAATAGGTGGATGGGGGGCTCGGTAATTTTCTGATGGCAATGGATGCTTATCGGGTTTTTCCGCAGGTTTCACATACCAGGCATACAGAAACATCAAAGCCATCGATAGGATCACATAAAAGTTGCCAATGGTGTCGTGCCAGGAAACTTGGGTGGACTCGCCGTAGTTTAGAAAAACAAAGGATAAAGTCAGGGCTCTGCACAAATTACATAGCAGGGCAGTTGCCCCGGCCAACCCAAAAAGGAAGCAGGACCGGAGGGCGTCAAAGCGAAAGTAAATCAGCAGGAAAACAGCAAAGGACAGAAGGTTTTGCAAAGAACGTATCCCACTGCAGGCCTGATTAATGATGATCTCCTGCTGGTCGACCCGGATGGAATTCCCTACCATCTCGGCCGGGAACCCACACAATAGAATGATTTCTGTGGTGAGCTGACTGATCAGGTTTGTCAGCCCATGTACGACCTTGGTTTCGATTCCAGCGGGCCAGGGTAAGGCGGTCATTAAATAGATGCTCACCAGCAACCAGGTTTGCCAGCGAATGGGTGCTTTTTGCTGATGAAAGAAAAGCCCGCTGAGCAGACTTAGGAAGATCATTTCTCCCCAAAGCGGAAGCCGCCAAAATGGGTCGGGTTCGCCCACAAAGCGAAAACATAAAAAGAGAAGGGCTGGTAGAAAAAGAATGGTGAGGCCAGGCTCTTTTTTTTGGCGGTTTTCTGCGAGAGTTTCGGGGAGTCTTTTTGCCAAAAGGACCAAGGCGAGGAGGGGCACCCCCCAGCCATGGGTGTAGTAGCTCGCCTCATTCCACCACAGGCTCATGCGTGAAAAAAGGGAGACCCATGAAAACCCGAGAAGAATCCAGACCGTTCGGGAGAGAAATGTTTCCGAAAATAGAATGGGTCTGGGCAGCATTCGGCTCAAGGTGTTGAACGATGGATTTCCGAAAGGAGTTCTCTCTCCGCATCGATCAGCAACGAGCGATGGCGAACCGGGGACCATGCAAGGGCTTGCTTGGTACGATTACTTCGATGCAGAGTCAGGGCTCCGATGAGCTGCTGGGTAGGGCATAATGGAGGCGGTGCATTAAAGAAGGGGGCGAGTAAGCTAAAGGCCTGGTTAGTTTCTCCCATCTTCAGGTAGCAAAGAGCGAGGGCATATCGAGTGGCAAGATTTTGAGGATTGCTCGCAAAAGCATCCTCCGCCCATCGAAGGCAATCATCTGGGTCTTGTCCGTAAAAAGACTTGAGGATGCAGGTCTGGCGTTCCCCGCTTACATTTCCCACCCGATCCGGGAGGGAGAGAGTTTTGAGCAAATTTTCAAGTTTGGTAAACTTGCCGGTTCTTTGGTAAGAGTTGGTAAGCAGGTATTTGATCCCGGTTCGATGCGGGTTTCGCTTGGCGAGCTCTTCCAGGAAAGCGATTACAAAATCCGGGCTTTCGGCAAAGCGTAAAAACAGGCGAATCGTTTGGAGATCCTCGGGGGTGCAGTGAGCGAGGTTGCTGGCTAATTCTTCAGGGGTCTCGGATTCTTTTTTCTCAAAATGGCTTTCCAGTAACAGATTAAAAAAATGAATTTCATTGGGGCTTAGGACTGAAGTCGTTTCCTGAATAAGTTCATACGCCATCTGGCCCTGCTCTTCGCTTAAGGCCGCCACGATGGTGTGAAGGTAAGTTTCTTTTTTTTCACTCCCCTCCACTAATTCGTCGTTTAATATTTCTTTGGCACTTTCCGGCCGGCCAACCCGGTTGAGCAGTTGGGCCAGTTGGAGCTTGTTTTCCGGTAGGGTAAGTTCAGGGAAATCCTGCTGGAGAACACGCACCAGATTGGTTCCATTGATCCGGTTTTCCCCAAAGGATGCATTCATACAGAGAATCGCATCTTCCATGGATGGTGATGGATATTTCCAGAGTTTATTCGCCCAGATTTTTCTTTCATCGATCGTGCCAATCTTCATTTTCAACAGACGCCGGATAGCTCCCCTGGCGTGCTCCCCATCTAACTCGGCAGCTCGGCGCATTTGCCTCAAACCTTCCTCCCAAAAGAAAACCTGTTGCGAGCGAATGCAAAGATCCCAAAAAAATTCGCAGAGGGGAGTTGCTGTGGGATTTTTCTGGAGGAAATTATTCGCCAATGAAAATGCCTGGGCGATTCCCTCTTCCTCATTTTGGGCGAGAATCAGGCATTGTAAATAGATGCTCTCCTGTTTCTCAATTGCTGCCTGAGGTAAGGAACGGAACCATTGCTCTGCTTCTCCTTGGGCTCCAATGGAAAGGAGCAGTTTTAAGTAATCCTCTCTTTCTTGGGGATTGGATTGTTCATGGTTTGCCAGCTTTCGCCTCCATTCAATCAATCTTGGGTGCTGGGACAGGGCTGCTGCTTTGACCAAAATACGGAGGTTGGCGAGATCGCCGGGTTGAGCGAGTTCAGCGGCTAGTGAGGTTTGCAGGGCGGTATAAGTCTCGTTATTTTCGAGGGCTGCCCGGGCGGTTTTTTGGAAACGATAAACTTTGTATTCCTTAAGCCTAGGGTAGCCAAAGAAAAAGAGGGGGGTTCCTAGGATAAGTAATATAGCCAGAGTTATTCCTGAGGTAAACCACCAGGGTTTTTTGTTTGCTCTGCTTATAAACCGAAGTTTCCGGTAACTGATTTTAGGAATAAGTTTCTTGAAGCGAAATTTACGGGGATATTTTTCTTTTTTGGTCAGCTCCCAGAAAAGATAAGCGTAGAGTCTTTTTCGGGTGAAAAATTTCTTTTTTTCAGAAAAGGATATTTTCCATGCTTTTCGTTTTTTACGAAGCCAGGTTTTCCAAAATAATTTTTCAAAAAAAGGGTACATCAAAAGGGAGGCATTCTGATTAACTAACCTGTTGGTAATTTGATTATGATACAATCAATAAAGTGAATCAGGTAGCAGGTTAGTGTTAGCGTAAAGGGTAGCATTGGAAAAAGGAATAAACGATTTCGAATATTAACACTTGAGTGAAGGGTTGCCCTTCAAGAAGATCATACTCATGCCCTTTACCAAATTTCTTATATGGGTCTTGTTCTCAATTCCCCTGTTTGCTTTTTCCGAGAGACCTAATGTTATTTTGATCATGACGGATGATCAGGGTTATGGGGATCTTGGTTGCCACGGGAACCCGGTCATTCAAACGCCCAACCTGGACGCGTTGCATGCCGAGTCCATCCGTTTGACTGATTATCATGTCAGCCCATTTTGCACACCCACTCGGGCCGCCTTGATGACCGGAAGGTATCCCGCCCGTACTGGTGCGTACCGTACGAGCAGTGGGCGGAGTAACCTGCACCACGATGAAGTGTCCATGGCCAGTTACTTTGCGGATGCCGGTTATAAGACAGGTTTGATTGCCAAGTGGCACCTGGGGGATAATGCTCCCTGCCGTCCACAGGACCGGGGTTTTCAGGAGGTTCTCTGGCACAAGGGCGGAGGCATTGGGCAGGCTCCCGATTTTTGGATGAACGATCAGTTTGATGATGTTTATGAGCGCAATGGAAAGTATGAGAAATTTGAAGGGTATGCCACCGATGTTTGGTTTCGGGAATCGATGGATTTTGTGGAAAGGAATAAGGATAATCCCTTTTTCCTTTATCTTGCCACCAATGCTCCACACTCCCCTTACAAGGTGCCGGAAAAGTGGGCCGCTCCATATAGAGATACTGTGAAGTGGAAATCGGGAGCCGAGTTTTATGGCATGATTACCAACCTCGATCACAATGTTGGACTGCTCCGCAAGAAGTTAGATCAGCTTGGTTTGGCCGAAAATACTATCTTTATATTTACCACCGATAATGGCACCGCCAAGGGCAGGGGAGGACCGGGTGCGGAAGAGGGAAGCTTTCGCGGATTTAATGCTGGGATGTTCGGACAGAAATCAACCATTTGGGAAGGCGGTCACCGGGTGCCCTTTTTCATTCACTGGCCGGCGGGCGGATTGGTGGGCGGTGAGGACCGCGGGAACCTCAGTGCACACCTCGATGTCTTGCCCACCCTGGCAGAATTATGCGGGTTGAAACTGGATCCGAACCGTCCACTGGATGGGACCTCTTTTGCTGATCATTTAAAGAATGCAAAGGCTATGCCCCACCGGGATCATTTGGTTATCCAGTTACATGGGGGAAACAGGTTTTCTGAGAAGGAAGGCCCCTGGGTCATGTCCTGCGTACTCGAGGGAAAGTGGCGCTTGCTGGAAGGAAAGTCTCTTTACGATGTTTCCAAGGATCTTTTGCAACGGCATGATATTTCTGCAAAGCACCCCGAAGTGGTGGCAAGGTTGAGGAAATTATACGAAGCTTTTTGGGAATCAGTCTCCCCTCGGATGACCCCGGTTTGCCTGGATCTGGGGAACCCCGCGGAAAATCCTACCCTTTTGTGTTCCCAGGACTGGCGGTTGGAGACGGGCAATCCACCCTGGAATTTTGCGGAGATTAACCAGTACAAAAAAATCACCGGCCCGTGGCATGTTTCCGTCACTCAACCGGGCAGGTATCGTTTTACATTACGCCAGTTTCCCAAAGAGGCAGGAAAGCCCTTGCGGGCGGTGCATGCTAAAGTAAAAATTGCGGGAAAGGAGGCCGAGCAAAAGATCGCAAGAGGGGCACACTCCGTTGACTTTGAATTGGATCTCCCCAAAGGAGAAACCACCTTGGAAACTTTTTTATACACCGAAAAAAATGAAGTGGGCGGCGCTTATTTCACCGAGGTGGAACTTTTGTAAGGAAAGAATAATTCAAGACTCGAGTGAACGGGTTATTTTGTTTCCAACTCAATCACCCAACAAGCACCTAACCAAACCACTGATCTTTACCTTGCTTGAAAATTTTCTCAGGTTTAGCTTAGGTGCATCCAACTATGATGTGCCGCCTTTTTAAAGTTATTCAGGTATGGGGATGGACCTGCCTTTTTTTGGGTTCTTCACTTTTCGCAGAGAACTGGATGTGGCATGGAGCATTTCCCTGGATATACTCCCATGATCAGGAGGAGTGGATCTATTGGCGCCCAGGCATGGATGGGCGATTTTACCAGTGGAGTCAGTCTGCCGGTGGTTGGCAAATATACAACGAGGGAGCGGCAGAGTGGCAAAGCTTGCAACCTACAGATATCAATGAAACTAAGTGGCAGGCATGGGAACAGGATTCCCAAAGTTTTGGCGGGGACTATACCCTGCAAAAAATTAAAAGTTCCATCCTTAACTCCGAAAGTTACCTCGACTTAAGTTACCAAAGAATCTCTGACCTCTCTCCGCTGCGGGAAACCACTCACCTTCGCAAGCTCTACTTGCAGGCGAATCAGATCACCGACCTTGCTCCATTGGCAGGGCTCAAAAACCTGGAAGTCCTGCACCTTAGCTCGAACAAAGTCCAGGACCTTAGCCCATTGGCCAACTTACTGGAACTGAAAGAATTGTATCTGGATGATAACCTGCTCAATGATCTTTCCGTTCTCGAAAACCTTACCAGGCTCCAAATTCTGAATTTGGCCGATACTGGGGTTAGCTCTTTGCAAAGCCTGTCTGGGTTGACATCTTTGGAGGAACTCATCGTAAGGGGGAATCAAATCTCGGATATTCAACCGTTATCCACCCTGCGAAAGATGCGAACTTTGGATCTGGGTAATAACCAAATACAGGATATTTCATCGTTAAAAAGCATGTCCCTCTTATCTGTTTTATATGGGGAGGATAACAACCTTACGGAAGCATCAGTGATCGCTGCATTACCCAATTTAAAAGAGATTAACCTCTCCAACAATCAGATTACCAGCCTGGGAGAGTTTTCAACCATTCAGGAGGGCGACTCTTATTTATGGTTGGCTGATTTTTCAAGAAATCAAATCACCAGCCTGTCCGGTTTGGAAAAGCTCAATAATATCAGAATCCTTTCTCTTTCCCAAAATGCCATTACCGATCTTTCTCCCCTGTCCAGCATGGAGGAGTTATCCACCCTGTTAATTGATTTTAATCAGGTTTCCTCCCTCGCCCCTTTGGTTTCTTTATCCAAACTCCGGGGGGTTTATGCCAATAATAATTTGCTGTCCAATGATACTTCTATGGATCAGTTGGATCAGTTGCTTGAGCTTTACCTTTTTGATAATGATCTTTCCACTGCCCGGATTTCAGCGATACAAGCCGCTCTACCCGGAGTCGCTCTGCAGTTTTAGTTTCTTGTCCTGATAGCTTGACGTAAAGAAATCCCCTAATTTAGTTATTCTAATGAGGTTTATTGGTCTGGCTTTACTTGTTTTGGCTCCCTGGGTAGGAGCTGAGGATAGTGAGATTTCTCAGGCCCGATTTTTCAGGTTGTTGGGAATAAAGCCGACCGAGCAGGATGCAACCCCTTTTGGTGGTTTGAAAACCGTTGTGCTGACCCACAAAGCATTGGTGGATAAAAAAATAAAACTGGAGTTTGCGGATGAGGGGATCCAGGACTTGCGTGCTTTTTCTTATCTGACTGATTTGCAATGGCTCAGGCTTTCGCATAATCCAATCCGGGATGTTTCTCCACTGGCTGAATTAAAAAACTTACAGGTTCTTAGTTTGTATGGGATTCCCAAGATGATAAACTCCTCTGCCCGTATATCCGATATACGACCGCTTTCCAAACTGACCAACCTCTGGAGTCTGGCCCTGGATGAACATTCGATTGAGGACTTATCTCCGCTTTCTAATCTCACCAGCCTGAGAACCCTCTACATTACCCGGAATCAGGTCTCAGATGTGAGTACACTATCGGGGCTTACCGGCTTGAAAAGCCTCTTCCTCTCGCACAATAAACTGAGCGACCTTTCCCCGCTTTCCAATCTCAGGGAACTGGAATGGTTACGCATCTCGGCCAATAAAGTGTCGGATCTCTGGCCCCTTTCCCGACTTTCCAAAGTGGAACAAATCCATGCCGAAAGTAATCAAATAAACAACCTTGCACCCTTGGCTAACCTCAAAGAACTTCGCGAACTCAAAATAGGAAATAATCAATTGAGCCAGCTCGATCCACTGGGGGGACTGACCTACATGAGGGAGTTGCACTGCAATCATAACCAGATCGAGGATATCTCTGCTTTGGTGGGGATGAGGCAGTTACAGGTCCTGAACCTCGCCCATAACCAGATTAGTGATCTTACTCCTTTAATGAATTCCCGTTCCCTGCGCAGCCTCAATTTGGTAGGCAATCCCTACGACCCGGATCAATTGACCCGCCTCCAAAGTGCCCTGCCCAGGTGCGAGATTGTTTACCGCTGATTGAATATTTCCCTGGAGGTTTCCACTCCATGTTCAAAGACTCTTTGATGCTCAATGGAGCCGTCTTCGAAATAGCGTAAAAAGGAGCCGTCCCCTCCAACCACATTTGATTCTTGGCAGATTGATCCATCCGGTTTCCACACTTTGATGTCCACCAAGTGCCCCATTTTGTTGGTGGATCGGTAAGCCAATTGGCCATCGGCGTAATACTCAGTCCAGGAACCATCCACTTCTCCATCCTTCGTTTGACCCACCACTTTGAGGTTTCCATTTGAATGCCAAACGGTAAAAGGGCCCTCCATTCGATCTTCGGTCCAATAAATATCAGATTGCTTCACACTCGCAGAATACCAGTCCATCCACACTCCCTCCTTTCTTCCTTTTTTCAAAAAACCGAGCTGTTTTAAAGTACCGGTATCGTGTTTGGATTTAACCCATCCAGTGAAGGGTTCTCCTTCCTTGTTCACATAAAGATAAAACATACCGTACATAAATTTTCTTTCCAGCGTACTTAGATCCACAGCACTTTGTTTGGCATCCGTAAATACTGCAGGGTCAGAAAGGTCAGGAATCACCGAGCAGGAAAACCAAAAAAGGGATAAACAGGACAGCAAAAGGTATGGCATACCTAATCCATCATGCGACCTTTTCCATTTTCTCAATGAAATAAAGCAGGTATGGGGGCAATGTCGTTGATCAACCGATTGAGTTTCTGTTAGTAAGAATGAATGATTTTTATACGCGAGGTCACACTTTCTTACGGCCACAAAAAATTATTTAACGAAATTTCAGAAACGATTGGTCCACGCGACCGTATCGCGTTGGTGGGCTCCAATGGGTCCGGCAAAACCACCCTTTTGCGCATGCTCATGGGAGAGGTGCAACCCGATGACGGAAGCATAGAAAAGCCAGACTACGCCACCGTTGGGTATTTGCCCCAGGATGGTGTGCACGCTTCCGGAGGGACGGTTCGTGAAGAAGCAGGAAAAGCTTTTTCCGGGGCTTCCGAACTGCAGTCCAAATTGGATGAGGCAGAAGCAAAGCTCGCCGAACTGGATCCGGAGGATGAGGAGTTTTACGATCTGATCGACCTGATGGGAGGTTGGGAAACCCAGTTAGCCAGTTTTGAACCGGAAAAAATGAACTCGAGGATCGAAAAGGTTCTCATGGGGATGGGGTTTTCCAAGGAGGATCTCGATCGCCCGGTGGATGAGTTTTCCGGTGGTTGGCAAATGCGCATAGCTTTGGGCAAGTTGCTTTTACAATCACCATCCCTGCTTATTTTGGATGAACCAACCAATCACCTCGATGTGGTCTCACAAAACTGGTTGGAGCATTACCTTAAGGGCTACCAGGGATCCATTTTGGTGATCTCCCACGACCGTGCTTTTTTAGAGACTGTGACCGAGCGGACGATTGAGCTAAAACTTGGAAACCTGAATAGTTACCGCGGAAATTACACCTTTTACTTGAAAGAAAGTGAAGCCCGTCTGGAACGGCAAAGAAAGGCGTACAACAACCAAAAGAAGGAAATTCAGAAAGAGAAGGAATTTATTAACCGTTTCCGATCCAATGTGAAAAAAGCGGCCATGGTGCAGAGCCGAATCAAAGCCCTGGAAAAGATGGAAATTGTCAAACCCGAGGCGGAGGAAAAAAAGATTTTCTTTCGCTTCCCTCCTTCCCCGGCAGCCAGCCAAAAAGTGGTGGAATTACAGGGTATGAGAAAAGCCTATGGGGATAATGTGGTCTTTGACGGGCTGGATCTACGGATTGATAAGGGGGACCGGATTGCGGTGGTTGGAGTCAATGGAGCCGGTAAGTCTACTTTGGCCCGGGTTCTTGCCGGAGTGGAACCTTTTCAGGATGGCGAACGCGATATGGGGGTGAATACGGTGATTGGATATTTTGCCCAGCACCAGGCCGAGGAACTGAACCCAGCCAATGAGGTGCTGGCCGAAGTGGAGCAGGTGTGCGAAAATAACCCGGATGCCAATCCCCGGGCTGCCTTGGGTGCCCTGCTTTTTAGTGGGAATGATGTCTTTAAAAAGACCTCAGTGCTCTCGGGTGGGGAACGCAATCGGGTGGCTTTGGCGAAGTTGTTGATGAAGCCCTGTAATTTCCTGATTATGGACGAACCAACCAACCACTTGGATATCCGGAGCAAGGAGGTTTTACAGGAAGCTTTGAACCTGTTTGAGGGAACCGCCCTGATTGTTAGTCACGACCGTTCTTTCCTCGATGGGGTGGTCACCAAGGTGCTGGAAATTTCCACCCGCAAGGCCCGTATGCTTACCTGCAATGTGACCGAGTATATGGAAAAACTCGAAGTGGATGAATTTTAGGAATTTTTAGATTACCGCAAAAGTTTCAAAGCCAAAAATCCACCCACCAAAAGCAACCCAAACACCAGGGCGAGCAGGTTAAAATGCTTGTCGATTTTTTCCTTCATCGGTTCTCCAAATTTAGCCACCAATGCGGCCACTAAAAAGAAACGGGCCGACCGGCTCACCGCCGATGCTAAAATAAATGGGAGCAAGGCCATGCCCAGTACCCCGCTGGCAATGGTGAAGATTTTGTAGGGAATTGGGGAGAAACCGGCGAGAAAGACCAGAGGCCATCCCCATTCCGCATACCATTCCTGAATCCGGGCAAATTTTTCTTCGGTGAAGCCGGGAACATACTGGAAGAACCACAGAGATAACCCATCCCAGGCAAAGGCACCCATAGCATACCCAGCAAGTCCACCCAGCACCGATGCGACCGAACAGATCAGGGCAAAACGGAATGCTTTTCTGAGTCTGCCCAGGCAAAGCGGGATCAATAATACATCGGGTGGGATCGGAAAAAAACTGGCTTCGGCAAAGGAGAGCAGACCGAGCCAAAGCCCCGCCAGTTTTTTCTCCGCCAGGGAGAGGGTCCAGTCATAAATGCGACGGAGCGGATTTTTACTTTTTTCTGTCATTGGATCGGTTGGGTTGGAAGAGAGATCTTTAGCTGGGCAGTTTACCCAGGTAAGGGAGTTCACGGTAGCGGCCGTCATAATCCAGGCCATAGCCAACCACAAATTCATTGGGGATGGAAAACCCAACCCAATCTGCCTGGAAGTGGTTGGTTCTTCTCTCCGCTTTGTCGAGGAAGACACAGGTCTTAAGAGAATCTGGGTTGTGGGATAGGATTTCATCCGACGCCCGTTGCAAGGTATTCCCGGTGTCCAGAATATCGTCCACCAGTAAAACATGCTTTCCACGAAGGTCTGATTTCAAACTACCTGTAATCTGCGGGGCACTTTCTGGAGAGGTGGAGGACCCATAACTGGAAATCCTCAAGCAGTCCAACTGGGTGGGGATGCTCAGTAGGCGTAATAGATCGGCGGTAAAAATAATCGCACCGTCCAAAATGGAAACCAGCAGAATTTCCCTGCCTTGATAAAACTGGTTAATTTCTTGGGCCAGGGTGGTTAATCGTTCCGCAATTCTTGCAGCCGAAAGAATTTCAACAGGTTGGGTGGATGGGTTCACAGGCTTTGTAAAAGTTGATCGATACTGGACTGGGCGGAGCTGGCATAGCCCCCACCAAACAAATTAAAATGGTTCAATTCGTGATATAAGTTGTAAAGCGTTTTTCGGATACGAAATCCAGGGTCGACTGGGTATTCCTCTTCATAAGCATCATAAAATGCAGAAGAAAACCCGCCAAACATGTAGGTGAATGCAAGGTCTGCTTCTCGGTCTCCATAATAGGAAGCTGGATCAAAAAGAAAGGGGTTGCCCTCGCGGTCATACCCAGAGTTCCCCCCCCATAAATCTCCATGGAGCAGGCTGGGGTGGGGGGTGTAGGTGGTAAAAAAGGAATCGATAGATTCGAGTAATTTCTGGGCACCATCAAATTTTCTGCCTTTAGCGACGGCCAGTTTAAACTGATGATCCAACCGCTGATCCCGATAGAAAGTAACCCAGTTTTGGGACGGTGGATTGGGTTGGGGAGTTGCCCCGATACAGTTATCCATACTCCATCCAAAATGCGGTTGCACAACCCTGTGCATCTTGGCGAGGAGGGTGCCCAAAGTGGCTTGTCCATTTGAGCCGGCTGATCCCTCCTCGATGTATTCGAGGACGAGGTAGGCCTGGGCCTGGGCCGTTCCGTGTGCGATCACCGTGGGTACTCGGATGGTGTGCGTATCTTTCATTTCCTGCAGTGCCCGTGCCTCTGCCTGAAAGAAGGGCAGAAAAGAGAGTTGGTTCTTTTTAACAAAAAATTCACGCCCATCCACGCCGCTCAGCTTGGATGCCTGATTGATGCAACCCCCACCGATACCCTTTTCAGTACCGGTGCAAAACGCCATACCCGTAGATTCGGAAATAGTACGGTCAATTTCGCTCATCGAGCCGGAAGGTAAACTTAGGCGGATTCTTTTTCGAGATGATCGAGTAAGCGGTCGCACCCATCATCAAGTAAATCGAGGACTTTCTCAAAGCCGGATGGTCCACCGTAATAAGGGTCGGGCACTTCGCGGTCGGATGAACTAACAAAGTCGCAAAAAGGGCGCACCTTACTTTTAAACGACGGATCGGGCATCAGTTTATGGACTTCCGAAAAATTAAAATCATCCATCGTCACAATCAAATCTGCCTCGGAGTAGTCCTGATCCCTGATCATCCGGGCTGCTCCGGAAATAGTCAATCCACGGCCCTCGGCTGCCTGCCTCATTCGGGAATCAGGTGGATTTCCCTGGTGCGATCCAATCGTGCCGGCAGAATCGCAGGTGTATTTTTTGGCCAGTCCCCGCTGCTCAATGACTTTACGAAATGTGCATTCAGCCGCTGGTGAGCGGCAAATATTTCCCCAACATACAAACAAAATGTGCATGCTGATAAGATGTGCCAAGGATCGATCCTTTTGACAAGGAGTAACCCCCCTTTGTTCTTCCCTGTACATGGCTTGACATTCCTGAGTCTCGCCATTGGATACAAAGGCATTGAATGACTCACTGGTAATTTTTGGATGTGGCTATATTGGCCTCGCTCTGGCTAAAGAGTGCGTGGATTTAGGATGGTCGGTCACCGCGCTTACCCGTAATCCAGATAGTGCCCGAAAAGCAGAAGAGGTCGGAGCCCACACTGTTTTGGGGAATTTGCAGGATGATCACTGGTGGTCCAAAATTCCAAAAGGTGTGGATCATGTGGTTAATTGTGTGGGTGCATCCTCGCCCACGGTGGAGGGCTACCAAGAGTCTTACCTGCAGGGTATGCAATCGATTATTCAATGGATTAAACAAAGGGGGGATCCAGTTCGCTCGCTGGTATTTACCAGCAGCAGTTCGGTTTATCCCCAAACCGATGGAAGCTTGGTCGATGAGGAATCCGATACCTCCCAGGCTTCTGCCCGTGGACAAATCTTACTCTCCGCAGAAAGGCTTTGCCTGGAAGCATCCGAATCGGTTGCAGTTTGTAAGGCGGTCATCCGGTTTTCCGGTCTCTATGGTCCGGGCAGGCATTTACTGGTTGATAAAATAGAAAGAGGAGAGCCCATGACCGGAAGCCCCGACCGTATTTTAAATCTTTTACACCGCGATGATGCAGTTTCCTCCATCCTTGCCTTGCTCCAGGGATCTTCAGGTGTTACTGGCGGAATTTTCAATGCCAGTGATGGCCAGCACGCCACCCGGGGAGAGATTGCCCGATGGGTGGCTCAGAGGCTGAATGTGCCCGAGCCAGTTTTTACGGGAGTGGGCGATACCCGTGGGGGGCATCGCCGGGTCGATCCCTCGAAAATCTCGCAGGTTTTGGGATGGAAACCAAAGTTTCCTGATTTTCAGTCGGGCTACGAAGATTTTCTTGCCAGTAAGATCGGCTAAGCCTTTTATTCGAAGCATGCCAGGTGTAGGAAAACTTTTAAAACAAGCCCAGAAAATGCAAAAGCTGATGGAGGAGGCTCAAGCCAAGCTCTCCGAGGAAATCTTTGAAGTCAGTGGAGGCGGAGGAGCGGTGACCATTAAAATCAGTGGTCAGGGAGAATTTCATGATCTGCAACTGGATGCGGAATTTCTCAAGGAAGATCCAGATTTTGTTTCTGAAGCTATTCTTCAGACAGTGAAAGATGCCGCGGAGCAGGCCAAAAAGAAAAGTGATGATGCCATGGGCAGTCTCACCAGAGGCGTACAAATGCCCGGCTTCTTTTAAACCTAACTCCTTCTTTGACTCCCCAGTACCAAGCCCTGGTGCAAGCCCTGAAACGCTTGCCTGGATTGGGGTATCGTTCGGCTGAAAAAGTGGCCCTGCATTTACTTGTGGAAAACCCGAAGGCTGGTACTGCTTTGGTTAGCTCCCTCGAGGATGCCGCCAAGAACCTGGGTGCTTGCGAAACCTGCGGTAACCTGGCCGAAGGTCCACTCTGCTCCCTTTGCTTGTCTGAGGAAAGGGAAGAGGGTCAGGTATGTGTGGTGGAGGGGGTGACCGATCTTTTTGCGATGGAACGGGCTGGGGTGTTTCGTGGGGTTTATCATGTGTTGCATGGGAAACTGGCGCCGGTTCGTGGCGTGGGTCCGAATAACCTCAACCTCGCATCCCTGAGGCAACGCTTGGTGGATGGAAAAATTAAGGAGGTCATTTTAGCTCTGGGGAATGATATGGAAGGAGAGGCGACCTGCCACTATTTGCACCAGGAAATTTTTGCCGGTCACAATATACAGGTCTCCCGGATTGGATTTGGTTTACCCAGCGGAGGAGGGGTTACCTATGCCGACGAAATTACCCTACGAAGTGCGTTCGATGGGCGAAAGGCAATGGAGCGGTAGGGACTGTTTATGGGTTACCAATCTACCCACGATTCAGACTGGTAGTTGTAATACCTAGGAGCGTGGGTGCTGGTGAGGTCGAGATAGACCCATTCTTTCAAGTTTTCCAACCAAAGAAAGTTTCCTGAAAACGGGTCTTTAGCTGTCCACGCCCATCCGTGGCTCTCTGTCCATAACCAAAGGTTATCTGCCAATGGTTGTGGGTATAACCAACCTAGCACCCAGTGATAAATCCATCCAGATCCAGTTTGATAAATCGTCCCAAGCCATGAGGAAAACCAGTTGTTCCCTAAATTCGAAACCTCCAAAGTCTGGGATAATTGGGATAACGAGAAGGAAGCGACCGTGATGGCATCGGAAGTGATGAAAATTCGAGTGTTTGCTTTGAGAGGTTCTTCGACCCCTGCACCAAGCCAGTGAGAAAAACGATAGCCTGGGTTGGGTGTGGCTGATAAAGATATGAATTGATTGGCCTGATAAAATCCAGCACCTGTGACAACTCCACCCGAAGTTGGGGTTTTTAGTGTAATAAGGGAAGCCTCGATCGTTTCAAAAAAGGCGGATATATTGCGATCCTCCGTCATGTGCACAAAGGAATTACTTTCACTTTCTGAATGGACCCCTTGCCCGATCCATCGGCTGAAAGTGTAACCTGGATTCGGGACTGCATTTATGGAAACATTGCTGTCGTAAAGGAAAGGACTATTTCCGGATATATAGACACTTCCACCAGTGGTTGGGTTGGTATGTAGATGGTAGCTTTTGGGCGAAAAAACCGCCTCCAGGGTTAGGTTTTTCTGGACGATTAGGCTAAGGTCAGGGAGGAGTGGATCATCCACTCCTCCGCCATTCCAGTACTCAAACTGGTATCCGGTTGAAGGAATTGCCGAGAGATTGGCCTCGGTGCCATAGGTATAGTTTCCAGACCCTGAAACTGTTCCTCCAGTGGTGTCTTCGATGATCACGGAGTAAGTAAGAGGATTGAAGAGTGCGGTTAAGGTCAAATTTCCATCGATGATCAATGAGCTGTTCGCATCTTCTGGTGTGGAAATCGAAGCACCTGTCCATTGATCAAAAGCATATCCTGAGAGAGGTGAGGCAGTAATGGTAACCTTTTGATCCACAGGGTATAAGCCTCCTCCTGTAAGTATCCCAGCATGGGGAGGGGAAGC